>NZ_BAABGZ010000008.1:0-344958 GCF_039541835.1 Hymenobacter saemangeumensis | reverse complement strand
TGCACCGAAGCGCCAACTCGGGCGCTTGCCAAGTGGCTACTCAGCAATAGAACAATTTAAGCCGAGTTCTGCAACAGCCACGAACCTTTAACCTTTAGCTTCAGGCTTTTATCCTTCTCCTATGTCTCCTATCATCGAATTGGCCGGCGCAGTTATACAGGCGGTCTATGTAGTGCCTGGCGAACTCTGCTTAGGGGGCTACGATGCCGTGCTCGTCGTCACCCAATCCCAGGGTACGCTCTGGATTGAGCCGCTGCTCGACACAGAGGAACTGCGCCTGCAGCTGCGGGCCAAGGATACGCTACCAGGAACGAACACCGAGCAGCCTGATTGGGCGGCTGCGCTATTGGGCAAGAAAATAGTAGGCCAATGGGCCGGGCCGAATCAGCAGGGATATGACGACCTCTTCGCCTTGGGCCTGGATGCCTTTGTGCCGACTGTGCTCTTCACGTGTATCTCCTCACAGGTACAGGTCGGCTTGGTAGGGTACGTGAAAGCCTAGCCTTTTGTGTTCAGGCAAACGGCACTTCAAACTTACAAGGCTTTCAAATTTATAAGTAACCCCACTTACCGCTGGCATGCTCTATCGGTCCGGTGCCACTACCGCCGGAATCATTGCGGCCTGATTCGGAGTTAGATTTACTTATGAAGTGTTTCCTCCTCCTGCTCGGGCTGTGGCTGCCCACGGCGCTGCGGGCCCAGGTGCTGCCCCTGCTGCCGCTGCAGATTGCCGAGCAGTTTGTGGCCCCCACCGGCTGGGCCGACATGAAGGCCTACCTCTGCTGTGAGGTAGCCACGCAGGCGCGCAAGCAGACCCTGGGCCAGCAGATACCGCCGCAGCTGCAGCGCGTGTCTCAGCTGCTGCTGCAGGGGGCGGGCACGGCCGTGGTGGCGGTGGAGCTGCGCGATTCACTTAGCCGCAACGACTTCTACCTGCACTTTCGCAAGGAAGCCAGCCGCTGGAAGCTGGAAGCCGTGCGCAGCCTGGCCATGACGCAGCTGGGGGCGCCCATGCTGCAGCTGCTCACCACCCTGCCGCCCGCCGACATCGCCGACTATAACCTCAAGCACCCCGACGCCGACCATGCCTTTACCGTGGGCAACCTGCGCCTGTGGGCCGCGCCCGACGCCGACATTGCTGCCCACTTCGAGCGCAACCGCGCCGACTTTGAGCAGGTGCTGCGCCTGGTGCAGGCCGGGCCCTACTTCAAGGGAGCCCCGGGCCGCCTGGCGCCCACCGACGAAGCAGCTGTGAACGAAAACCCCACGGTGCACGCCCTGCTGCGCAAGCTCTTCCTGGGCCAGGTAAGCCGCCGCGAAACCGGCTGCAGCAGCTGCGTGGAGTTTATCATCGGCGGCAAGCAGCGCAGCACGGTGGGCCTGCTCTACGAGCCCAATGCCGCCGCCCTGCCCAGCATGAGCCCGGTGCGCATCATCATGCTAAAGCCCCTGGGCCAGGGCTGGTACCTCTACAAAACCACCTGAGCAGAGACGAAAAGCTATGGCCAGGCGTTTGCTGCCCGTGCCTGAACCTCTCCCTGCCTGTATATGAAGCACTTCTTACTTCTCCTGCTGCTGGGGCTGGCTTACGCCGGGGTAGCTCAGCCAGGGGCTGCGCCCGAGCTGGAAGCCTTTTACGACAAGCTTAACGCCTACCCCGTACCGCGCTACCGCCCCACTGCCGGCTACCAGCGGCTCACGCTGCCTTCCAACTTCTCCAACGAGCAGCTGGCCGCCCTGCAGGTGGCCGACAAGCAGCTGGTGCGCGTCGACCTGGTGTATACCGCCTACCGGCTCGACCCGAAGTTCAACCAGCGGCAGCTGAACCTGGGGCGCATCCGCAACCTGGCGGCCAAGCTGCCCGGTGTACTCGAAAACGAGGCCATCACCTGGAACCTGGTGGAGCAAACCGGCTGCAGCAGCCCCGAGCAGTGCCAGGACTTTTTCCACGGCTTTGTGCTGTACTTCGAAAAGCGCTACACCGCCACCGATTCCCGGCGCGAGGCCGACAGCCTGAAGCGCATACTGGAGGCGCGCACCAAGAAAATCGACAAGCTGCGGGCGGCCCGCACCACCCGGGGCCGGCCCATTCCCTGCGAGTACCCGCGCAGCCACTACAAGCTGCGGCAGGTGGCCCGCCGCATCCGGCGCGGCTACGACTGCGAGCAGAAACAGGCCCAAACCGTGGAGTTCCGGGCCGATGTAGACCGCCGGGGCCGCATTCAGCGGGTGGAGCTGGGGGCAGGAGACGACCTGGCCTGCCGCCAGGAGCTGGCCCGCACCCTGCGGGAAAGCTTCTCCTTCACAAATGGGTTTCGGGTGGGCAACATGCGGTTTCCGTTTTCCATCACGGGCAGGCTGCAGCTGCCCGCCCGCCGCAACAGTCTGGTCGTGACCGGCTACTTTCTCTCCGACTCCCTGGTGCGGCGCCACCGCATCCGTATGGGCCGCGAGGCCTGCTTTGCCCGCATGCTGAAACCCGGCGAACCGCTCGACGAAGACCCACTGCCCAACCCCGACGCCGACGTGGTAAGCAAGGTGATGAGCCGCCACCCCGAGTGGAACAAGCGCGTGGTGGTGGCCGACGTGACGGGCAGCATGCTCCCCTACACGCTGGACCTGCTCACCTGGCTGCAGCTCAGCACCATGCAGGAGGAGAAAACGTTTGTTTTCTTCAACGACGGCAACGACGCCTCCGACAAGCATAAGCCCATTGGCAGCACCGGCGGGCTGTACGACATCAAAACTGCTGACTTTGCCCAGGTGAAAGCCAAAGTACTGGAGGCCATGCTGGCAGGCGGGGGCGGCGACGCGCCGGAAAACGACGGCGAGGCCATTGCCCACGCGCTGGAGCTGGTACCCGACGCCACCGAAGTCATTCTGCTGGCCGACAACCACACCTTCCCCCGCGACGCACGCCTGCTCAAAAACGTGAAAGCCAAGGTGCGCATCATCCTCTGCGGTGCCGGAAGCCTGGTAAACCCCCGGTACCTAAGCCTGGCCCGCAAGCACGGATTCAGCCTGCACACCCTGGAAAGCGACCTGCTCAACCTGAGCGCGGTGCTGGAAGGCGAAACCATCACTATTCAGGGAGCCCAGTACCTGCTGACCAAAGACGGGTTTAAGCTGATTAAAACCCTGTAGCCCGGGGCCAGCCACCGGGCAGCCTGCGGTAGCGGTACCTTTGCGGCCCATTCCCGTTGGCCCCATGAAGCAACACCCCACCGCCGGCTCGCCGGAAAAAGCCGCTCTGCACCCGCGAAACCGCCACCAGGGCCGCTACGACTTCGCCCAGCTGCTGGCCCTCAGCCCCGAGCTGGCCGCGTATGTACGGCCCAACGAGCACCAGGCCGACAGTATAGACTTTGCCGACCCCGCCGCCGTGAAGGCCATGAACCGGGCCCTGCTGAAGCAGTACTACGGCATTGGCATCTGGGACATTCCGCCCGGCTACCTCTGCCCGCCCATTCCCGGCCGGGCTGACTACCTGCACCACCTGGCCGACCTGCTGGCCGCCAGCAACGGCGGCCAGATTCCGCGCGGCAAAGGCATTCGGGTGCTCGACGTGGGCGTGGGGGCCAACTGCATCTACCCCATTATCGGGCACCGCGAGTACGGCTGGCGCTTCGTGGGCTCCGACATCGACCCGGTGGCCATTCGGGTGGCCCGGCAGATTGTGGCGGCCAACCCCGGCCTGGCCGGCACCATCGACTGCCGCCTGCAGCCCAACCCGGCCGACATCTTCCGGGGCGTCCTCAAGCCCGGCGAGCTGTTCGACCTGGTGCTGTGCAACCCGCCCTTCCACGCCTCGGCCGAGGATGCCGCCGGCGCCAACGGCCGCAAGCGGCAGCAGCTGGGCACGGCCCCGGCCCAGCCCGCCCTCAACTTTGGCGGGCAGGCCGGTGAGCTGTGGTGCACCGGCGGCGAAGAAGGCTTTGTGCGCCGCATGGTGGCCGAAAGCGCCCGCCTGCCCACGGCCTGCTTCTGGTTTACGGCCCTGGTGTCTAAAAGAGACTCGCTCTATGGCATCCAGAAGGCGCTGGACAAGGCCGGAGCCCGGGCCGTGCGCATCGTGCCCATGGCCCAGGGCCACAAAGCCAGCCGCTTCATCGCCTGGACGTTTCTGGATGAAGCCCAGCAGCAGGAGTGGCGCGAGAAGCGGTGGAAGTAGTTGGCTATGTAGTTGTCAGTTGTTCGTTGTCAGTTGTTAGTGAGCTTTTGGGCGCTGCAATGATGGCCGCAGCAATTAGAATGCGGCCACGCCCGCAACAGCCTTCATCTGCCAGGACATACTATAGGAATTCACCCTGGCTGCCTGGCGGCATGTAGATGAACGCGCCTACGGACTGCCCTCGCCATAACAGCGCCCCTATGCTCACCGACAACTGACAACGAACAGCTGACAACTACATAGCCAACCCATGCCCCACCGCCACTTCATCCTGCACAAGCCCTATGGCTACCTCAGCCAGTTCCGGAGCCAGGACCGGAACGAGCGGAAAAAGCGTTTTCTGGGCGAGCTGTACGACTTTCCGGACGGCACCATGGCCGTGGGCCGGCTCGACGAAGCCAGCGAGGGCCTGCTGCTGCTGACCACCGACGGACAGCTAAGCGCCGAAATCCGCAGCCAGCACGTGGAAAAGGAATACTACGCCCAGGTAGATGGGCTGATAAGCGAAGCGGCCCTGGAGCAGCTGCGGCAGGGCGTGGAGATAGGCTTGGCCGAGGGACGCTACCTCACCCTTCCCTGCCAGGCCCGGCTGCTGCCCGCCCCGCCCGACTTCCCGCCCCGCACGCGCAAGGTGCGCGACGACCGGCACGGGCCTACCAGCTGGGTATCCATCACCCTCACCGAGGGCCGGTTCCGGCAGGTGCGCAAGATGACGGCCGCCGTCGGCTTTCCGACCCTGCGCCTGTTTCGCGTGCGCATTGGCGGCATCCAGCTGGGCAGCCTGCCGGCCGGTGCCGTGCTGGAAGTACCCGATTTTCCGGGGCTGGCCGGCTGTAGTGCCGCATAGCCCGGCCGTGGGCGCTGGCAATGCTCTACCTTGCGGCTTCTCTTACACAATTTTCATGCTGCAGCGCCGCACCTATTTTATCCGTGAGCAAGTCGGGATTTTCAAGCTCAAGGACACGTACGACATTCTCGCTCCCGAAACCCAGGAGCTTATCGGGCAGGCCACGGAGGCCACCCCCCAATGGGCAGTTTATCTGCGCCTGCTGCTGCACAAGCGCCACCTGCCCATGTCGGTGGTGGTGCGCGAAACGCCGGAAGCGGCACCGGTGCTGCGCATCGAGCGGGGCTGGTCGTTTATGCGCTCCAAGGTGTCGGTGGTTGATGCCCAGGACGTAACCATCGGCTACTTTAAAAGCAAGCTCTTTTCATTTTCGGGCGGCTTTTACGTCTACAATACCGAGGGTGTACAGGTGGCCGAAATCAAGGGCAGTTGGAAAAGCTGGGACTTCAAATTCATCAGCGATACAGGCCAGGAAATTGGGGTCGTGACGAAAAAGTGGGCTGGCTTTGGCCAGGAGCTGTTTACAACCGCCGACAACTACCTCATTTCGATTAACGACATGGGCGCGGCCCAGCCCGCCTCCAGCATACTGCTGCTGGCCGCCGGACTAGCCATCGACACTGTATTTAACGAGCAGCAGTAAGCCCGCCCATCCCCGCCTCCGCTTATTCGGCAGGCTTGGCCGGGGAAGCGGCACAGCCTGCGGCTGTTTTCCGTATCTTCGCGAACATCACACCCTGTTTTGACCGCCCAATCACGTTTGGCAAAGCAGGCTTCGCTTAAACCAACAACTATGGGTAGGTCACAAGAATCCTTTGGTAAAAAAGACAACGAGAAGAAGCGCCTGAAAAAGCGCACCGAGAAAGAGGAGAAGCGCGAGGAGCGCAAGGCCAACGCCAAAGCCGGCCAGGCCCTGGAGGAAATGTTTGCCTACGTCGACGAAAACGGCAACATCACCAGCACGCCGCCCGACCCCACCAAGAAGCGCGTCATCAAAGACGAGGACATCCGCATCAGCGTGGCCAAGCAGGAAGACCGCGAAGAAGACGACCCGCTGCGTACTGGCACGGTAAGCTTTTTCAACGACTCCAAGGGCTATGGCTTTATAAAAGACAGCCAGACCCAGGAAAGCATTTTTGTGCACGCCAACGGCCTGGCCGCCGGCCCCATCCGGGAAGGCGACAAGGTGCAGTTTGAAGTGGAGATGGGCCAAAAAGGGCCCACGGCCGTGCGCGTGAAGCACGCCAGCGCCACGCCCCCACCGCCCGCCGCCGAATAGCCGCCGCACGAACACCCCGCACTACAGGCGGCCGAAGCTCGGGAAGCTTCGGCCGCCTTTTTGTTGCCCCTGTAATTCACTTCATTTGTGCGGCCTGACTCCGTGCCGGCCACTTCTTTTTCTTGCCCTGCTGCATATGGAAACCCTGCTCACCGCCCCCGCCGCCACCCACCAGCTCCTGCAGCTGCACAGCGAAGCCAGCGGGCAGGTAGCCCTGGAGCTGCTGCTCTTCGATGGGGAGTCGCCGTTTCAGGCCGTGCAGCGGCTCAACCGCTACTCCCTGCTGTGGCTGCAGGCCGGCCCGGCCGAGTGCCGGGTCGAAACCCAGGCGCAGCCGGTAGCCGAGCACTCCCTGCTGTTTTTCACCCCCTACCAGCCGTTTCAGCTGCTGGCCGCCGGGCCGGTGCGGGGGGTGGCCCTGCGCTTTGCCCCCGAGTTTTTCTGCATCGAGCTGCACAAGCGGGAGGTGGGCTGCAACGGCGTGCTGTTCAACAACGTGTTTGAGTTTCCGGTGCTGCCCCTGCCCGAGGAGGCCCGGCCCGAGTTTGCCGAGCTGCTGCAGAAGCTGGCCCGCGAGCTGGGGCAGGCCAGCCTGGCCCAGGAAGAGCTGGTATTTTCCTACCTCAAGATTCTGCTCATTGCCGCCACCCGCCTCAAGGTGGCCCAGCTGGCCGCGCTGCCGCCCAGCACCGCCGAGCCCCACGTGCTTAGCCGCCTGAAAAGCCTGCTGGAAACCCACTTCCGCGAGCACCACCAGGTGCAGTACTACGCCGAGCGCCTGCACCTGACGCCCAAGGCCCTGGGCAAAATCGTGGCCCGCACCTACGGCAAGTCGGTGTCGCAGCTGATTCAGGAGCGCCTCATCATCGAAGCCAAGCGCGAGCTCTACCTCACACCCAGGTGCGTGAAGGAAATCGGCTACGCCCTGGGGTTTGAGGACAGCGCCTACTTCAGCCGCTTCTTTAAGAAGGCTGCCGGCGTCACGGCCGAGGAGTACCGGCAGCGGGTGGGCAATGTGTCCAATCTTCGGCTCCCTTTGTCCATTTTACCCGATTAAGGGCCGCCGGACCTTTGTCTTGTTCTTATTCAACCACCAAACACAAGACAAGCTCATGGCCCGATTTCACGCCCTGAACCCCGCAGCCGCCACCGGCAAAGCCCTGGACCTGCTCACCGCCGTACAGAACAAGCTCGGCGTAACACCCAACATGATGCGCACCATGGCCAGCTCGCCGGCCGTGCTCGACGCCTACCTCGCCTTCAGCGGCGCCCTGAGCAAGGGCAGCCTGGGCGGCAAGCTGGGCGAGCAGATTGCCCTGGCCGTGGCCGAAGCCAACAGCTGCCAGTACTGCGCCTCGGCCCACGCCGTGCTGGGCCAGCGCGCCGGCCTCGACGATGCCGCCATTCAAGCCAGCCGCCGCGGCGCGCCGCTCGATGCCCGCACCGACGCGGCCCTGCGCTTCGCCCGCACCCTGGTAGCCCGGCAGGGCCTGGTGACGGCCACCGACGTAGCCGCCGTGCGCGCCGCCGGCCTCTCGGAAGGGGAAGTAGGCGAAATCATTGCCCACGTGGCCCTCAACACCTTCACCAACTACTTCAACAACACCGCCGAAACCGACATTGACTTTCCGGTGGTGGAGCTGCTGGAAAAGGAAGTAGCCTAACAGCACCCTAGCTCCTAAAGCACAACAGGCCGCCGCTCCGGGAGCGGCGGCCTGTTGTGCTTAACTGGCGTTGCACAAAGAGCCTAGGCCCCGTTTTCGTCCAGAGCCGCCAGGCTTTCCTCGGCCGCGGCCATGTCGGCAGTAGGTGCGGTGCTGCCGTTCAGGCGCCGGGCCAGCAAGCCGAGGCCCACGGCCAGCAGGGCTGCGCCGCCCACTACTTTCTGGGTGGTGCTAAGCCGGCTTTTGCGCAGCTTCTTAATGGATTTGGTGGCGCCGCTGAGCACAGACTTGCGGGCCGCCTTCTTCTTTTTGGTCTTTTTCATAGCTGATTGGAAAGGGTGCTTGGTGTGTATTTTTCGACGACATGCTTCTACTCGCCGGAGCTATCCGTCGATTTCCTGCTGCCGCTGTGCGACTTGCTTGATTTCGGGCTTTTGCGGCTTTTGCGAGGAGCGTCCGGCTGTTTGGCTGGCGTGGGCTCATCTGCTTTCACTTCATCTGTCGCCTCCGCTTTGGCTTCGGGCAGCCTGTCGGTAGCAGCTGACACGCCGGACGGTCCTTTGTCTTCTGACTCCACGTCCTGCACCACCAGGTAGAGCAGGCCGGCGGCTACCAGGGCAGCCCCGCCCAGCAGCTTCTGCCCGGTGCTGAGCTTGCCAATCTCCCGGGTTACTTTCCGGAACTTCTTAACCGACAGGACGGCTGCGTCCAGCAGGTCGCCGGAAACCGTTTCCTTGTTCGAGTGCTTTTTCTTGCCTTTGCCCATGCTGGTAGGAGGATGAATGCGGTGCGGAATGAAACAGGCCCCGCCTGTAGCTGGCGGGGCTTGGGTATTCGCAAGCGTGGGCGTTAAGGTTGCTGCCCGTAAGGAATTCGTGCAGCAGGACCGCACCGGACTACTCCCGGTCGACGTTGGCGCGCTTGTTCAGGGCGGCCAGGCGCACGGTTTCGGCTACGCGGCGGGCGCGGGTTTCCGGTCGCCTGGCTCCCAGCACCCAGGTCAGTATCACAGACCTGCTGGGGCTGAGGCTACTCCCCTACCCGAAACATCCTGCCATTTCGGTAGCGGTAGCGGCCGGCGGCCAGCCGGGTAAGCTCGTTGTCGCCGTTGTCGCGGCCCAGACCTTCGGGCTCGCCTACCACGATGTCGCGCTTCAGCTCGATGCTGCGCGTCCAGCCGGTGGTGCGCTCGTAGTCGGGGTCGTGGGTGCGGCCGTCGGGCTCGCTGTTGTCGCGGCCGAAGTTCTCGTCTTCTATTTCCGCCATGGCCCCCAGCAGCCGTTTGGGCTCCTGCGTGATATCCAGCAAGCATTTGTAGGCCCAGCGCCGCCCGCCGCCCGAGCCATAGCTGTGCTTGTTAACTGTCACCAGGACCTCCGGGGCACCCTGGCGGTCCAGGTTGGCGGTATCAAGCTCTAAGGTGGCCCAGGTCCAGTCATCTCCGTCAAATTCGGGCAGGGCCAAATCCACTTCCCGCCACTGGACGGCTCGTGGGTCGGCTTTGTAGAAGAGCCGGGGCACGGAGCCGGGCTCCCGCACTTGCAGAAAGCGGCCCAGCAGCGTGTCTACCGTCAGCCTCGTTGCCTGGTCGGGCCGCAGTCCATCCAGGTTTACCTGCTGCCAGGCCAGCGCTACTGGTCCCAGGCTGTCGCGTACCGGTGAGCTGTCCAAGGGCGGCGGCAGGTTGAAAGGAACGGCCGCCTCGGCCGGGGCCCTGGCTGGGTGCGGAGCCGGCACGGGCGGGGCAACCGTTGAGGTTGCCTGCGGCGGCGTTTGTGATTCACAGGAACAGCAAATCACACAACCCCACAGCAGAATGCGAGAGTGTAGCATTAGCTAAAAGATGCAGCATCGGACTACAAAAGGCAACTTATCGGGGGCTTAGCCTGCCCGCCGTTCAGGGTAGCCTACCCGCGTCTTCTCCCCACTTCATCACGTCATTTTACTGCTATGCTCCGCACCTTCGTAACCTGCTGCCTGGTCTTTTCCCTGGCGAGCAGCACCACCGCCTTTGGCCAGGCTGGCAAACGCCCGACCAAGGCAGGGCGGCCATACCGGCTGCGGCGGCTCCCGCGGCCAGGCCGGCCGGGCCCAGCGAGCTGTACCAGACCGTGGCCCGGCTCGACACCGAGCTGTTCGCGGCCTTCAATGCCAAGGATGTCGATAAGCTCATGTCCTACTTCGCCCCGGAGCTGGAATTCTACCACGACAAAGGCGACCTGAGCAGCTTCAGCCAGACCCGGGAAGGCTTTGTGCGCTGTTTGCCCAATCGCCCGACATCCGCCGCACGCTGGTACCGGGCAGCCTCGAAGTGTATTCCATCAAGGGCTACGGCGCCACGCACATCGCCACGCAGCGGTTTTGCCACGTCGAAAACGGCCGCGACGCCTGCGGCAACTCCAAATTCATGATGGTATGGCAGCAGCAGGGCGGCAGCTGGAAAATCACGCGCGTAGCGAGCTACGACCATTAGGCGGTGGCAGGGCCCGGGCGCGTAGCTTTGGCGGCGTTAAACATCCATTCTCACTTCTGCTGCTATGAAACATCTTTTCTGTTTGCTGCTGTCTTTTGGGCTCGTTGCCCAGGCTGCTGCCCAGAGCAAACCCGGCGAAATCCTGCTGCTGGGCACCTTCCACTATCACAACCCGGGCGCCGACCTTGTCAAAACCAAGACCTTCGATGTGATGACCCCCAAGGTGCAGGCCGAACTGGAAAACATCACCCAAAAAATCAGCGTCTTCCACCCCGATAAAATATTTGTGGAATGGGACTGGGAAAACCAAAAGGAGCTGGATGAGCTGTACAAAGCTTACCTCGGCGGCAACTACGAGCAGTACGTCAGCACTACGTATCCTAAGCTGAGCAGCCGGAGCTACTACCTGAAAAACGAAATTATTCAGCTGGCCTTTCGGGCGGGCAAAAAAGCTAAGCTTACCCGAATCTATGCCTTTGACTACCCCAAAGTCGCCCTGAATTTCGACAGCGTGATGAAGGCCATGCAGACGGCCAAGCAAACTGCCCTGATGCAACGCGTGCAGGATGTTACAAAAAACATTGAAACCCGCGAAAACCAAAAACTAGCTACCTACTCGCTCACGCAGCTGCTGCTGGATGCCAACATGCCCGCCAACCTGACTGCCAACAAAGGGCTCTATCTCGACATTCTCAACCAGGCTGGCAACCCCGACAATTTTGCCGGCCCTTTCCTCGTGTCGGAATGGTATCGGCGCAACCTGTACATGTACTCCCTGGTGCAAAAAACCATGACGCCTCAGGACAGCAAAGCCCTCGTGCTGGTCGGCTCCGGCCACGCCGCCATCATCAAGGAATTTATCGAAGCCGGCCAGCAGTTCCGCCTTAAAAGCCTGAAAGACGTGCTGAAGTAGAGCGGCTGTTGCCGCAGTGCCGGCCGAGCTATCCATATTTCTGAACCGGCCGCTGGCGCACGTCGCAGACGCGTGCCAGCAGGAGAGGTAAAGCAAAAAGCAGCGGAAGCTATAGCAGCTTCCGCTGCCTGGCATCGTGGCTTCGTCAGCGTTACTTCCCCACCCAAACCAAGTGGCCATTCCGGTATTGGTAGCGCCCGGATTTTAGAAGCGTAAGCAAACTCTTCCAACCGTATCGATTGGTTTTTATCCTGCTCACCACTACCTCGGCCATTAACTTCACATCTCGCTGCTCATAGTGAATTGAAAAGCCTTCATCCGACGAGTACCCAACGTCGCGCGTTTCGATGAGGGCACTCATTAATAATTTCGGCACCCCGTTAACATCGATAAGGTTGACGGCAGCCCACTCTGTATGCGACGTGCTGCCGCAACAATCCATTATAACGTGCAATAGCACTTCCGGCTCTCCCTGATGGTCTAGATTAGCGGTGTCTAGCTTAAAAATATCCATCTTCCGGTACCCTTCTACTTCCCATTTTAATGGCCCTCGGACCTCGTGACTGGCATAGTCTGGCAAGACCAGGTTGATAACCGTCCATACCGAATCAAGCCGATTTTTCCGGTACAATAAGGCAGGCTTTGCTTGTTTCCACCTTGCCCCATACTGGGTAGAGTCTGTTTCGCCACTAAATGAAACGAACCGTTTAGCAGAAGCTTGTGCCTGGTGCCGCTCCCGTGGGTTATTCCAGATTTGTCGCGATGTCAGCCGTTCAAAGGGCAAATCCTGTACTGGCAGCACCACAGATGCCTGCTGTTGCTGTTGGGCCTGCACCTTGCTTATGCAAAGAAACAAAAGCAGGAAAAGAAGCACGCGCAAACAAGCCATTGCGAATACAGTATTCATCAGACAGGAAATCAGCGTATAAAAAGCAGCGGAAGTTAGGGAAGCCCCCACTACTTGGCGTTGCGGCTGCAAGGGCAGGTTACGGGTGAATGGCCCGGTTCTCTGTGGCGGCCGGCTCCCACTCGCCCACCACGATGCCGGTGCGCTTGATTTCCTGCACGAAGGGGTTCCAGTCGATAAACTGCTTGGGCGAGAAGGTATGGGGCTCGATGTAGAAGAACGGAGCCCGGGCCAGCAGGTGAGCCATTGGCCGCACGTCAATCGGCCCGGCGCCGGTAAAATCTTCACTCACAAGGGCCACGTCAATATCCGACTCTTCCCTTTGCTCATTGCGGGCATACGAACCAAAAACAATAACTTTTTGCAGCCGCAAGCCCAGTTGCTCCAATTCGGCGGCAAAATGCTGCACCAGATTTAAGGCAGTGTGCTGAGTAAACATAGGCGGAAAAGTTTGGTATCGTCCAGGAGTTGCCGGGTATAGGACTCGGTGGCAACGCCGTATACCATACGTTGATAATCAGGATAACGCCCATCCATCTGAAATCTGTTCAACTCGGCGATTAGCACCTCCTGGTCGGGAGTGAGTACGACGGCGGTCGCAGCCAGCACCCGCGCCAGGTTGTGAATGCGCGGCGGGTAGTCGTCCACGTTGTCTTTCACCCAATGCGCTTTGCTGAGCTTTTCAATAGTGAGATGAGCCAGAAACAGGCACTGCAAATACCGCCTGGTTTGAAACAGGTCCTGCGCGGCCAGCCAATCACCCTCAGCTGTTTCTTTCCAGTGCAGTATATGGTCGTGCTTGGTCATGGTCCGAATATACAGGCAAAAGCGGCGGAAGCTTTGGGAACTGCAGGCGCTTTTGTTTCGGCAGCGCCTGGGCTACTTCCCCACCCAGACCAAACGGCCATCGCGGTATTGATAGCGGCCCGACACCAGCGGCGTCAGCTTCTGGTCGCCGCTACTTACCCCGATGCGCAGCTCCTGGCCAAATCGCACGGGCCGATTAGTGAAATGCACTCCGTAATCTATCTGAATCAGCGCGGTTAACAGCAGCCGGGGAGCTTGGCTGACGTCCAGCAGGTGGATTATCTTGGTGTTAATGCTTGATTTGTTCCTCTCGACGCTCCAGCAGGTTAGCAACACCTCCGGCATTCCCTTGCGGTCCATATTACAGGTGTCCAGCAGCGCAAAATCGTCGCGGTTGTGTGGGGAATAGTAGCCGCTACGAAAGCCCTCCAGTTCCCATTCGTTTACATAAACCGGCTCCTGGTCCCACAAGCGTCGTTGCGGCACCCGGATGCGCGTCCAAACCGTATCGGTGGTCGAGTGCCGGCAAAGTAGAAGGTGTCCGTTGTGTATGAGCAAAACGCGGGCGCGGGACTGCAGCACCTGCGCCAACCCCAGACTATCCAAGCCGAGTTGCACGGTGCTGACCGTGTCGTAGGCGACAGGCCGGCTGAGAATGACCACCGGCCGGACCGCCCGGTGCGGCGTGGGGCCACTGAGCCGCGCCTGCTGGGCAGTCGCTTGCGGCGCACCTCCAACTAGACCCAACAGCACCAGTGTCAGCAGCTTTTTTATGCGACAACCGCTGGCCGCACCGATTGCCCAATAGCGCAGATAATTGGCAAGCGTCATATAGCAACAAGATGTGTATCAACGCCCCATCCAAACCAAGTGCCCATTGCAGTACTGGTAGCGGCCAGGGACTAGGGGCGTGAGGTGATATCCAGAACCGGCAGCTTCCGAACGGCACTTGCCGATAATTAGGGTAGGTATAAAGAAAAAGCGACCGAAGTTAGCCTAACTCCGGTCGCTGCTCTTGATGTGACAACCAAAATCACATATGAATCGCCCGGTTCTCCGTAGCTGCTAAACAAGCCTCCTTCATGGCCTCGGCATACGTCGGATGCGCGTGGCTCATGCGGGCCACGTCCTCGGCGGAGGCGCGGAACTCCATGGCCGTTACGGCCTCAGCAATGAGGTCGGCGATGCGCGGGCCTATCATGTGCACGCCCAGGATTTCGTCGGTCTGCTTGTCGGCCAGCACCTTCACGAAGCCGTCGAGGTCCATGCTGGCGCGGGCGCGGCCGGAGGCACGGAAGGGGAAGGAGCCGGTTTTATAGGCGCGGCCTTCCTGCTTGAGCTGCTCTTCGGTGAAGCCCACGCCGGCCACTTCGGGCCAGGTGTACACCACGCCTGGAATCAGCAGGTAGTTGATGTGAGGCTTTTGCCCGGCCAGGGTTTCGGCCACGAACACGCCTTCCTCTTCGGCCTTGTGGGCCAGCATGGCGCCCTTAACCACGTCGCCGATGGCGTAGATGCCGGGCACGCTGGTTTGCAGGTGGGCATCTACCTTGATGCGGCCCCGCTCTTCCATCTCCACGCCGGCAGCGGCCAGGTTCAGGCCCTCGGTGTAGGGGGCGCGGCCCACGGCCACCAGGCAGTAGTCGCCCTCAAACTTCACCTCCTCGCCTTTCGGGTTGGTGGCCGTCACGGTCACGGTGTCGCCCTCGCGGGTGGCGCCGGTCACCTTGTGGCTGAGCTGAAACTGAATGCCGATTTTGCCCAGGATGCGCTTCAGCTCCTTGCCCAGGGCCAGGTCCATGGTCGGGATGATGCTGTCGGTGTACTCGATGATGGTGACCTTGGCGCCGAGGCGGGCATACACCGAAGCCATTTCCAGGCCGATGACGCCGCCGCCAATCACCATCATGTGCTTAGGCACTTCGCGAATGTTCAGCGCCTCGGTGCTGGTGATGATGCGCTCCTTATCCTGGGCGATGAAGGGCAGCACCGTGGGCTTGGAGCCGGTGGCGATGATGGTGTACTTGGTTTCAATCTGCTGGGCCTCGCCGCCCTCGGTAGGCGCGATGCTGATGTGGTTTTTGTCGACGAACGAGCCGACGCCGCGCAGCACGTCAATCTTGTTCTTCTTCATCAGGAACTGAATGCCGTCGGTGTTGGCCTTCACCACGCCGTTTTTGCGGTCGATGAGCTGGTTCATGTTAATCTGGAGGTTTTCCAGCTCAATGCCGTGCTCTTTGAAGGTGGTGTGGGCGTTGTGGTAGTGCTCGGTGCTGTCGAGCAGGGCCTTGCTGGGGATGCAGCCCACATTAAGGCAGGTGCCGCCCAGGGTGGGGTATTTCTCGATAAGCGCGGTTTTGAAGCCCAGCTGCGAGCAGCGGATGGCGGCCACGTAGCCCCCGGGACCGGAGCCGATAACGGTAACGTCGTATTGATTCATGGGAAGCAGTTGATGAAGCGGGGCAAAGGTAACAGGGAACGCGCCCTGATGCTTTTTCACCGCAGAGATGGCGCAGAAGGTATGCTGAGGTCTGGCCGGCCCGCCGGCCCCGGCGACGTCCGGTACCTTTGCCGGCCCGTATAAGGCTGCCGTTGTCAGCTTACCGGCTTTTCCCGCCTACAATGTCTTTACCTGTTGCGCCGGCCGCGCCCTCCCGTTTCCTGGTGGCGGCGGCTTTGCTTTCCCTTTACCTTATCTGGGGTTCCACCTATCTGGCCACGAAAGTGGCACTCACAGCATGGCCGCCGCTGCTGCTTTCCTCGGTGCGCTACCTGCTGGCGGGCGGCGTGCAGTATGCCGTGATGCGCTTCAGCGGCTCGCCTGCCCCCAGCCGGCAGGACTGGTTCCGGGCCTCGGTGGTGGGCTTCTGCCTGCTCTTGTTTGGCAACGGCGGCACCACGTTTTCGCAGCAGTACATTCCTTCGGGGCTGGCCGCGCTGATGGTGGCCTCGGTGCCCATGTTTCTGGCGCTGATGGGCTGGGCCAGCGGCATCACGCCGCGGCCCACAGCCAAGGTCACCGGGGGGCTGGTGCTGGGCATGGTGGGCATGTACCTGCTGGCCAGCAACCGCACGGCCACGGCGGTGCTTTACCCCGGCCACCACCTGCTGGGCGTGGGCCTGGTGCTCATGGCCGCCTTTATGTGGTCGGTGGGCTCGCTGTACTCCAAGAAAAACCCCACCAGCGGCTCGCCCTTCGTCGGGGTGGGCATGCAGATGCTGTGCGGCGGGGTGTTTCTCGGCATTGCCGGCCTGTTGCACGGCGAAGCCACCCAGGTCAACGTCTCGGCCATTTCGCCCAAGGCCTGGGGCGCCTTCGTGTACCTGGTTACCTTCGGCTCCTGGGTGGCATTTTCGGCTTACATCTGGCTGCTGCGGGTGGTAGAGCCCGCCCTGGCCGGCACCTACGCCTTCGTGAACCCGGCCGTGGCCGTGCTGCTGGGCTGGGCCTTCGGCGGTGAGGCCCTCAACCTGCAGATGGGCAGCGGCGCGGTACTCATCGTAGTAGCCGTGATGCTGGTGGTGCTGGGCGGCCGGCGGCCGAACCGGGCCAGTCCGGCCGGGTACGCCTCGGTTTCGGACGCTGAGCTGAGCTCAAAGTGAAGCCCGGCTCGGGCCCGCCGGCTACCCCACTGCCTTGAGCAGGGCCGCTCCGCCGCCCAGCACGACGGCGTCTTCGCCCACGCCCACGGCAGCCATATCGGCCCCCGATTGCGCGCTGATTTCCTTACGCAGGGCAAGGCTGAGGAAGGTAGCGGCTACGGCGCCCAGGCCGCCCACCAGGCCGCCGGCCAGGGCGCTGCCCGCGCGCGACTTATACCAGGCTGCCCCCACCAGCGCGCCCGACAGCAGGCGGCCCAGCAGCACGGGCGGGGCGGTGCGGTCGGGCATGCCCGGCATTTTGTCGGCTACCATCTCGCCGGCCGCCACCAGCTTCAGGCCCGTGGCTACCCAGGGCTTTTGCAGCACTTGCAGCGGCGAGTTGAGCAGAAACCACGAAGGCTTGTTCGACAAATGATGCGTGAGCAGGGCGGGTGCCGACATGCTGCGCATGCCGGCCAGGGTAGCAAAGCCCAGGGCAGGCCAGAATTTGGCGGGGCGGTATTTGGGGGAAGTTTCTGTTTTCATAAGGTGAAAGGAATGAGCACCTGTTAACGCAAGCCCGGGAGCCAGGTTGAGCAAATCATTGGCAGCGGAGCGCAAGTCCTTAAAACCAAAACACCCGTCGGCGCAAGCCCCGGCGGGTGTTGATGTAGTACTCCCCAGGCTCAGGCCTTGGCGTGGTGGTAGGCCGGCTTGCGCGGCGCCAGGTCGCGCAGGAAATACAAGTCCAGAATGCTGAAGCCCACCTTGGAAAAGAACGGCACCACCACAAACAGCAGCGTTTCGGTGGTCTGCCCAAACAAGTGCAGCCCCGACGGACCCAGCGCCCAGATGGTGGGGTAGCTAATCCAGAGAATGGTGAGAAAGCTCACCAGCTTAAAGTAGATGGCGCCCAGCTCGGGGTCGCTGCCGTTGGCGATGCGGCGCAGCGGGCCCCACACCAGGTACAGCACGCCCAGGAAGGCTCCCACACCACACATAAACCACATCAGGCGGGCGGTGCTCGACTCCGAGAGGTCGGCAAACAGGCCGCAGACTATCATCACCACATCGGCCGCCACCAGGCCGAAGAGCAGGGTTTTGCTGCGCTCCTCCTTGGCTACGTAGAACATGGCCGTGAAAGCCAGTGCCAGCAGCAGCAGCGGGGTGCTTACTACCCAGTCGGCGTAGCGGGCGTAGTGCGTTACCTGCCCGGCTACTTCGGTTTTGCCCTGGCCCAGTGCCATGCCCATGTATGCCAGCGCCGACCAGATGGGAATCATCATGGCGATGCTGTACTCGTACTGCGGCACGCCTTTGGGGTTGCGGCTCCAGGTCCAGAACAACAGCGCGCCACCAATCATGGCGCCTACATACAGCCAGTGCAGTAAAGTTTGGGTATCCATACAAATTAAAAAGTGGTAAACACAGGTTTACAAGCTCTACTTTACCAGGGCCTTTTAAGTTAGTTTTAATGACATTAGCTGGCAGTAGCAAGCAACAAAAAACCGGCCCCTGTTTACCAGAGGCCGGTTTTTTGTTGCTGTTATTTCTTGTAGCGCTTACACGCCCAGCAGCAGGCGAGTGGGGTCTTCGAGCAGCTCCTTCACGCGCACCAGGAAGCTCACCGACTCACGGCCGTCGATGATGCGGTGGTCGTAGCTCAGGGCCAGGTACATCATGGGACGAATCACTACCTGCCCGTTCTCAGCCACGGGGCGCTGCACGATGTTGTGCATGCCCAGGATGGCCGACTGCGGGGCATTGATGATGGGCGTGCTCATCATGGAGCCGAAGATGCCGCCGTTGGTGATGGTGAACGTGCCGCCGGTCATCTGCTCGATGGTGAGCTTGTTGTCGCGGGCCAGCGTGGCCAGGCGCACCACTTCCTTCTCGATGCCCTCGAACGACAGCTGCTCGGCGTTGCGAATCACCGGCACCACCAGCCCTTTGGGGGCCGACACGGCGATGCTGATGTCGCAGAAATCAGAGTACACGATTTCACCGTTGTCAATCTGGGCATTCACGGCCGGCCACTCCTGCAGGGCCACGCACACGGCTTTGGTGAAGAAGGACATAAAGCCCAGGTTCACCCCGTTCTTTTCCTTGAACCGGTCCTTGAACTTGGCGCGCAGGTCCATGATGGGCTGCATGTTCACCTCGTTGAAGGTGGTGAGCATGGCCGTCTCGTTTTTCACGCTCACCAGGCGGCGGGCCACCGTCTTGCGCAGGTTGCTCATGCGCTCGCGGCGCTGGTTGCGGCTGCCGGCAGTTGGTGCCTGGTTGTTGGCGCTTGGTGCCTGGGCGGCAGCCGCGGCAGGTGCAGCCTGCGGAGCCGGAGCTGCAGCCGGCTTGGCCTGGGCGTTTTGCGCGTCTTCCTTGGTGATGCGGCCGTCGCGGCCGGTGCCGCTCACGTCGCCGGGCTTGATGCCTTTTTCTTCCAGAATCTTGCCTGCCGCGGGCGAGGGCACGCCGGTAGCATAGGTGCTGGCACCGCCAGCCGAAGGCTGAGCCATGGCCGGCGTAGCCGCTGCCGGCGCCGGGGCGGCTTGCGGAGCGGCCGGAGCACCTCCACCGCTTACCCCGCCTTCAATGCGCGCAATCAGGGCGCCGATGGTGATGGTTTCACCTTCCTTCACGGCGTGTCGCAGGGTGCCGCTACCTTCGGCGGGCAGCTCAAAGGTGGCCTTGTCCGACTCCAGCTCGGCAATCACCTCGTCGCGGCTTACCTGGGCGCCGTCTTCCTTTAGCCACTTGGCCACCGTCACCTCGGTGATGGACTCGCCTACGGCGGGAATTTTCATCTCAATGGAGCCACCGCCCGCGCTGCCCGAAGCAGCACCGCTGGCCACCGGCGCACCGGGCGTATCGGGGTTGCTGCTGGCATTGCCGGCCGGCTCGCCGCCGTAGCCCGACTGGTTGCTGGCTTCGGGCGTAGACTCGCCCTTGGCGATGGGGTCGTCTGAGGAGGCAGCGGGCGCTGCTGCCGGCGATGCAGCGGGGGCAGCCGAAGCCCCGGCGGCACCGTCCAGGTCGGCGATTACCGTTCCGATGCCAATGGTTTCACCTTCGGCCACGCGGATTTTCAGCGTGCCGTCGGCTTCGGCGGGCAGCTCGAAAGTAGCCTTGTCCGACTCCAGCTCGGCGATAACCTCGTCGCGCTTCACGGCCTCGCCGTCTTTCTTAAGCCATTTGGCAATGGTGACTTCGGTGATGGATTCGCCAACGGCGGGGATTTTAATTTCCAGGGCCATACAAAGTGGGGTGGGCGAGAAAAGAATAAAGGTAAGGTTGGGGCCACGCGGCCGGGCACCGGGCGGCAGGATTTGATTTTAGCGGAACAGCAGCTAGTCGCTGGCCTTGGCCGTAGCCACGGTTTCCTTGATGTTGTCGTCGGCCACGGCTTCCCGGGGCTTGTCGAAGGCGCGGCCCACCAGGTCTTTCTGCTCCTTGATGTGGATTTTGTTGTAGCCCGTAGCTGGCGAAGCCGAGGGCTTGCGGGCAATAACATCTTCCAGCTCGCGGCGCAGGTAGCGCAGCATGTAGTTCCAGTAGCCCATGTTCTCAGGCTCTTCCTGCACCCAGTACAGCTTGGCCTTGGGGTACTTGGCCAGCTCGGCGTCGAGCTGCTTTTTAGGGAAGGGGTGCAGCTGCTCCAGGCGCACAATGGCCACATCGGTACGGCCCGAGGTGCGCTGCTCTTCCAGCAGGTCGAAGTACACCTTGCCCGAGCACAGCAGCACGCGCTTCACTTTCTTGGCTTCGGCGTAGGTGTCGCCCAGCACTTCGCGGAAGCTGCCGGAGGTGAACTCCTCCAGGGGCGACACGCACAGCGGGTGGCGCAGCATGCTCTTGGGCGACATCACCACCAGGGGCTTGCGGAAGCTCCAGGTGAGCTGCCGGCGCAGGGCGTGGAAGAAGTTGGCCGGCGTGGTCATGTTGGCCACGATGATGTTGTGCTCGGCCGAAAGCTGCAGGAACCGCTCGGGGCGGGCGTTGGAGTGCTCCGGGCCCTGGCCCTCGTAGCCGTGGGGCAGCAGCATCACCACGCCGTTCATGCGCTGCCACTTGCTTTCGGAGCTCACGATGAACTGGTCAATCATGGTCTGGGCGCCGTTGGCGAAGTCGCCGAACTGGGCTTCCCACACCACCAGGGCCGTGGGGTTGGCCATGGCGTAGCCGAATTCAAAGCCCAGCACGGCGTACTCGCTTAGCAGGGAGTTGTAGATGCTGAGGTTTTCCTGCTCGCCCTCCAGGTGGTTGAGCGAGGTGTAGGGCGCCGAAGTTTCGGCGTCGTGCAATACGGCGTGGCGGTGCGAGAAGGTGCCACGCTGCACGTCCTGCCCGCTTACGCGCACAATGTGGTTTTCGGCCAGCAACGAGCCATAGGCCAGCAGCTCGCCGGCGGCCCAGTTCAGCACGCGGGTGTCGTAGAACATCTTGCGGCGCTCCTTCAGCAGGTTATCAATCTGCTTGATGGGCTTGAAGCCTTCGGGAATGGTAGTCAAGGCCTTGGCCACTTTCTGCACCGTGTCTTCGCTGATGCCGGTTTCCGGCGACTGGTCGAAGTCCTCGGGCTTGGAGCGGCGCAGGCTGCGCCACTCGTTTTCCAGGGCCTGGTAGTTGTAGGGCAGCGGTTTCTGCTTCACCATGTCGAGGCGGGCCTGCAGGGTGTCGCGGAACTCCTTGTCCATCTGGCTGGCCAGCTCGGCATCTACGTCGCCGCGCTGCACCAGCATGGCGTTGTACACCTCCCGGGGGTTGGGGTGGCGGGAAATGACGTTGTACAGCGTGGGCTGGGTGAACTTGGGCTCGTCCGACTCGTTGTGGCCGTGGCGGCGGTAGCACACCATGTCGATGAAGATGTCGGCGTGGAACTGCTGGCGGTACTCGGTGGCCAGCTGCACGGCAAACACCACGGCTTCGGGGTCGTCGCCGTTCACGTGCAGCACAGGGGCATCAATGATTTTGGCCAGGTCGGTGGAGTAAATCGACGAGCGGGCGTCCTCAAAGTCGGTTGTGAAGCCCACCTGGTTGTTAATCACGAAGTGGACGGTACCCCCGGTCTTGTAGCCTTCCAGCTGCGACATCTGCGTCAGCTCGTAGCCAATGCCCTGCCCGGCCACGGCGGCGTCGCCGTGGATGAGGATGGGCAGAATCTGGTGGTAGTCGCCGCCGTACTGGTGGTCAATCTTGGCCCGCACGAAGCCTTCCACCACGGGGTTCACCGCCTCCAGGTGCGAGGGGTTGGGTGCCAGCTTCAGGTTTACTTTCTGGCCGCCGGCGGCTTCCACCTCCGAGCTATAGCCCATGTGGTATTTCACGTCGCCGTCGCCCATGGTCAGGTCGGGCACGGCCGTGCCTTCGAACTCCGAGAATATCTGCTCGTAGGTCTTGCCCATGATGTTGGCCAGCACGTTGAGGCGGCCGCGGTGGGCCATGCCAATCATCACCTCCTGCACGCCCAGCTCGGCGCCCTTGTTGATAATGGCATCCAGCGCGGGAATGGCCGTTTCGCCGCCTTCCAGCGAGAAGCGCTTCTGCCCCAGAAACTTGGTGTGCAGGAAGTTCTCGAAGACCACGGCTTCGTTCAGCTTCTTGAGAATGCGCTTCTTATAGTCTACGCCGGGGTTGAAGGCCAGCGAGTCTTTTTCCACTTTCTGCTGAAACCAGTCCAGCACCTGCGGGTCGCGGATGTACTTGTACTCGAAGCCGATGCTGCGGGTGTAAATCTTTTCCAGCGCGGCCACGATGTCGCGCAGCTTGGCATTCTGGCCCAGGCCCAGCTCTTCGCCCTGGCGAAAGGTCGTATCGAGGTCGGTCTCGCTCAGGCCGAAGTTTTGCAGGTCGAGGCGGGCTTTGCGGTCTTTGCGCTCCCGCACCGGGTTGGTTTTGGCCCGCAGGTGGCCGCGGCTGCGAAACGCATGGATGAGGTTGCGCACAGCCGTCTCTTTGTCGGCCGGGGCACCGCTACCGGTAGCAAAGCTGCCGGCATTATTAGTAGAAGCGCTGGTGTTCAGCACACCATAGTCCTGGGGCTGATTGCCATTGGGCCGGCTGGCGGCCCCGTTGGTCGCTGGCGTAGCGGCCCCGGCGGCACTGCCGTTCAGCGGCTGGCCTTCCTCCGGGAACTGCTGCGAAAAATCGAAGCCCTCGAAAAACTTGCGCCAGCCAAAGTCCACCGATTCGGGATTTTGCTGGTAAGCCTGATAAAGCGCCTCAATTGCCGCAGTGTCGGCGTTGGCGACATAAGAATAAGCATCCATAGAAGGTCAGGGAGCTGGGTGGAACAGCGCAAATGTAAAGCCTCTGAGAGCAAAGCAAAAACCTGTATTCGGGTTTACGAATCAACCTTACAATCAAAGGCTAATTTGAATAAGAAAACCCGCAGTAAGACCTTCTTTGCTGCCCCAAGCTACGCAGAAACAGCTGTTAACACCCAGAAAAAGAACGTCAAAATGCTAGCGCAGGGAATCGGCCAGCCCTTGCTGCTTCACGGCCGAGGGCGTGTGCAGGGTATCGGCCGCCTCTACCGGCACATCGTCGTCGACCTTCTTCTGATTGTGGTTACAGCTGCTGAGCCATAGGGCCGCGCCAATGGCCAACACAGTGTAGCCCTGCTGAAATAAACGTGGCAAACGCATAGTGGTAAGCATTTAGGTGAGGGCAGAGCCGCATTAGCCGGCCCGGCAGACCTTGTGGCATACGCCACTATCCCGTCAGCGTTTCGGCCCGGCGCTCCTCCCCTGCCTGCTAATGAGCCACGGAGTCGGCCACAGTAGCTGTGGTGGACGCGGCAGAGTCGCGAGCGGCGGGCGCAGTCCGGGGCACCGCTACCGACGGCGGTGGGTTAGCTGGCCCCAGTCGTACGGTTTCGGGCTCCGCCAAGGTCTGCTCCCGCCGCTCGGCCTGCGGTCCTTCCTCAATCGTAGCCGAAAGCGAGTCTTCGGCCGTTTTGCTGCCGCTGGTCAGGTGTTCCGAGGAGCGGTTGTTGAACGACAGGTAGAGCACCAGCGAGAGCAGGGCCAGCAGCCCGACTATGGACAGCACCAGGTTGAGCGGATTACGGGGCCGGGGGGCTTCAAACCCTTCCATCTCCTCGTCGGCCAGGGGCAGTCCGGTTACCGGGGGCGTTTCCTCGGCCGGGCCGCTCTGCCACAGCGCCGCCGGCTCCGTGACTAGCGTGGGCATGGGCGACGACTCAGCCGGGCCGGTAATGGGTACCTCCTCCGGCTGCAGCGGTAGTATATCAACACGGTTGTCGTCCGGGTCGGACGCAGCGGCACTTGGCGTTGGGCTGGTAAATACCAGCTGCTGCTTTAGCGTGTCGAACTCGGCGGGGGTAATGGTGCCCGCATCGAGCATTTCCTTGAGCTGGCGCAGGGTTTCAATCGGCGAGAGCGGATTTTGCATGCGTAATAGTACGACTCCAACGAGCCCAGGGCTAATTTTTACGGTCCAGGGCCGAGAGGCGGTCGCGGCGGCGCTGCAGGCGGGCCCGCTCCAGCTCGCGCTGCTGCCCGTTGCGAATCAGCTGGGTGGAGTCGGCCCGCGAGAGCAGGGTATTTTGCTCGTTCTGGCGCTTCAGCTCCTCGATTTTCAGCAGGTTGGCGGCGGTGTTGGCGGCCAGGCTGAGGCGCTCCTTTTCCAGGCGGTTCTTTTCCTTTTCGGTTTCCTTCAGCTTTTTCTCGGCCTCCTCAATCATGTCGCGGTACGCCTTGGTGCGGGCCGCGCTGGCGAAATTCTGCAGCATAGAGCGCAGGGCTGCGTGCTCGCTGGGGGTCTTCTCGGCATCGAAAAAGGTGTTGTCGTCGAAGCCGCCGAACAGGCCTACTTCCGATACCGTGTCGGAGGGCGCGATGATGGTGGCGTAGAGGTTCACTAGCTTGCCCGAGACGGTGCTGGCCTGCACGCCCTTGGCTTCGAGCACGGCATTTTTGCCCATGCCCATCACGCCACCGCTCTTGAACTTCACGTTGTAGCTGTCCTTCATCCACTTCTGCAGGTAGTCGCGCACGTTGCTGGCGCTGCCGTCTACCTGCACGTTAAGCGTAGCGCGGGCGCCCTTGTTGTAGCTGGTTTCGCCGGTGCGTACGTCGTAGAGCTGGGCCGAGGCCGCATGGCTGGTGAGCAGGCCCAGGGCCATCAGCAGTAGAATAACCTTATTCATAATATGTTTTTTGCAGTTAAAAGAACTCAGCGCAGCTCGTGCCGGTCGAATGCAGCCTGTAAGTCGGCCCGCATTGCGGCGAAGCGTGCAATGGCCGCTGCCAGAAACTCCTCGTCGAGCAGCTCCCGTACTTCGGCATCGGTGCCGGTGCTCAGGTCCAGCTCGGCCACCTTATAAGTCTGCTCCAGGTTGCCCTGCTCCAGCTTGAGCAGGAACTTGCCATTCCAGGCCAGCAGGGTGATTTTGACGGAAGGATGCGGAATATCGGCGACGTGGCGCATAAGGAATTCGAACAGCGTAAGCCGTGTGCGAAGATAGCCTCTTGCGAACAGTTGCCGCCCTTTTATCTGCCTTGTCGGGCAAAAAATTCAGTACACGCCAGGGCAGAAGCCAGCCGGCACCGCGCTTTGCTTTGCCAAGCTCAGCTATAACTACCTCCTGGCCCGTTCGTAAACCACCCGGCTGCTTCCTGACCGAAGCAACGTTCCTTCCACGTTTCCAACTACCTACTGCCATGTCACAGGGAGATAAATCCAAGTACACCGACAAGCAAAAGCGTCAGGCCGAGCACATCGAAGAAAGCTACGAAAAGCGCGGGGTATCGAAAGACGAAGCCGAAGCCCGCGCCTGGGCCACTGTCAACAAAAATGACGGCGGCGGGAAACATCCCGGCGGCTCCGGCCGTAAGAAGAGCTAAGAATTCACTGCGCTTATGCGCTACCTGTGGTCCTGAAGCCACCTAAAAAAGCCCCGCCAGTTTGACTGACGGGGCTTTTTCGTGGAATTCCGGGGAGGGACTGGTTTCTGGTTGCTTGTTGCGATAAATAAAATGCTTGTTCCACGGCCAATGCCAAGAGCAGGAAGCCTCTAACCAACAACTGAAACCCATAAACCAGAAACCAGCAACCTTAAACCAAATGCACGGCTGTAACTTGGCAGGCACATTTTCTGACGCATGACCAAACTACTCCCCGCAGCCCTGGCGCTGCTGCCCCTGGCCCTGGCAGCGCAAAATCCCACCAACGTCCTCACCCCTGAAAAGCTCTGGCAGCTGGGCCGCCTCAGCGAGATGCAGGTGTCGCCCGATGGCAAAACCGTGGCCTACACCGTGACCCGCTACAACATCGCCGACAACAAAGGCAACGCCGACATCTGGGTGGTACCCGTGGCCGGCGGCACGCCCAAGCAGCTCACCAGCACCCCCGGCTCAGAAAATACCCTGAACTGGCGCAACGACGGCAAGCTCACCTTCCTATCGGGCGAGAGCGGCACCGACCAGCTCTACGTGATAAACGCCGACGGCTCGGGCAAGGAGCAGCTCAGCAGCTTTCCCGACGAGGGCCTGGGCAACCTGAAGTACGCGCCCAAGGGCAACTTCATTCTGTACACCCAGGACGTGAAGGTGTCGCAGGATGCCAAGGACCTGTTTCCGGACCTGCCGAAGGCCGATGTCAAAATCATCGACGACCTGAACTACCGGCACTGGAGCTCCTGGGACGACCACAAGGCCAGCCACGTGTTCTTCCAGCCCATCGGCCCCGACGGCAAGCCCCAGGGCTACGGCAAGGACATCATGGCCGGCGAGAAGTTCGACGCGCCCCTGCAGCCCATGGGCGGCGCCGAGCAGCTGGCCTTTTCGCCCGACGGCTACCAGATAGCCTACACCAGCCGCAAGCTCACCGGCAAGGCCGAGGCCGAAAGCACCAACTCCGACATCTACCTCTACGACATTCACAACAACAAAACCCAGAACCTGAGCGAGGGCCTGATGGGCTACGACACCGAGCCGGTGTTCTCGCCCGACGGCAAGCAGCTGGCTTGGCTAAGCATGGCCACGCCCGGCTTCGAGAGCGACCGCAACGCCATTATGGTGTACGACTTCGCCACCAAAAAGCGGCAGGACCTCATTGCTGGCTCGGAGCTGAGCGGGGGCAACCTGCGCTGGAGCGCCGACGGCAAAACCATTTACTTCGCGTCCGTGGTGACCGGCGCCGAGCAGCTGTTTGAGGTACCGGCCAAGGGCGGCAAAATCCGCCAGATTACGACGGGACCGCAGAATTTCAACTCGTTTGAGCTTGTAGGGAAAGACCAAGTCGTAGCCAACACCACTAGCCTCACCTCCTTTGCTGATATTGCACTTATTAACCTAAAAACTGGGAAAGGGCAAATGCTGACATTCATTAATCAGCAGGAGCTATCGAATGTGCGGACGGGCCGCGTGGAAGACCGCCGCGTGACCACCACCGACGGCAAACAGATGCAGGTGTTCGTCATCTTCCCGCCCGACTTCGACCCCGGCAAGAAGTACCCCACCCTGCTCTACTGCCAGGGCGGGCCGCAGTCGCCCATCACCCAAACGCAGAGCTACCGCTGGAACTTCCAGCTCATGGCCGCCAACGGCTACATCGTGGTGGCGCCCAACCGCCGCGGCCTGCCGGGCTTTGGCCGGGAGTGGAACGACGCTATTTCGGGCGACTGGGGTGGGCAGCCCATCCGCGACTACCTCTCGGCCATCGACAAGGTGTCGGAAGAGCCGTATGTCGACAAGGACCGGCGCGGCTGCGTAGGGGCATCCTACGGCGGCTACTCGGTGTACTTCCTGGCTGGCAACCACCAGGGGCGCTTCAAAACGTTTATCTCGCACTGCGGCCTTTACAACCTCACCAGCTGGTACCCCAGCACCGAGGAGATGTTCTTTGCCAAGCACGACATCGGCGCCGCCCCCTGGAAAATGCCGCTGCACAAGTCCTACACCGACTTCAACCCCCAGCAGTTTGCCAAGAACTGGGACACGCCCATCCTGGTCATCCACGGGGGCAAAGACTTCCGCGTACCCGAAGGCCAGGGCATGGAAGCCTTCGGCACGGCCCAGCTGAAAGGCATTCCCAGCCGCTTCCTGTACTTCCCCAACGAAGGCCACTGGATTCTGAAGCCCCAGAACGCCATTGTGTGGCAGCGCGTGTTCTTCGACTGGCTGGGCCGCACGCTCAAGCCCGAGGGGCAGGCGGGCAAGTAAGGTTTTTTCAATATTAAAAAGGCCCGCGCTACTGGTAGCGCGGGCCTTTTTAGCTAGCCTTTCGCCTCACTTTGAAGCAGGCAGAAAGCTCATTGTCAAGCGACGGCGCAAACCGCTTTCGGCTGCCCCCGTAGGAGAAGGCAGCGTGATTGCATCTTTCTGCTGCCTTGTTTTTTACCTTACCAACTGTCTGTGTCCTTACGGTTACTGTTATTCTGCCTGGCTGCGTGCGCACTGCTGGCGCCTGGTCGGGCTATGGGAGCCGAGCCGCCCGGCCAGCTGCGCGACACGCTGCTGCTGAAAGACCCCAAAGGCGTGCACATCTCGGAAGCCTACCGCTACTACACTGAGCCCTTTGAGGTGGCCCCCAGCCCCGAGCAGGCCGAGGCCCGCTACCAGGAAGGCAGGTTCCAGCCCGGCCCCTGGCACAAGACCCTGAACCTGGGCATCCGGCACGAGCGGGTGTGGCTGCGGCTGCCTGTTCGCAACACCGAAGCCCAGCGCCTGCGCTTTGTGTGGAGCATCTTCAACTTCGTGGATAGCGCCGCGCTCTACGTGCGGCGGCAGGGCGACCCAAATTTCATCCGGCTGGCCACGGGAAGCTCCTGGGTGCCGGCCGCCGAGCGGCAGTTTCCGGCCCGCTCCGTAAGCCTGCCCTTTACCATGGCCCCGGGTGAGCCGGCCCTGCTGTACCTGCGCATCGACGTGCACACCGGCGGCCTGTATCTGCCCACCTACATCGAAACCGTGGAGCACTTCCTGGCCTGGGAGATGGGCTTTCCCTTCGAGCGGCACTGGGTGTGGCTGCTGGGCTTCTACCTCAGCAGCGCCCTGTTCAACCTGGTGCTGTACGCCTTCCTGCGCGACCGGATTCACCTGTGGTACATTGCCTACGTGCTGTGCGTCACGCTGTTTCTGATGATGGAAGACGGGCTCGACGCCATGCTCATGCCCACCGGACTGTACCAGCTGCTGTGGGCCATCGGCCAGTACAACCTGATGATACTGGCCGCGGCGGGGGGCATCCGCATCATGCAGCTGTTTCTGAGCCTGGGCAGCGGCTGGCCCCGCCTGCACCGGGCCGGCAACTGGCTGGCGGCGGGAGCCGTGGGGTTTGTAGCCGCCTATGCCAGCTTGTTTCCCTGGGCCGTGCGGCACAGCCTGGAGCTGGTTCAGGCCCTCAACACCGCCCGGGAGCTGCTGCTGGTGGCGGTGTTTGCCTACGGCTGGGGCTCGTTGCTTACGGTACTGCTCACCCGCCGGCGCCGGCAGCTGGCTGCCTCCTACGCCCTTACCTACTTCTTCTTTTTTACCGGCTTCGCCATTTTCTGGTTAAACCACCTGGGGTTTAGCAGCTTCAATCCCATCTACCCCAACACCCTCGCCTGGGGCCTGTTTCTGGAGCTGCTGCTGTTGAGCGCCCTGCTTACCGGCCGCTTCCGCCATGCCCTGCGCCACATCGAGCAGCTGCGCATCCGCCAGCTGCGCCAGCGTAACGCCTTAAGTGCCCGCCTCATTGCCGCCCAGGAAGAAGAGCGGGAGCAGCTGGCCCGCGAGCTGCACGACGCCCTGGGGCCCAACCTCACGGCGCTGCACCTGGCCTGGCAGGGCCCGGCCGTGCGCGAGGCCCTGGCCGCCTCCCCGGCTGCCGCCAGCGCCGGCCAGCAGGCCGAGCTGCTGCTGCGCCACCTGCGCGACGACGTGCGCACCTTCAGCCACGCTCTGCTGCCGGCTACCCCCGGTAAGAACAGCCTCGGCGAGTCGCTGCACGCGCTGGGCAGCCTCATCAGCCTGCACGGCAGCCCCAGCGTGCGCATGTACTGCGACCAGGGCCTCGACGAGCTGCCCTCCCCCCTACAGCAGGCCGCCTACCGCATCGCGGCCGAGCTCCTGAACAATGCCGTGCGCCACGCCGGGGCTACCGAGGTACACGTGCAAGTGCTGCGCCACCCCGACCTGCTGGAAGTGCTGGTGGAAGACAACGGCCGCGGCTTTGCCGAGCAGTCGGCGGCCTCGGGAATTGGCCTGCGCGGCGTCCGCGCCCGCGCCGACTACCTGCGGGGCCGGGTGCACATCGATAGCTCGCCCCAGGGCACCAGCGTGGTGGTGCAGCTCCCCTACTAGCTTCCGGCCCGTATATCCTTTTACTACTCTGCATCCTATTCCGCTATTTATTCCCGCCATGCCCTCCCTCCCCCTCTTTCGCTCATGCCCGCGCCCCATCGCCTATTGATTGTAGACGACCACCAAATGCTTACCCAAAGCCTGGCGGCTTTGCTTCACAGCGAAGCCGACCTGCAGGTGGTGGGCCAGCTGGCTTCCGGGGCCGACCTGCTGGCCTGGCTGCCCCAGCCCCCGGTGCCGGCCGCCGCCGACGTGCTGCTGCTCGACCTGCACCTGCCCCCACCCGATGGCTTTACGCTGCTGCCGCGCCTGCGCCAGGACTGGCCCGACTTGCGCGTACTGGTGTTCAGCACCCTCTCAACGACTGAGGTAGTGGCGCGCGTGCAGGCCGCCGGAGCGCATGGCTTTGTCTCAAAGGCCGCCGATGCCAGTCAGCTGCTGGCTGCCATCCGAAGCGTGGCGCAGGGCCAGCTCAGCTTTCCGCGTCTGCCGAGCACCATGGCACCGTCGCTCTCGCCCGATGCCGGCGCCCTGCTCAAGCTGCACCGGCTGTCGACGCGTGAGCGGGAAATCATCCGCCTTATCTGCGAAGGCCTTTCTACCCGCGACATGGCCGCCCGTCTTTCCCTTTCCGAGTTTACCATAGGCACGCACCGGCGCAACATTCTGCACAAGCTGGAGCTCCACAATGTGGCCGCCCTTATTCGCTTTGCCGGCGACCACGGCCTGTAGCAGGCCCCTTTTGGTGTTGAGCGGGCGCTCTAAAAACCTCAACCAACGGGCCCTGCCGGGTGGGTGCTTACCGGCCACGGTGCCCGCCTTCAACCAAAAAAGCCTACCCAACAGGGCAGGCTTTTTGGTTGAAAGAATAGTGGTGTGTGGTGTGGGTTGTTATTCGCGTACGATGCGGCAAACATCGACGCCGCCGGCGGTGCTCACGCGCAGCACATACACGCCGGCTGGAAGCAGGCTCAGGTCGAGCGGGAATGAGGTGCCTTGGGCGTTGGGGCTGGCAATGGCCGCCGACTGCACCGGCCGGCCCAGCACGTCGAACAGGACGAGCGTGGTAGCCTGCCGGTAGCCGCTGAGCAGCACAGTGAGGTGGCCGTCGGGGGTGGGATTGGGCACGATGCGCAGGCTGGAACCGGGCAGCGGCTGCCGGGTTGAAGACACTGCGACGGCAGCCGAGCGGCCCGACTCGCACTGCACGGCCCCACTGCCCGTACGCACCGCGACGGTGTAGCTGCCCGACACACTCGGCGTGAGCGTGTTGCCGGTGGCCCCGCTGATGGCGCTGTTATTTATAAACCATTGGTTGCCAGTGGCGGCGCTGCTTACCAGCATAGCGCCGCTGCGGCTGATATTGGGCGTTGGCGGCTGCGGCGCCACCTGAATCAGCACCGAGGCCGTATCGCCGCACACGCCCTGCTGGAAACCGTTGTTGGGGGTCACGTTGAGGCGGTAGCGGGTGGTGGCTTGCGGGGCCACGGTGATGCTGCGCGTGTTGGAAGTGCCCACAATGCCGGCGCCGGTCCAGGCGTAGCTGTAGGTCTGCAGCCCGTTGCGCACCGAGTCGGGCCGGCTTATCAGGCCGTGCAGCATCAGCGAGCCGCCCTGGCAGGCAGTGGCCAGGTTGGTGGTGACGCTGCTGGAGCCCGACGAGCCGCCCGTGACTGCAATAGTGGCCAGGTCGCGGCGGGCCTGGGCTATGCGCACTACTAGCACCTTTGTTTGGAAGCCCAGTACCGGGCAGGCATTGTCCAAAACAACAAAAGGAATGCGCAGTACCCGCCCGGCATGACTTGGTGATGGCTGAAAATCGAAGCGTATCCTTGGCTGGGCAGTACCATTGCCAGACAGGCTATAACTACCAATGTCGCCGCTTTGCAGAATGTCAGTATTAATGTCGCCTTGACCAGTGTAGATTACCGTCAGTAAGTCCTGGGGGTCGGGGTCAGTGAAGCGCAGTAGCACTCGCGAGTAGTTGCAGGGCTGAATCGTGATAAACAGCGAATCGGCTGTTGAAACGGTAGTAGTGCCCGATCCGGGAGTAGAGGAAGCAGTGGGTGGAGAAGGTACGCTATTGGTGCCGTTGATAATAATTATCACGATTTCGCGGCGCACTGAACCCACCAGGAAGCGGCGGTTACCAAAGCCGGGCAGGCGGCGGTACTCATCGACCTTGCCCACTACCACGTACTTGTTGTCGCCCGCGCTGGGCGCTGAGTTCACGTAGCTGGAGGGGGTGAAGGTAAAATAACCCGCGCTTGCATCAAAGACGAATTGACCACTATTAACCCCTTGCAGCACGGGACAGACTCCGGTAGTGCTAAAAGATAAGGGCATAGGTAGCATGGGGGTGTAATTGGCAGGCGTATTCGTTGGAGGCAGAATGTAGCAGGGCGGGTTGCTGCCCGGTACCACTGCAATAGTATTGTTGGGATAGGGCTTATAAACGACGGGAACGTTGCACTGGTCCAAAGGGGCAACCAATGAGTACACCAGCGAGTCGGTGTCGGGGGCTAGCGGGGTATTGTTAGGGTCGGTGGTGTTGAAGCCGATGGTGGTGCGCTGGTTGACGTACACAAAGGGCACCGGAATGTCCAAGAGCGAGTATTGAGCCGAGCTGTTCTGAATGTCCACGTTCTGACCATTCACCACAATGCGGTTGTTGAGCTGGGCCTCGTAGCGGAAGTTGCCCTGCCCCACAAGGTTAGCAGTATAGGGGCGGCAGCAGATTTCAGTGCTCATTGTCCACTGGCCAGGCAATACGGTAATGGTAGCTGTACGGTACTGCTCAGACTCAAAGTTAGGTAATGTACCAGCGCTGGTACACTGGGCCTGTTGCTGTTGGGCCGGACAGTACTGGCTACCTACATATCGAGAATTTGGTACAGCATTCATAGGGTAGGCAGGAGCCGGCGTGGCGGTGCAGCTGGTGGAGGGCCGCACGGTCAGGGTCATGCTGCCGGGCAGGCCAGCCCCGGAGCAGTCGCGGTACAGGGACAGCGTCACCACGTACTGATTGGGCCCAACGTTCACGTAGGTTAATTGCCCGCCCAGGATGTGGGTGGCGCGGGCCTGCTGTTGGCCACACAAAGCCAGGCCGCAGCTCATCAACAGCGATAACAGGAAGAGTAAAGAGTAGCGCATGGGCAAGCAGATTAGGTGTGAGAAAAATAGTTCCCGCTTAGCCGCAATTTTTACGCCACACATGAATACTCTCCTGATTTTCAGAATAATTATTCTCTAACGGCCGCCCGCGCGGCCAGTGCCTTGCCGGCCGTGGGGGCCAGCCTGCTCAGCCCTGGGCAATGGCTTCCGTTACCTTGCCAATGTCGGTGCTCACCTTCTGCAGGAAAGCCAGCTGCTCCAGCAGGGGCTTGTCGGTGGGCGCGGCGGCCAGAGCGGGCGTGGGCTCCAGAAAGCGGGGCTCGGCCGGCGGGGCCGGGGCCTGGGGCTGCAGGCGGGCCAGGCTTTTCTGCAGGGCAGTGGCGGCGCTGGCCAGGGCCCGGCGGCTTTCCAGGGCCGGCGCCGGAATGGCGCGCGGCACCTCCGGCAAGGCCGCCGTGAGCGAGGCGATGTTGGACGTGAGAATGTGGTTCAGCACCACGAACTCGTGGATTTCCCGGGGGTGGCGCTGGGTGCTCTTGGGCTCCGACAGCATGCGCTGAAAGGCCGCCGCCAGGTTGGCCGAAGCTACGTACACCTCTTTGCGCAGCAGCTTGTAGGCCGTGGGCGCCGGCGGGCGCCCGCCGAGGCGGTCGGCCAGCTGCCGCAGGTAGGCCAGGTTGGCCTTCAGCACAGCCGCCATGAAGTCGTGCAGCTGCTCCGACTCCCAGCGTGGAAACAGGAAGTAGCCCGCCGCAAACGCGATGCCACAGCCCATAAGAGTATCAATAACCCGCTCCTCGAAAATGCCCAGGTAGCCCAGGCCCAGAAAGCTGAACAGCACCAGCACGCACACCGTGAGAAACAGCACCGACACCGCATAGTAGGTACGCTGCACACTGAAGGCCACCAGCATACAGCCCAGCAGCACCAGCAGGCGGCCTTCGGCCTGGGGCAGCAGCCAGAGCAAGGCAGCGCCCAGGGCCCCACCAGCCAGCGTGCCCACAATGCGCTGCACGTTGCGCTGCCGCGTGAGGCTGAAGCCGGGCTTGAGCATGACGGTCACGGTCATCAGTATCCAGTAGCTGTGCCGGCCCTGCCACAGCGTTTCGGCCAGGGTAAACGCCAGCACGCAGGCCAGCATCATGCGCACGGCGTGCCGGAACACGGCCGAGTGGCGGGTCAGGTTTTGGCGGAAGGCCCCCGGCTCCAGGTCCTGGTGGGCCACGAAGCGGGCGTGCTCGGCGGCGCGGCGGCGGTTGCGCTGGGGCAGCAGGCTCTCGTCGAAGTAGCGCCGGATGTTTTCGACCCGCTTGATGATGTCGCGCAGGTTTACCAGGATTTTGCGCAGCACCCGGGTGCGGCCGGCCGCCTTGGGCTCGGCGTCGAGGGCGGCCACGTGGCTTTGCAGCTGGGCCAGCCCGGCTCCCAGGTTGCCTGACGGGCGCGTATAAGGCCGCCCCGCCTGAATGGCAGCTCCGAGGTGGTCGATTTCGGCGCCAATCTCACGAATCAGCCGGGATACTTCCGGCAGAATGCCGCTCTCGCCGAATACTGCCCGCACGTGGGCATAGTCGTAGTGGATGGCCGTGACGTGCTCAAACAAGTCCACCGTCTCGACAAAGGTGAGCACCAGGCGGCGGCCGGTGCTGGTGCTTTCGTTCACAATCTGCCGCGTGCGGAACAGCAGCTCGCGCACGGCCTCCTGCTTTTCATTTACCACTACCTGCTGGGCCACGAGGCGGCGGAAGTCGTCATCCAGGTCGGTGCTGGGGTCGTAGAAGCGGGCCTTCAAATCGAGGAAGTAAGCCAGGGCGTGCACGCACTCCCCTACTGCTTGCTGGGCCGGGCGGTAGGGCTGCACCCGATGCACCAGCAAGGCCAGGCCCATGTACCAGGCACCTCCCAGCCCCAGCTGCAGGGCGTGGGGCAGCACCTCGGCCAAAGGCAGGGGCCGGGCCAGCGTGAGCACCATGGCCAGCAGGGCTGCCGTACCCACAGCCGCAGCACGGGCGCCCCACACCAGCAGCATGGTAAACACAAATGCCTGCAGCGCCACGGCGGCCCCCAGCAGCCACGGCTGCCGGGCTACCAGGCCGGTGAGCACCGACGCCAGCAGCACAAAGCCCAGCGCCGCCAGCATGCCGTTGCGCTTGTGCCCCACCGGGCCGGGCATGTCGGTAATGCTGAGGCACAGGGCCCCGGTGGAAATGGTGAGGCCTTCGGCAAAGTGCCCCAGCTGCGCCAGTACCAGCGCCGGCAGCAGAATGGACAGCGTGATGCGCACCCCATCGGAGAAGTTCTGGCCGAAGAAGAAGTAGTGGAGGCGGCGCGTCTGGCTGTTCATGCAGATGGGCGAATGGCAGGAGCTGCAAAGATGGGCCTGCTGCATTGCTTTGGCATACCACAAGCCGCAAAGCGGCGGCTCATTGGCGTGGGTATGAATGCCGCCGCTTTGCGGCACTTGCTCGTCAAGGGTTTGCTACCAACGGGGCGCCGCTCCGCGGCTGGTTTGACAGGCCTTTTACGTAAGTCCCAGAGAAAACAAACGGTTGGCGCCAGGCTTTTGCCCCCTTTTCTTGCATGTTGCAAAAAAATATTATTACTATTTACAGAAGCACCGGATAATTAATTGCCTTTTAACAAGGTCGTTTTCCCTGGCTGTAAGTTTCAATTTCCCAATCCCTTAGCTAGCTCGCTAACTGGCCGCAGAAAGTATGCATGCTGAGTTTACTTGATTTTTTGATGAAATTTTCAATAAACCGGCAATCCTCCTGCGAATCCATTTCGTAAGTGCGAGCAATTCCTCCATTTTTTACAATCCCAGCTTACCACTTGCTATGAAGAGAATACTACTTATGGCGGCGCTCACAATGGGCAGCACCATGGCGGTAAAGGCTCAGGCCTTGATTGACCCCGAACTACAGGCTGCGGTGGCTGCTACGCCCGGCGTACATCAGGTTATTGTAACGTTCCAGGGCTCGGGTGCGCCCTCTGCGGCGGCACTGCAAGCGCTCAGCAGCGTGGGCATTACCAAGGGCATTACGCTGCGGGAGCTGCCCATTGCCGGCGTGCTGGCCACCGACGCCCAGATTGCCCAGCTGTCCGCCGACCCCAGCGTGCTTTCGCTCTACCTGAACCGCTCCCTGGCCCTGGACAACGACGGCGCCACGGCTCTCACCGGGGCTCAGCGCGTGCGGCTCAACCCCGCCTTTACCATGCGCAACGGCGGCCTGCCCGTTTCCGGCAATGGCATCGGGCTGGTGGTAAACGACAGCGGCATCGACGGCACCCACCCCGACCTGCGCCTGGGCGCCAACCTCAAGCAAAACGTGCTGGGCACTACCAACCTGAACGCCCAGGATGCCATGCTGCCCATCACATACGTTGAAAACGTAGCCAACACCGACCAGACCGGCGGCCACGGCACCCACGTAGCCGGCATCGCCGGCGGCACCGGCGCGGCTTCCAATGGCCTGCACGCCGGCGTGGCCCCCGGGGCCGACATCGTCGGCTACGGCACCGGCGCCGGCCTGTTCATCCTCGACGTTATCGGGGCCTTCGATTACGCCCTGGTCAACCAGTTCCGCTACAACATCCGCGTTATCACCAACTCGTTTGGTACGACCAGCGACATCAGCACCGATGTAGACACCCGCGACCCCATCACCATGGCCACCAAGCGCTGCGTCGACCGCAACATCGTGGTGGTGTTCTCGGCTGGCAACTCCGGCGCCGGCTCGGGCACCATCACCGGCAAGTACAAGAAAGCACCCTGGGTTATCACGGTAGCCAATTCCGACAAGGCCGGCGTGCTGGCGCCCTCGTCGTCGCGGGGCCGCAAGGGCGTGGGCGGCACCATCAGCGCCGACGGCCAGACCTTCAGCTGGCGCGATGAGCCCACGGTGACGGCGCCCGGCACCGACATTATCTCGGCCCGGGCCGTTTCCCCCATCGGGGCCCTCAGCACCCAGCAGGACATCAACTCGGGCATGTCGCCGGCTCACCTGCCCTTCTACACCCACCTCACCGGTACTTCCATGGCGGCGCCCCACGTAGCCGGCGTAGTGGCCCTGATGCTGGATGCCAACCCCGCCCTGACGCCCTACCAGGTGAAAGCCATTCTGGAGGAAACCGCCACCAACCTGCCCAACCGCGAATCCTGGGAAGTAGGCCGCGGCATGGTTAACGCCTTTGCCGCGGTGGACCGCGCCTTCCGCACCGCCGGCTACGGCACCTTCTCCAACGCTACCCGCATCTTCAACAGCAGCGTAAACTCCATCACCTCGCGCAGAAGCTTCACCATCAACTACAACCCGGCCACTACGGCCACCAACTCCACTACCTTTAGCGTGGCCAGCGGCACTTCCTCGCTGGAAGTAAACTGCAAGCTGACCGGCCTGCTCGGTGAAACCGGCAACCCCGTCAACCTGGTGCTGTTCTCGCCCAGCGGCCGCCGCTACGCGTCGGGCATCTCGGTACTGTTTGCCATCAGCCCCGGCCGTGCCGTGGCCGTAGCCTCGCCGGAGCCCGGCACCTGGACGGTGCGCCTCGATGGCCTGCAGGGTGCGGCTTTCCCGGAAACCGTTTCCGGCGCCATCATCCTGAACCAAGCAGCTGGTTCCACCGGCCTGGCCGATGTAGTGGGCCACCCCGCCGAGGCATCTATTCAGCTGGCCGTAAGCAAGCGCCTGGTTGATGGCCTGCCCTCGGGCTTCGCCCCCGACCGCGACCTGACCCGCATTCAGCTGGCCGACTACCTGATGATGGGCCAGGCCATTCGCCAGTACCTGCCCCTCGACGGCTCGGTAACGTTCGGCGACGTGAGCACCCGCGACCGGCTGCTGGCTGAGTCGGTGACGGCCCAGGGTGCGGCCCTGCGCGACCGGTACCAGACCAAAAACGGCGTGATGCTGCCCGTAGCCCCCGGCGTATTCTCGCCCAACGCCGCCGTGAACCGCGCCAGCTTGGCTTACTCCCTGGTGCAGAGCCTGGGCCTGCAGAACCGCGCCCAGAACAGCAGCGGCCCGGTAACGGTGCTGGTAAACGGCCAGCGCATTGCCATCGACGACGAAGCCCAGATTCCGGCCAGCCTGCGTGGCTACGTGCAGGTAGCCCTGGACATGAACATCATCAACGCCTTCTACAGCATCACCCAGGGGCCCAACGACCTGCAGCCCGTGCTGCACGCCACCTTCCGCCCGGCCCAAACCGTGAAGCGCGCCGATTTCGCCGTTATCGTAACCCGCACCCACGACCAGTGGAACATGCCCACCGCGGCCCGCGGCACGGCTACGGCTGGCACCAGCCAGGCTAGCCAGACCGAGGTTGTTGCCGCTGCTCCCAACCCTTTCCAGAACCAGACCGTGCTCACTTACAACCTACCCGAAGCCGGGGCCGTGCGCCTGGAAGTGTTTAACCTGCTGGGCCAGCGCGTGCAGACCCTCACCAGCGAAGTGCAGACTGCCGGCTGGCACGAACAAGTGTTCGATGGCTCCAAGCTGGCCGCCGGCACCTACGTGTACAAGCTCACCACCGCCAGCAAGTCCACTTCCGGCCGCATGGTGCTGACGCACTAAGCCCACTCAGCAATAGCAAAAAGCCCCGCCTGACTAATCAGGCGGGGCTTTCTGCTTTTAATACAATCTGGTTAGCGGTGCAAGTCTTCTTGTACGGGCAGGGTATACCGCTCGCCGTTGCTGAGAATGTGCACCCGCAAATCGCGAATGGTGAAGGGGTCACCGGGCTCAATAACGTGGATGTTGGTGTAGGTGCAGGCGTGCCCATCCACAATGGTTACCACGCCGGAGCCAATCACTTCCAGCTCGCAGCCGTTGGTAACCACCACGCCCGTGTCTTCTTCCAGCCCCAGGCCAATGCAGCCGGGGTTGGTGGAGATAATCTGGGCCATGCGGATGATGCGGCCCCGGGCCACGAAGTGGGTGTCGATGGCTACGTCGTGCAGAAACTCCAGGCCGGTGGTGACGTGGATTTCGTCTTTCATCATGCCCTGGTTGTTGCGGCCCTGGTAAATCATGGGCGTGCTCATGGCCGCAGCCCCGGCGCTAGTGCCCGCAATCACAATTTCGTCGGTGGTGTAGCGCTCCTTCAGGCGGCGCAGCCAGGGCGTGCCGCCCAGCAGGGCGGTGAGGCGCAGCTGGTCGCCCCCGGTAAACATCAGGCCGTCGGCCTCCTCCAGCTGGCGCAGCGCCTCCGGGTCGTGTCCCTGGGCGCGGTCGTTCAGGTCGAACACTTCCAGCTTGCCCACCTCCATGGTACCGAACACGTCGAGGTAGTCTTTGGCAGCTGCCTGCGGCTCCTCCGAGGCAATGGGGACAATCAGGATGTTTTTCTTGCCGCGCAGCTCGGACACAAAGCGCTGCAAAATGCTTTCGGTGGTGTATTCGGCATTGGGGTCGGTGCCGGGGGCGGGTGTTTTGTCTTCGTGGCCACCAATGGCGATAAGTATGCCCCGCGGGGGCGGGCAGGCCGTCTCATTCGGCTCTTTTTTGGTCTTGCGGGTAGGCATGAGGGGTCTGGGCGGGGTTTTCACCCGCAATTATTTATTAGTTAATAGTTAGCAGAATTTACTGTTGGGCTTATACCCAGAAGGCTCTATGCCTCACCCAGGCCGGTATTGGCCGGGCCGCTGAGTAGCTCGCCCAGGGCGGTGAAGCGGGAGCCGTGGCAGGGGCAGTCCCAGCTTTTTTCCAGGCCGTTCCAGTGCACCACGCAGCCCAGGTGCGGGCAGATGGCCGAGCACTCGTGGGTTTCGCCCTGCTCGTCTTTGTACACGGCCACTTTGGTAAGGCCCCGGCGCAGCACGGCGCCGTGCCCGGCCGGTATCTCGTCGGCCGACTTCACATCGCCGCCCGTCAGCAGCTCGGTGTACTCCATGGCCACGTTCGCATTCTCAATGAGGAACTCCTTGGTGCTTTCGGGCTTCACGGTCACGCGGCCGGGGTCGTAGAGCTTGGCCCAGGGGTTTTCGCGGCCCTCAATCAGGTCGGCCACAATCATGGGGCCCAGCGTGCCGTGCGTCATGCCGTGGCCCGAGTCGCCGGTGATGATGTACACATTATCGGAATCGAGGGGGTTGCGCCCGGCATAGCCCAGGCAGTCGACGGGCTCCATCACCTGCCCCGACCAGCGGTACTCGATGGTTTTGATGCTGGGGAACCGCTCGCGGGCCCACTCCTCCAGGCAGCGCAGGCGCGCGTCCGGGTCGTCGTGCTGCCCGGTTTTGTGGTCTTCGCCGCCCACAATCAGCAAGTCGTAGTCGACCTGCCCGCCGCGGGGGCCGGCCTGCACTTCCTGAGTGCGCACGTAGTGATAAGGGTCGGCCGTATCCCAGAACAATGCCTTGCTCACCGAGCCCTTGGGAATGCGGGCCCCGATAACGTAGGTGCGGTAAGGTGCCTGCTTGGTGTGCATCACCACCCGGTCGTTGAAGGGCGTGTTGGAGGCGATGACGATGCCGCGCCGGGCTTTCACCTCGGCACCGTCTTCGGTTACCACGCGGGCGGTACCGCCCCCATGCACCTCGCTCACGTGGGTGTGGGTGCAGATGCGGCCGCCCAGCCGCACAATGGCCTGGGCCAGGCCGCTGAGGTACTTCAGAATGTGAAACTGCCCCTGGTTGGGCCAGCGCAGGCACTCGCCGGTTTCGAAGCCGACGAGGCCGGCGCTGGGCAGCCACTCCACATCGGTGAAGCCTACGCGGTGGGCGGCGTCCAGCTCCTCGGTCAGCTCTTTGTGCTTGCCGTTGGCGGGCAGAAACAGATAGCCATCGAGGCGGGTGAAGTCGCAGTCGATTTTCTCCTCCAGTACAATCTGCTCAATCTTGTCGATAGCGGCCGCGTGGCTTTCGCCGGCCAGCCGGGCGCCCTCCTGGCCAAACAGGCCTTCCAGCGTGGTGTACCGGTCGTCGAGGGCGTACGAAAGGTGAGCGGTGGTGCGGCCCGACTCGCCGCTGGCAATGTCTCCATCTTCCAGCACCAGCACCTGGCGTCCTTTTTTGCTAAGTAGGTAAGCGGTGGTGAGGCCGGCGATGCCGGCCCCGACTATCACCACGTCGGCGGTGGTGTTTTCACGCAAGGGCTCAAAGGTGGGCAGGGCGGGCGCAGTGCCGAACCAGGAAGAAGTGGTGGCACCGGAAGTGCGGGCGGGGTTTGGGAGTTTGGCCATAGAGGTAAGCGAAAGAATAAGGTTCTTCCGCTTACGCCCCGACCCGGGTTCTGGTTAAGGTCGAGCTTCCCTAAAACGTCCTATTTCGGGACTGTGCTTGCCGGGCACCCGGCTCCGCCATCGCAGCGCGGAATGCCATTCCGCGACCCGCGGCTATTCCAGGAGCTACCCATTTGCTTAAAAAAGGCCAGACTCATCCTAATCCTTCTTTGCCGGCGAGCCGGGTGCCGGCTGTATCCGGTGGGCCTATCCGTGCCAGCACGTAGCGCAAAATACCAATCAGGTGGTATGGCAGCCCTGAGTTGAAGGCGGGAATTTTGTCTCACAATTCAAGTCACTCTTTCCCTCTTTTTCTATGTCCTTGATTAAGCGCCTTTCTTCCCTGTTTTCCCGCCCTGCCGGGGCCCTGCTGGCCGCTCTGCTGCTGCCTTGCCTCAGCAGCCAGGCGCAGAGTGCCGCACCCGCCTGGGCCTGGGCTGTTAATTCGGCTACGCCCACTGCCGCCGTGCGGGTATATGGCACAGCCGCCGATGCTGCCGGCAATGTGTACGTGGTAGGCCAGATAAACGGCAGCGGCACCTTTGGTGCCACTACCCTCAGCAATGTGACAGGCGCTTATGTAGGCAAGCTTAACCCGGCAGGCCAGTGGGAATGGCTGCAAACCGTACCCAACGCGTCTACCTTTTTCCCCAGCTATGCCACCGACGTTGCCATCGACAATGCCGGCAACGTGCTGGTGGGTGGCTTCTTCACCGGCACCATCACGGCGGGCAGCAGCCCTACCATTACGGCTACCGGTGGCAACAGCGGCTTTGTGGCCAAGCTGGACCCCAGCAACCGCACCTGGCTATGGGCCACCCGCAGTGCCGCCCTGTTTGGCTCTACCCACGAAACTATCCGTGGCCGGGGCCTGGCGGTGGATGCGGCTAACAACGTGGCCGTATCCGGCAGCTTCAGCGGCAGCATCACGCTGGGCAGCACCAGCCTCACTAGCATCAACAACACCGCCGATATGTACGTGGGCAAGCTCAACGGCAGCACCGGTCAGTGGCTGTGGGCGGTGCGCGCCGGCGGCGGGGGCGGCGATGTGGCCTCCAGTGTCGCCACTGACCCGGCTGGCAACGTTATTCTTACCGGTATGATAGAAGGGCAGGCGCCCACCGCCACGGTGGGCAGCACCATGGTGACCGGAGCCGGCAGCTACGACGGCCTGGTGGCGCGGTTTGCTGCGGCTACCGGCGTTGTGGAATGGGCTTACGCCGTGGGCAGCCCGCGCTCTGACAATTGCAATGCTGCAGCCTGCGACGCGCAGGGCAATGTATACATCACCGGTGGGTTTCAGTCGACCGTGACGCTGGGTAGCCTGACCCTGAACTCTGACTTCCTGCTCCGCATCGATGACATCTATGTGGCCAAGCTCAGCCCCTCTGGTCAGTGGCTGTGGGCCGTGAGCGGCGGCGGCGCGTCGGAAGACTTCGGCGAAGACCTGCAGCTTGATGCAGCCGGCAACCTCTACGTAGCCGCCACCGTGCGCTCCAGCACCCCAACTTTCGGCAGCGTTACCGTAAGCACGCCGCGGCGGGCGGCCTTTGTAGCGCATCTGCTGGCCAGCAACGGCGCCTGGCAGTGGGTAACCAGCGGCGGCGCCGCCCAACCCGCCTACACCTACAACCTGCACCTGACTGCAGCCCCCGGTGGCAACCCGGTGTACGTAACCGGCACGTATTCGCCCAGCGCCGTGTTTGGCCCCATTAACCTGGCCAACAACCGCACCAGCTACACCCCGCACTTCATTGCCAAGCTGGGCAGTGGCCCGGCTACGGGGGTGCGCGGCAGCCAGGCCGCCGCTCCGCTGGGTGCCTGGCCCAACCCCGTGGCGGCCGGCCGCATGCTGCAGCTGCCCTTCGGGGGCGAGCTGCGCCTGCTCGATGCCCTTGGCCGGGAAACGGCCCACACTCTGCTGCCAGCCTCTTTCCCCACCTGGCCTGTCCCGGTTCAGCTAGCCCCCGGCTCCTATACGGTACTGCTCACGGCGCCAAGCGGCAAGCTGTACCGCCAGCAGCTGCTCGTTACCCAATAGCTCTGATACAGCTTCCTGCGCGTTAGCCACCCTGGCGCCGTATCAGAGCACAAAAGCCCGTTGGCAGGTTAGAAGCGAGTATCCGCTTTTAACCTGCCAACGGGCTTTTGTGCCAGTCTGGCTTCGGAGGAATAGCCGGTGAGCTGCCTTGCTACAGAAGAGTGCCGTCTCTGCTACTCACATGGAAATTGACAGCACGAAACAGGTTTCCCGAAACAGAAAAGGCCTGCCCGCTTTGGCAACAGCCCCTCCGTTTTCCGTGCCCCATTACCGCATCACTTCACCTGCGCAATGCACTTTAGCTCGATGGCGATGGGCGTGGGCAGGCAGTTTATTTCCAAAGTGGTGCGGCAGGGCTGGGCCGTGGCGAAGTACTCGGCGTAGAGACGGTTGTAGGTAGGAAAGTCGTCCTTCATGTTGGTCAGGAACACGGTCACGTCCACCAGGTCGTTCCAGTCGGCGCCGGCCTCCTCGAGGATGTAGCGCACGTTCTGAAACACGGCGTGGCACTGGCTTTCGAAGTCGTACTTCAGAATGCTGCCATCGGGCGCCAGCTCCACGCCGGGTATTTCTTTCTGCCCACGCTGCCGCGGCCCCACGCCGGACAAAAACAGCAGGTTGCCTACGCGGCGGGTGTAGGGGTAGGCTCCAACGGGTTCGGGGGCGCGGCTTTCCATGCGAATAAGAAATAACGAGTGAGAATTTTCGGACGAAGGTAAAGCCGGCACCTTTTTTGGCACTATTTGCCGAAATGCTGAATTATGCTGTGCTTGGGGAGGCATAGTATCTTTAAAGCACAGCCGGACGCCGTTGCCAGGCAATCCGGCAGGGTTACATTGGTGCGGCAACCTGTCGGCCTACCTTCGCCTGAAACTCTCCATTCCTCACTCCTTATTCTTCATTAAAGTAATGAAAGCTCCGCTGCCCCTCCTGCTCTGCCTGCTGGGTCTCAGCTTTGGCGCCCACGCTCAGAAGCGTAAAATGCCAGCCAAGCCCGACGCCAGCACCGTGTACGACTCGGTATCCAAGCCCGCCGTGCCGCTGGGCGGCACCCAGAAGTACGCCCAGTTTCTGGCCAACCACCAGAAGTACCCGGCTGCCGCTATGCAGAAAGGCATTCAGGGCACCGTGCCCATTAGCTTTATTGTGGAAAAAACCGGCACTATCAGCAATGTAAAGGCCGACCAGCCCTTGTCGCCGGAGCTCGACGCCGAAGGCATCCGCCTCATCAAGAGCGGCCCGCAGTGGACGCCCGCGCAGCACATGGGCAAAGTGGTGCGGCAGCGCATCGTCGTGCCCGTGTCGTTTGTGATGTCGCCGGGCTCGGAAGTAGTAACGGTGGGCCCCAAAGGCACGCCCGCCGCCCCCGCCAACGCTGCCGACATTGCCGCTTCGGCCAACCCCGATACCCCGCCGGTAGTGGCCCCCGACAAGCCCACCCGCCCCGTGGGTGGCACCGAGGCCTTTTTCGACTGGATTGAGAAAAACCAGAAGTATCCCGACCTGGCCCGCCGCCGCAAGATTCAGGGCAAGGTCATGGTCGAATTCATGGTGCAGGCCGACGGCACCCTTACCGATGCCCGCGTCATCAAAAAGATGGGCTCCGGCCTGGACGAAGAAGCCCTGCGCCTGATTCGCACGGCGCCCAAGTGGGAACCGGCCACCTACAAGGGCAAGCCCTTAAAGCAAAAGATGGTGCTGCCCGTCTTGTTTCAGCTGTAGGGCTGCCGCAAGAACGCCAACACCCCTCCTTGCTAAGGGGGGATGTTTCAGCCTGCGGCTGAAACGGGGATGGTTATGAGCGTCTGCGCCAAAAGAACAAGAGGCGTCGCGCCTGTTATACCACTTCTGCCGGCTCCTGTTTTCGCACCGCTGCCCACAACCACCCCAGTTGCCGATGACGCGGCAACGCCCCTCCTTAACTACGCCGACCTTTGGTTGCTAAGGAGGAGAGTTTTCGCCCTGCTCACCCGCGCATGCCCACTTCCGCCCCCCAGCTGCTTACTTACTCGCCCACCCTGCTCTGGCCCCATCAGGTGCGCTACCGGCAGGTAGCCCAGGCCCTGGCCCAGGACCTGTTCGACTCGCTCGACGACGACCTGCAGCCCTTCGTGCTGCTGCTGGCCCTGCCCCTCGACCCCGCCCTGCCCGCCCGCTGCCTGGAGCCGGAAGACTGCGGCCTGCCCGCCGAGCGGTTTAACGAGGCCGTGGCCCGGGGCCGCGAAATCCAGCACAGCAGCTCCTGGAACTTCCTGGAGCGCGACGGCATGAGCCCGGCCATGATTCGGCGGCGGCACGAAGGCATGGGCGTGCGCACGGCCGTGCAGGAAGTGCTCGACGAGCTGGACCGCGACGCCCGCCACCAGCACATTGCCGGCTTCCCGGTGCAGATTCACGGGCACTTCGTGTTTACCATCCTGCGGGTGCAGCGCAAGCCGCTCAAGCTTTACCCCTCGCTGCGGCCCGACCGGTTCTACACCGACGGACGCCCCCTGGCGCCTTCGCTGCTGGTAGCCGCCATGTACCGCTTCAACGAGGAAGGCATGAAAGCCCTGAGCGAGCCCGAGCCCGGCGCCGGCTTTCTCAGCCGCCCCCGCGAAACCGAGGAGGTGCTGCGGGCCGCCGGCAAAACCTTTCTCGACACGCCCGCCCAGGCCCTAGGCCTGAACCCCGCCACGGCCAAGCTCTACGCCACCTTCAACACCATCTCCAGCCTGCGCTACGAGGGCGCCGAGGGCGTGGGCAAGATGCTGCTGGCCCGCCGCGGCCACCCCAACATCGAGGAGGTGTTTGCCCTCACCTGCCCCACCCAGATTACCGACTACCGCGCCGTGCGCAAGCTGCTGGCCATGGTGACGGCCGACGTACACCTGCTGGCCGATGGCGAAAACGTGTATGCGCTGGGCCGCAAGGTGGGCCAGTACGACCCTGCCCGGGAAGACCTGTTTGTGGTCAATTTCGTGACGCACTACGCCTGGGAGTTTATGCACGGCGGCCACGTGCTGCTGCGGGCTCACTACGGCCTGCCCAGCCTGCCCCGCACCCACCTCAACCGCAGCAGCTTCCGCCGCGACCTGCGCCGCACTTTCGGCCTCACCGACCTGCCCAAAGTGGAGCGCCTCTGGGACGTAGTACTCGAAGCCAGCCGGCAGAAGCACGGCACCCTGCTCGTCATCAGCACCGAGGCCCTGGCCGAGGCTGACCGACTCAAGCTGCAGTGCACCCTCATTGAGCCGGTGCCACTCACGCCCCTCATCACCCGCCTCGTCACCAGCATCGACGGGGCCGTGCTGCTCGACCCCGACGGCTACTGCTACTCCATCGGCGTCATCCTCGACGGCAAGGCCTCTGGCTACGGCGACGGCACCCGCGGCGCCCGCTACAACTCGGCCGTACGCTACGTTGAAAGCTCCGCCTACCCGGTAATGGCCGTGGTAGTAAGCGAAGATGGCCTGGTGGATGTGCTCACCAAGGAAGGCCTGGCCGAGGAGCGCAAGGAGAAGTAAGGCCGTGTGCACAGACTGTTTCCATAAAGGCTACTCTAGTTTCGAGTCCCAGCGCGAATTCGAGGCATTCGAGGCTATGCTGAAGCAGGTGCTTGCTTATAAGTGTGCCGGTGGCCAGCTGCAAGTACTACCTCCTGGGGAGCTGCCTGGCCGGCCTGGGGTTGAAAGCCGCTATTTCTGCCGAAGCTGCAACACCACTTGGGCCCTTTCAACACCCGACAATGCCTGGCGGGGCTTTTTTCTGCCTGAAGCCCAGGCTCAGGCCTATCTGCAACGTGGTGAGCGTACCGATAAAATCCGCCAATGGGGCTGTCTGATTTTTCTACTTCTACTAGCAGCTTTTGCCGGGTGGTACCTATTACGACGCTAGCCTTTGCTGCTATGCTTTCTGCTTGGTCCGAAACGACCAGGTGATGCGGAACACGGCCACCACGTCGCCGGTTTCGTCTACGCCGGTGCTGGTGGCTACCACCGTGCGGCCCTCGCCGGTAGCCCGGCTTTCGGCCAGGGCCTGGGCAATGCGCGGGCCGTCGGGGCAGCTGAAGGCAATGAGGCCCACCGCCTTTTTGGTAAATTCGGCTTCCATTCCCACTACCAGCATGGAGGCCGGCGAGCCCGCCTGCACGTGCATCATGGCCTGAATGCCGCTGGCCAGCTCGGCTGCCATGGCCAGGCAGGCGAAGTAAATGCTCTTGAACGGGTTTTTGGTGAGGTGCTTGAAGCGCACCGTCACCACGGCGTGCTCAGTCGTCAGCTCCCGCAGGCGCAGCCCGGCCAGCCAGGCCATGGGCAGGTTCTGCATCATGAACAGCCGCAGCTTCATGGGGTTGAGTACCTGCTGGCGGAAGGCGGCGGCTTTGGGAGTGTCGGTGGTCATAAAGCCAAAGATGAGGAAATTCGGGCAATAATAGTAGGCACGCCTAACATTTATCGGTCCGGCAGTTCCTTTACAGACATAGCGTCTGCTTCCTGACGAGCAAAAAACATTTCCTTAGTGCAGTTTCGCGGTACATATCTACTGACTTCGAAACCGCTCTAGAGCTTGCCCTTTTTCGCCTTTACCGGGGCAGCTGCCCCCGAGGGCTGGGCCGGATACACCGTCAGCTCTTTGTAGCCGAACGTGGGGTCCGTTTCGCGCTTGAACTCCAGGGCAGGCAGCTCGCTCAGCACAATTTCGGCTGTGGTATAAATGCGGCAGCCATCGAGCAGGTGCCCGCCCAGGGTACGACCGGTGCTGTCGGCAATGGCCAGGTGCAGGTGGGAGCCGGCCGTCGACAGCGTGCCCACCAGCGACACAATTTCAAAGTGGCCCCGGTACTCGGTGGGCTTATCCTGATTGGCCAGCCGCAACGAGGCCACCGTCAGGCTGCCCACGCAGGTGACAATAGCCCCGGCCTTGATATCGTGGGCCTGGGTAAAAGCCAGCAGCTGCTGGCGCAGGTCGTCGCCGGGCCGCAGGCGCAGGGCGTAGGCTTTCTGAGGAGAAGAAGGCACGGAAGGCATGGTTTGGGCCAGCGCGGGGCCGGCCAGCAGGCACAGAAGCAGAGTACGGAACACGTGGCAAGGTAGCACCAAGCCCAGTAGCTGTTGCCCGCCGTTGGAACAAAACAGCCTTCTGCAGCAGGAGTAGTCTACTCGTGCTGCAGGAGGCTGATTATCCAAAGTTCTGCGCCGGTTTCTACTTGCTAAACCGCACCGTACCGTAGCGCACTTTAATGCTCACGTTGCCGGCATTGCGTGCCGGCACCTCCCCGCCAAACACCCCCAGCACGTCGCTCGACTGCGGCCCGTTCTCCTCAGCCAGCACGCGCACCAGCTTGCGGTCGACCAGCAGCTGGCCTTGCTCGGTACTTACATCGAAGCGGAAGCCTGGCACCTCGGCAAAGCCCAGGCGGATGGTGCTAAAGCCCCCGTCGAGGTTGATTTGCCGGAAGTTGGGGCCCGTGTCGCGCACCACAAAGTCGGGGCAGTAGCGCAGGGCCATGTCCAGCCCCTCGTTAAGCTTTTCCACGCTGAAGCGCGAGTAGCCCGACGAGCCGCGCAGGTTGTGCACCGTGCCCAGGGCCACGTCGCCGTAGCGGCTGTGCACGGTCAGGTCGCGCACGGTGCCAATTTCTACGTCCGACGAGTTGTTACGCAGGTCCACGATTTCACCTTCGTCCAGGTTCAGGCGGGCATAGCTGGCGTCGATGCTGCCGCGGCGCACAAATGGAATGCGGCAGTCGCCATTGCCAATGCGCACCAGGTTGCGCTGGCCTTCCAGGCGGGCGGTACGCAGGGAGCCATATTCAACAGCCAGCTCGGTTGGCCCCTTCAGGTCGCCGCTGATGGTGACCGACCCGAAGTTGTTGTACACCCGCAACGCCGTAGTGCGCGGCAGCCACACGGTGTAGTTTACCTCGTAGCGGCAGCCGCCGGCCCGTCCCCGCAGGGCCGGCCCGAACAAGGTACTCACGGCTACGCCGCCAGTGCGGCAGTCGTAGTCGAGCCACTGCACGCCCAGGGCATCGAGCAGCTGGCGGGCACCGGTTTCGCTTTCCGCCCGGGCCACCAGCTCGGCCTCCACCTTGATTTCCTTTTTGCCCCAGGGGTGAATCTGCACCCGTCCGTAACGGGTATCCAGCGAAAACGGGCGACCTGCGCCCGGCACGTCATACGAGCGGCTCAGGCGGCGGCGCTGCTCCACTTGGGCAGTGGCGGCATCGCTGCCCTCGCCGGGCTGGCCATTCTGGCCGTTCTGGCCCACCTGGGGGTTCTGCTCCTGCCCCAGCAGCAGCTCGTCGGGGCTGCTGAGCCACAGGTACTGCACCGCAACCCCTGGGCTGGCCAGCCACAGCTCCTGGGCCCGGGTAGCGGCCGGCGCCAGCCAGCCGGTCAGGCACAGCACAAGCAGTCCGCAGGCCCGGCTACACAGCAAACGGGTGATGTCTCTCATTAGGGTTGACGGCGGCTATCAGCCAGCACAAAGGCGCTTGTCGGTGCCGGGTCGCTGTCGCGGGTAGCGCCCAGGTGCAATTGCTGGTCGAGGATGTCGAGGCGAATCTGCAGGTTGCGGTTCATGGCCATCAGCACGGCCTCGGGCCGCGGGTGGCTGGGCAGCTCTATTTTCAGCTGCCGGTAGCTGGAGTCGAGCGAGGCCAGCTCGCGCTGGTAGTCGTCGGCCATGCCGGCTGCCGCCGGGCCGCCCAGCTGGCTCAGCTCTTCCTGCCGGCGGGCCAGCTGGCTGGCGTAGTAGGCTTCCATGCCCCGCACGGCGGCGCTGAGCTGAATGCTGTTGGAGTCGCTGCGGGCGGCAGCCGTCAGGGCCTGGGGGGCGCCGCCCAGGTAGAGCGCGGCATCTTCGCCCGTCGTAATGCGGCCCGTGCTTTCGGTTTCGGCAGCGGCTATTTCCGGCGTCGCCTGCTTGGTCTTCCAGGCTTCGCTTACCCCGGCCGCAAAGACCAGGGCGGCCAGGGCGGCGGCCACGCCGTAGCGCTGCAGCCAGGTGCCGCGCTCGGCACGGCGGCTTACTTCCGGGGCCACCTCTGCGGCAGAAGCCAGCAGCACGGGCGGGGTAGAAACAGAGGCAGGCGCATCAAGCTGCTGCTCAAGCGCCGCCCACAGGTCGGGGCGCGGCTCGTGCACGTCGAAGTCGGCACGGTGCCGCTCCACGAAGCTTTCCAGCGAATGATTGTTCTTAGTTGTCATGGTAATAAGCAAACGCACGGTTCTTCCGGTTTCACAGAAGGGCTGCGGGGATATACGGGAGCCGCAGCCGAATGAAGTAGGATGAAGAGTAATTTAAAAGTTGGTTTCTAGTTACTGGTTGCTTCTCTCTGGTTTCTTATTTCTAGTTTCTTGTTTCTTGTTTAAATGCCAACAAGAAACCGAAACCAGAAACCTAAAACTTACCGAAGGCCTTGCTGGGCAGCCAGCTCGCGGAGCCGAGCCCGGGCCCGGCTGTACTGCGACTTCGACGTGGACTCGGAAATGCCCAGGATGTTGGCAATTTCCAGGTGGTCGTAGCCTTCGAGCAGGTACAGGGTCAGCACCACGCGGTAGCCGTCGGGCAGCTCCTGAATGCAGCGGCGCAACACGTCGGCCCGGTAGTGGGTTTCGGCTTCGTCCTCGCTGCTGGGGCCGCTGGCCTCGGCGGGGGCCTCGTGGTGCTGCTCGCCCAGCGGCACCAGGGCCAGCCGCCGCTGCCGCAGGCAGTTGATGCTTTTGTTTACCACAATGCGCTTCAGCCAGGCGCCAAAGGAAGAGTCGCCTTTGTAGCTGCTTAGCTCCCGAAAGGCGCTCAGGAAAGACTCCTGCAGTACGTCTTCGGCCTCGGCATAGTCGCCGGTGATGCGCAGGGCCGCGTTGAACATGGCCTTGGCGTAGCGGCGGTAGATTTCAGCTTGCGCCTGCCGGTCGTTCAGGCGGCAGCGCTCTACCAGCGGAGCATTGATGTCGACGTAGGCGGAAATACTCAGGGCTTCCATTGCAGACTAATCAGGAAAAAGGTGTAGAACCAGGGGCCGGGGGTTAGCGAAGTTAAGCCAAGGATGCAGCTTGCCGCCCAGGGTTGCAGGCTGCACCAGACTTAACTTTGTTTAGCGTACCAAATTTAACAAACCATATGTTCATCCAACGTTCCCTACTACTGGGCCTGATGCTGCCAGCGCTGCTTCTGAGTGCCTGCAGGAAAGATGAGCCGGAAATTGACTTTGGCCCGGATGGCGGCTTTCAGTACCGCACCCGGCAAAACATTCCCGGCCCCGGCGATGCCACCGACTGGACAGCCGATGGCCCCTGGAACAGCAAAGAGAAAGGCTTATTTTCCAGCCTGAACCTTTCGCTTGATGAAGCGCAGCAAAGCCGCACCTGGTACTCCAGCGTATACCCCAACCCCAGTGAGGCCGCAGATGGTTTCACTTTCATGACCTCCGTAAGCAGCAACAACCCCGCCCCCGCCGGTAGCCGGAAAGCTTACGTGATTGTCGACCGCCGCTACAACGTGCTCCAGCGCGGCGACATCAACGCCACGACGCACGAGGACGTAGTTTTTGGGCCCAACTCCCTGCCGGCCGGGTCCCTCTACCGGCTCTACTACGTCTGCTATGTGCCCGGCCAGCGCGTGTATTTTCGCAGTCATGGCGACATCAAGGTGGAGTAGCTCATCCATTTCTACAACGCATAAAAAATCCCCCGCCCGGTCATTTCCAGGCGGGGGATTTTTGTTGGCTTCTCAGCCTGGCAAATGCTATACGTCAAACTTAATGCCCTGAGCCAGCGGCAGCTGGTCGGAGTAGTTGATGGTGTTGGTCTGCCGGCGCATGTACACTTTCCACGCGTCGGAGCCCGACTCGCGGCCGCCGCCGGTTTCCTTTTCGCCACCAAAGGCCCCGCCGATTTCGGCGCCGCTGGTGCCGATGTTCACGTTGGCAATGCCGCAGTCGGAGCCGGCCTGGGCCAGGAAGGCTTCGGCTTCGCGCATGTTGAGCGTGAAGATGCTCGACGACAGGCCCTGCTTCACCCCGTTCTGCAGCTCGATGGCATTGTCCACGCCGCCGCTGTACTTGATGAGGTAGAGAATGGGCGCGAAGGTTTCTTCCTGCACCATGTGGTAGTGGTTTTCGGCTTCCACAATGGCGGGCTGCACGTAGTGGCCGCCGTGGTACTCGGCGCCGCTCAGCACCTGCCCGCCCGTGAGCAGCTTGCCGCCTTCTTCCTGCACCTTGGTCAGGGCGTCCGAGAAGCCTTTCACGGCGTCGCCGTCAATCAGTGGGCCTACCAGCGTGCCTTCCTGCAGGGGGTGGCCGATGGGCAGCTTGGGGTAAATGGTCAGCAGGCGGTTTTTCACCTCCTCGTAAATGCTGTCCTCGATGATGAGGCGGCGCGTGGTGGTGCAGCGCTGCCCGGCCGTGCCCACCGCCCCGAATACGATGGCGCGCATAGCCATGTCGAGGTCGGCGTTTTTGGTGAGGATAATGGCGTTGTTGCCGCCCAGCTCCAGCAGGGCGCGGCCCAGGCGGGCGCCCACTACCTCGCCTACCTTGCGGCCCATGCGGGTGCTGCCCGTGGCCGACACCAGCGGCACGCGGCCGTCGGCGGCCATGGCGGCGCCAATCTCGGCCTCGCCAATCACCAGGTTGAAGATGCCCTCCGGCAGCTCGTTGGCCTCCAGCACCTCGCGGATGATGTGCTGCACGGCTACGGCCGTGAGCGGGGTTTTCTCGGATGGCTTCCAGATGCACACGTCGCCGCACACGGCGGCCAGCATGGCGTTCCAGCTCCACACGGCCACGGGGAAGTTGAAGGCTGAGATAATGCCCACAATGCCCAGAGGATGGTACTGCTCATACATGCGGTGCGCCGGGCGCTCCGAGTGCATGGTGAGGCCGTGCAGCTGGCGCGACAGGCCCACGGCAAAGTCGCAGATGTCAATCATCTCCTGCACTTCGCCGTAGCCTTCCTGCAGGATTTTGCCCATCTCCACGCTCACCAGCTTGCCCAGGGGCTCCTTGTACTCGCGCAGCTTGTTGCCAATCTGGCGCACGATTTCGCCGCGCTTGGGCGCCGGCATCAGGCGCCAGGTTTTAAACGCTTCCTGGGCGGTTTTCACTACCTGGTCGTAGTCCTCGGCCGTGGCCATGGCCACGGTGGCCAGCCGCTGCCCATCGGCCGGGGCCAGGATGGTGCGGGTTTTGGCGTTCTGAGCACCGCCCCAGTGCAGGCCGGTGCTGTAAGCCGCGTTCTCAGCCTGGATGCCGAGCTGGCGCAGCACATCGCGAACGCCGTGCTTGTCTTCGTGCGGGTGCTCAACGCTTATGTCAGCTGCTGAGGTAGCTTCTTCGATGGCTAATTTCATGGGAATTTTGGCAATGGAAATTGGAGACCCCAAAGTTACGCAGTTGCGCCGCGCCAACCCGACCAGCCAGGCCCCACTTCTCCCAAAACTCCGTATTTATTTCGGTGCTTGCTTAGGCAGTTGAAGGCTTTGCTTCTTCTCAGCACTGGCCATCTACACCTTGCGGGGAACAGCTGCCTGAAGCTTTCAGGCCCATTGCTAGCGTCCCCCGGCCCGCTCCCGCAGGTCGGCCAGCCAGGTTACGGCATCGGCTTCGTTGTCGAAAAAATTGGGGTACAGCTCCAGGTCGGCCAGCTGACGCAGGTAGTTGCTCATGTGCTCGCTTTCAATGGCAGCCTGCTGGTCGGGCCCTACCAGGAAAGCAGTAAACAGGGCCCCGCCCATGTCGGTGGCGATGACGGGCGTAAACTGCTCGCTAATCCAAACATTCAGGTCAACCTCCGTTACCGGGCGGCGGCGTAGGTCCAGCAGCCAGTAGCGGCAGCTGCTGTGGGCTCGGGCTTCCTCCAACATCACCCGGTAGGTAGCCTGCAGCTCCGGCGGGGGCAGGTTGCGCAGCCAGCGCCCGATAAGTATACCGAGGTCGGGACGATGGTCAAGCGAAAAGGCTCCGGCGGGGAAGTCAGACACGGTGTTAAAGGGCGAGGTAATTATAGCCCAGCTATACGGCAGGAAAAAACCCTAGGTTTATTCAGTCCTTTGCGCGCAGCTGACAGATGCCTCCCCGGAGCCAGGCACCGCCAGCCTGAACGCTGCGGCGCCGAGCTTGCTGAAAGCCAACAAAAAAGCCCCTGCTGGTTTAGCAGGGGCTTTTTTGTTGGGAGAGCCGCTTGCAGCTACTACTCTCCCATGATGGGGTAGTATGCCTTGCGGCCATCCGGATATACGCCTTCTACCAGGGCGTTGGAGTTGTTCTTGGCCTCGTCGAGGTAGGTTTTCACGTCCGAGGGCTTGGTCACCACGTTCTTGTCGATGCGGGTGATGATGAAGCCGTCGCCCATGCCCGTCTCGCGGAAGCTGCTGCCCTTGATGCCCGAGATTTTGGCGCCGCCGGCAATGCCCAGCGCATTCTGCTCGCGGGCCGGCACCGGCGACAGCGTAGCGCCCTCGTACTTGATGGTAGCTGAAGCCGGCTCCTCGCGCACGACGGCCGTGGTGCCGGTGGCATTGCGCAACGTCGTGGTTACGGTGCTGGCTTTGTCGCCGCGCAGATAAGTTACCTTAATCTTGTCGCCGGGGCGGAAGCGGGCTACCTGCTCCTGCAACTGCGAGGAGGTGTTCACGGCTACGCCGTTGATTTCGGTGATGATGTCGCCGGCTTTCAGGCCCGCCTCGGCAGCCGCGCTGCTTTTGCTCAGGCCCTGAATGTACACGCCGTTCAGGGTGTTCAGCTTTTTCTCGGAAGCCAGCTTGGCATCTACCTCCTGAATCTGTACGCCCAGCAGGGCGCGCTGCACTACCTTATACTTCAGCAGGTCGTCGACCACCTTGCTGGCGATGGAGCTGGGGATGGCGAATGCATAGCCTTCGAAAGCTCCCGAGCGCGAGGCAATAGCCGAATTGATGCCAATCAGGTCGCCGTTCAGGTTCACCAGGGCACCGCCCGAGTTGCCCGGGTTTACTACAGCATCTGTCTGGATAAAGGACTCAATGCCCATGTTATCCTCACGGCGCAGGATGTTGATGTTGCGGCCTTTAGCCGAGATAATACCAGCAGTTACGGTGGAGTTCAGGTTGAACGGGTTGCCCACGGCCAGCACCCACTGTCCTACTTTCACGTCGTCGGAGTTGCCGTACTTCACGAAGGGCAGGTTATCGGCCTTTACTTTCAGCACTGCCAGGTCGGTGCTGGGGTCAGTTCCGACCAGCTCCGCCTCAAACTTGCGCTTGTCGTCGAGCACTACCTCAATCTTGGAGGCCTTGTCGATAACGTGGTTATTGGTTACGATGTAGCCATTGGCGGCGATGATAACGCCCGAGCCCGAGCCCTGGCCCCCACCCTGCGGGCGCTGGCCGTGGAACTGCTCGAACTGGTCGCCAAAGAACTGCCGCAGAAAGGGGTCCATCTGCATGCGGCTATTGTCGACGGCCGGGGCCGCATATTCTGTCATTACGTGGACAACGGCGGGCGTTACCGCTGCAGCAGCGGCCACGAAGTTGAGGCCTTCGGGCACCACGTAGGTGCTGCTGCGCATTTCCGACGTGTAACGAACCTGCGGGTCGGCAGCCATTGTCTGGGGCGTAGCCGAAGGAGCCGGCTCCAGCAGCTTGTACCCACCCACGGCCACACCGCCGCCGAGAATAGCGGAGCCAAGCAGGCCGAGCATCATTTGTTTTGCTTGCATGGGTAAGATAAAAATGAAAGGGTTAGAGATTTAAAATGTAATAGTCTACCATTCCATGTACTAAAAAACCACAAAAAAGGCCGGAGAGTTGCGCCCTAACGATGCAAAGATTCAACTTCGTATGCAAGGGTTGCCTTGCAATGGCCAGCAATGCTGCGTACCGGCGAAATTAATAAGGCAACCTCTTTAGTAGCAAAGAGTGAAGTGTATCATTGGCGCTCAAGGCAGCTGCTGCTGCCCGCCGTGCAGCCCTGCTCCCAACGGCTGCTCCGCTGGCTTTGGCCGGCTGGCACCGCACCAGCGCCGTAAAAAAGGCACCCATGCGGGGTGCCTTTTTTACGGTGCCCGCAGGCATTAGCGAATTTCAATTACCTGCTTGGTTACTTTCTCAGTGTCGAAAGGCAGGGTTACGCGTAGGATGCCGTCGCTCATCTCGGCGGCAATGGCCTTCACATTCACCGTATCGGGCAGGCGGAAGCTGCGCTGGAAGCTGCCGAAGTTGGTTTCGGTGCGGCGGAACTTGGGAGCCTGCTCGGCTTCGTGGTTCATCACCACGGGCTTATTGTCTTTCTGCTCGTCGTTGTCGCTGGCTTCAGTGGCCGAGGAAGCAGCTTCTTTGGCGGCCGCGTTGGGGTTGGGGCGCTCACCCGAAATCACGAGCTGGCCGTCGAGGAATTCAATTTTTACCGCTTCTTTCTTCACACCCGGCAAAGCCAGGTGCAGCTCAAAGCCCTGGGCCGATTCCAGAATATCGGTAGCGGGCACGAAGCTGGTAGCGGGCTGGGAGCCGGCCGGCAGCGTGTCGCGCAGCATTTCGCTGAGCATGGTGTTGAAAGCACGGGAGGGGCGCAGAGCGGCGTGGTTGTTATACAACAAGGTAGCCATGGTAGTAGAAAGGTTTTTGGTTAGTAGATGAACTGCTGTACCAGTCGCGGTACAGCTGTCACTCTATAAATTTTGTACCAACCGACCTTCAGCGCCCATTTCGCGACATTTTGTCCAGTTTTCAGAAAAAATCCCTGAACACCACTAAGCCCTTACTCTCGAAAAGCGTCTTCATTAACATTAAACCCACAAAACACCCGACATCAGCTACGGACATTTTGACACAAGCCTGGATATAACCAGCATCACTCACGGAATTACCTTAGCGCAGCCGCATCAATGCTGGGTGGGAAGCTGCTGCCGCTCGCTGCCCTTACGGCCATTCAGGAAGGTATAGCGCAGCTCAAGTCCCAGCGTAGGCGCTACCGCATTAAGCTTGCCGCCGGACGTCTGCACCAGCACACCGTTCACTTCTTTGTACTGCGGCTCGGTGATGAAGTAGTTGGTGCGGTAAGCAAACCAGGGCGTCAGGTCGAATTGCTCGAAGAGCTGGCAGCCCAGCTCCACCCGGGCACTGGTGAACTGAATGAACCGCTCGTTGGGGTCGGTTTCGGCCTTTTGCAGGCGCAGGTGCGTAGCGGCTTCATAGCTGAGGCGCGGTCGCAGGCTGATGCGGCCCAGGGGCAACTGCTTTTCCAGGTCCAGGCGCAGGCGCACCCAGGTCTGCCCTTCTGCTTTGCCGCTCCCTGACAGCCTTTCCACTGGAAAGCTGCGCTCGAGCGAGAGGCGCTGCCCGAACGTGAGCGGGCCAATGGGGCTGCGGTGGCGTAGCAGCAGCTCAGGCAACACATAGTCGTGGCTGCCGCCGTAGGCGATGTAGCGTACCGTGGCGCCACCGCTCCAGCGCTCGTTCCAGAAATGCTCGTAGCCCAAGGTAAGGCGGCGCTCGTCGAAGCCCAGGGCCCGGCTCACGCCTGCGCTGGTGCTGCGCTCGCCCCGTGCCGCCAGCAGCAGGTAGTCGCTGCCGGGCAGGGCCAGCTCGGCCTGCGCCTCGGGCCAGAGCTGCAGGTCCTGCACGGTGCGCGTGGTTTGGGCCGCTGCGGGCAGGCTGAGCAAACCAATCAAGAAATAGCGAAGCTTCATAAGACCAACGGAGGAAGAAAGATGAACAAGCGGCAGGTCGCTGCTACTGCGCCGCCAGCTCCTGCAGGGCCAGCCAGGCCATGAGGCCGGGGCCTACGGTCAGGGCTTGCTCGTCGATATCAAACGTAGGCGTGTGAACCGAGGAGGCAAAGCGGCCGTCGGGGGCTCGGGTGCCCAGGCGGTAAAAGCAGGCCGAGGCGGCCTGGGAGAAGTAAGCAAAGTCCTCGGCCGCCATCCACTGGTCGAGCTCCACCACGTTTTCGGCGCCGAGGTACTCTTCGGCGGCGGCGCGCACGCGAGCCGTCAGGGCGGGGTCGTTTTCCAGGTAGGGGTAGCCGCGGCGGATTTCAAGGTCGCACGTGGCCCCCATGCTGGCGGCCAGGCCCTCGCAGAGCTGGCGCAGGTGCTGGTGGGCTTCGTCGCGCCACTCTTCGTTGAGGGTGCGGAAGGTGCCTTCGATGTACACCTCGTTGGGAATAACGTTGGTGGCGCCGTTGGCAATGACTTTGCCGAAAGACAGCACCGAGGGCAGCTTGGGGTTGGCACGGCGGCTGACAATCTGCTGGGCGGCCACGATAATGTGCGCCGCCACCAGCACCGGGTCGAGGTTCATCTCGGGCATGGCGCCGTGCCCGCCCTTGCCGCGCACGGTGAGGTAAAGCTCGTCGGTGCTGGCCATGTAGCGGCCGGGGCGCAGGCCAATCTGCCCGGCCGGCAGCTTGGGAAACACGTGCTGCCCTAGCACGCTTTTGGGCGCCGGGTTCTGTAGTACTCCCTCTTTAATCATGAGTGAAGCGCCCCCGGGCAGCTTTTCCTCGCCGGGCTGAAACATGAGCTTGATGCTGCCCCGAAACTGGTCTTTCAGCTCGCAGAGGATGCGGGCCGCCCCCAGCAGGCAGGAAGTGTGCACGTCGTGCCCGCAGGCATGCATCACGCCGGGCTGGGTCGACTTGTACGGCACCTCGTTGGCTTCCTGAATCGGCAGGGCGTCCATGTCGGCGCGCAGGGCAATGGCGGGGCCGCCGGGCTGGCCTTCAATCAGGGCCACGACGCCCGTACCGGCCAGGGGCTGGGGCTGCAGGCCCATCCTTTCCAGCTCGCGGGTAACGAAAGCGGCGGTGTTTACTTCCTCGAACGAGAGCTCGGGATGTGCGTGCAGGTGCTGGCGCAGGGCCACGGTGTCGGCCGCATACTGCGCGGCAAGCTGCTTGATTGTCTGAACCACGGATTCTTCGAATTAACCGGATTTCACGGATTTTGTAGACAGTTGTAATTCTTACCACGGATTTCAGCACCGCTGACCTAAGGCTGTGAGCGGCGTGGTCCCGCCCCCTGCTTATTGCATTGCGTAAACGAAGGTCGGGCATTTCCAAAAAAAGCAGCCCATTGGCTGCCTTTTTCTTGAATTACTCCGGCTGCAACCGACTGGTAGCACCTCGGAAAATCGTCCCAAAAATCCGCGATTCAGGCAAGCTAGGGGTTCTTATTGAGCAGCACCTGGGTTGCTTCGAGCGAAACTTTGGGGGCCAGGGGCCGGACGCGGGCCAGGCCGCGGGCCGCCTCCAGCTTGGTAAGGTAGTCGCCAATGTACAAGCGGTAAACCGGCGACTTAAACACGATGTAGTCGGTTTCTTCCGGGTAGCGGCTGATGACGGCCCGGCGGATGCTCATCACTTCCTCGCGCTCCAGGCCATGGTAAGCCAGGATGCGGTAGCCCTGGGTATACTTCACGTTCTGGTTGGTAAAAGCCTGGTCGCGCAGGCGCTGCTCTACCTGGGTCGTCACGTGGTTGGTAGGCGCAGCTACGGCTTTAGGGGCCGCCGTAGTGGCAGCAGCTGGCATTGGCTTGGGGGCCGCAAACACCGGCCGGTACTTACTTACATCTTCGGCCGGCATAGCGGCGGGCGCACTGGCAGTGCTCTTGCCCATAGTAGTATCCGGCGGGGTTGAGGCACGGGGGCCCTGAGGCCCCGCGCCAGCGCAGGAAGCCAAAGCGAGAAGCGCGGGCACAAGCATCTTAGGCAGCGGTCGGTTCATTTTCTTCAGCAATCAGGGCCATACTATTGGAAGAGCCGATGCGGTCGGCTCCGGCTTCAACCAAAGCCAGGGCTGCTTCGCGGGTGCGAATGCCCCCGGCAGCCTTGATGCGTACCGTTTCGGGCAAATGCTGGCGCATCAGCCGCACATCCTCGATGGAGGCCCCCCGACTGGCAAATCCAGTGGAAGTTTTCACAAAATCGGCCTCGCCGGCTACGCACAGCTGGCAAGCCAGCACTATCTCTTCGGAGCTGAGCAGGGCCGTCTCGATAATCACTTTCAGCTGGGCCTGGTGCACGTGGCAGAGGTCGGCCAAATCCAGGATTTCGGCCTGCACAGCGTCCGCTTTACCAGATTTCAGCGCCGAGATATTAATGACCATGTCCAGCTCGGTGGCGCCGTCGTAGAGGGCCGCTTCGGCTTCTTTGAACTTGATGGTGCTGCTGGCATAGCCCAGGGGAAAGCCCACCACGGTACAGATGCCAACCCCGGAGTCGGCGAGCTTCTCTGTCGCCAGGGCCACGTAGCAGGGCGGCACGCATACAGTTGCAAAGCCATGTGCTCGGGCCTCCTCGCACAGCTGTACTATATGGGCTTCGGTGGCATCGGGACGCAGCAACGTGTGGTCGATGCGGGTGGCAAGGGAAACAGGGTGGCTCATGAGGCGAAGATACGGCCAGCCTGGGGCACGCGTTCCGCGCAAGCACCTGGAACTACAAACGAGGCCTACCTGCCACGGTGTTCTTCATTTTTATTTAAATTAATAAAAATTAAAATATTAATAAATTTAATTAATAACAATCTTTAACCTCTTACATCTACTTAAAATATTAATAATATTACTGACTAGTTTTCAAAAAAATGCCGGCCATCTTATAGCACTCCACAATAACATGCCATTAATCATCTAACAGGCAATTAGTTGCAATAAAAGTATCTTTTTCGCAGATTTATTATTAATCATAAGCAAAACTTTCGCTATTTATACTACATTTGCCAATGTTGTCTCATTCTGTAAAAAAGTAGCTTTATGGAGAAACTCTACTATGAATGCAAATCCTCATTAAGCTGGGCTTTGCTGTTTCTGCTCACAAGTACGTTATCCTGGGGACAGGTATGTACTTCCCCGCCCGCGCCGGTTATTACGGCCAGTGGGCCAACCACCTACTGCAGCCCTGGCTCGGTGCAGCTGTCGGCACCGGTAAATGCCAAAGGTTCGGGGGGCTATACCGCTAGTACTGTAGCCTTTGCTCCCCTGACAGGAGCTGGCATTAATGGGCCGGTGGGCGACGATGTGATGATGAACGTGGCGCTGCCGTTTACCTTTTGGTTTTATGGGGCTTCCTACACCAGCGTAAACATCTCCACCAATGGCAATATCCAGTTTCCGCCCAGCAATAGTGCGGCTTATATAGCCCAGCCTATTCCCCTTGCTGGTGACGGAGTCGACAACTACATTGCGCTCGCCTGGAGCGACTGGCTGCCTAATACGGCTGGGCAGGTGAACTACTTTACCACCGGCACCGCCCCCAACCGCCGATTTGTAGTACGCTATAATACGCCGCATATAACCGGCAATGGCTCACTGAACGGGCAGATTGTGCTCTTTGAAGGCTCCAACTTCATTGAGCTGCATACTACTACCCAGAACAATACGGGTAATACCAAGACCCAGGGCCTGGAAAATGCCAACGGCAGCGGCGGCCTGGTTAATGCCGGCCGCAACGCCACCAACTGGACGGCCGCCAACGAGGCGTACCGCTTTACGCCCAACATTACTTATTCCTGGAGCCCGGCTACCGGCCTGAGCGCCACCAATACAGCTGTGGTAACGGCTAGCCCCACCACTACTACTACCTACACCCTTACGGTAAGCGAAGGCTCCTGCACCGGCACGGCCTCGCAGACAATTACCGTAAACAGCGCCGCGGCAGCCCCAACCACCACCGGCGCCAGCCGCTGCGGCGCGGGTTCGGTGACCCTTTCGGCCAGCGGCGCCCCGGCCGGTGGCTCCTATGCCTGGTACACCGTGGCCAGCGGTGGCACCCCAGTGGCTACCACGGCCAGCTACACCACGCCCAGCCTCTCGGCTACCACCACCTACTATGTGAGCGTGCTCAACAGCGCCGCCAACGGCTCCTGCGAAAGCACCCGTACGGCCGTTACCGCGACCATCAATACCATTCCAACTGCTCCCACTGCCCCCGGCGCCAGCCGCTGCGGCCCCGGCACGGTAACGCTGACGGCCAGCGGTGCCCCGGCGGGTGGCTCCTATGCCTGGTACACCGTGGCCAGCGGTGGCACGCCGGTGGCCACCACGGCCAGCTACACCACGCCCAGCCTCTCGGCCACGACCACCTACTATGTGAGCGTGCTCAACAGCGCCGCCAATGGCTCCTGCGAAAGCACCCGTACCGCCGTAACCGCTACCGTTAACGATGCGCCCACCGCCAGCATTACACCAGGGGGCCCCACAACCTTCTGCTCGGGTGGCTCGGTTACCCTGGCTGCTGCCTCTTCGGCCGACGGCTATTCGGCCACTGTTGTGCCTTATACCACCTTTACTGGTGCGGCCACGAACGGTCCGATTGGCGACGACCTGGTGTCGGGGGCCATCAACATTGGCTTCCCCTTCACTTTCTACGGCACCACTTACAGCCAGCTCTTCATCTCCACCAACGGCAACGTGCAGTTTGGTCCGGGAACTTCCAATACCCTGAGTGAACCGGCCATCCCATCCCCTGGCAGCGTCAACAACTTTATTGCCCTGGCCCTGATGGACTGGCTGCCCGGTACGGCTGGCCAGCTCACGTACTTCACCACCGGCACTACCCCTAACCGCCGCTTCATAGTCAGCTACAACAACGTGCCCGCCTACACGGGCGGCGGGGTACTGAACGGCCAGATTGTGCTCTTCGAAGGCTCTGGTATTATTGAGCTGCACCTGGGCACGCAAAGCGACGTAGGCCGCACCAAAGTGCAGGGGGTAGAAAATGCCAGTGGCACGGCCGGCGTAGCCTCGCCCGGCCGCAACGCCACCGACTGGACGGCCTCCAACAGCTCTTACCGCTTTACGCCTAGTGCCCCCACCTATTCCTGGAGTCCGGCCGCCGGTCTAAGCGCCACCAATACCGCGACGGTAACGGCCAGCCCTACCACCACCACCACCTACACCGTAACCGTTACGGATGGCAACGGCTGCACAGGCACTGCCACGCAAACCGTTACGGTAAATACTCCCGCCCCTGCCCCCACTGCTCCCGGCGCCAGCCGCTGCGGCGCGGGCACGGTGACGCTGACGGCCAGCGGTGCTCCAGCCGGTGGCTCCTATGCCTGGTACACCGTGGCCAGCGGTGGCACCCCGGTGGCCACCACGGCCAGCTACACCACGCCCAGCCTCTCGGCCACGACCACGTACTACGTGAGTGTGCTCAACAGCGCCGCCAACGGCTCCTGCGAAAGCACCCGTACCGCCGTCACCGCTACCATTAATACGCCGCCTACGGCTACCATCACCCCAGCCGGGCCTACCTCCATCTGTACCGGTGGCTCCGTTACCCTCGCGGCCGGGCCGACGAATCCGGTTTCGATTGCCTATACCACCTTTAGTGGTGCGGCCACGAACGGTCCGATTGGCGACGACTTAGTGTCGGGGGCCATCAACATTGGCTTCCCCTTCACCTTTTACGGCACTACCTACAACCAACTCTTCATCTCCACCAACGGCTACGTGCAGTTTGGCTCGACGCCCTTCAACACGCTCGGCGAGCCGGCCATTCCCACGGCTGGCAGCCTCGACAACTACATTGCCCTGGCTCTGATGGATTGGCTGCCGAATACGGCCGGGCAGCTCACGTACTTCATCACGGGCACGGCACCCAACCGCCGCTTTGTGGTGAGCTACAACAACGTGCCCGCTTACTCCGGCGGGGGCATCCTCAACGGCCAGATTGTGCTCTTCGAAGGCTCCAACAACGTGGAGCTGCACATCGGCACCCAGAGCAATACCACTTATAGCAAAATACAGGGCATCGAAAATGCTAGTGGCACGGCCGGCGTTGCCTCCCCTGGCCGCAACGCCACCAACTGGACGGCCTCGAACAGCTCTTACCTCTTTACCGGCGGAGCAAGCTACACCTATGCCTGGAGCCCGGCCGCCGGCCTGAGCGCCACCAATACGCAGGAGGTAGTAGCATCACCCACGGCTACTACTACCTACACCCTGACGGTAACGGACGGGAACGGTTGCACGGGTACGGCTACCCAGACCGTCACCATTAACACGGTTCCAGCTGCCCCGGCCACGACCAGCGCCAGCCGCTGCGGCGCGGGCACGGTGACGCTGACGGCCAGCGGTGCTCCGGCTGGTGGCTCCTATGCCTGGTACACCGTGGCTAGCGGTGGCACCCCGGTGGCTACCACGGCCAGCTACACCACGCCCAGCCTCTCGGCCACGACGACCTACTATGTGAGCGTGCTCAACAGCGCCGCCAACGGCTCCTGCGAAAGCACCCGCACCGCGGCTACCGCCACTATCAACACCATTCCAACCGCACCGACGACGACCAGTGCCGGCCGTTGCGGCCCGGGCACGGTAACGCTCTCGGCTGCGGGTGCCCCGGCGGGTGGCTCCTACGCCTGGTACACGGTGGCCACGGGCGGCACGCCCATTGCCGGCGCAACTGCCTCCACCTACACCACGCCTTCGCTCTCGGCCACGACCACCTACTATGTGAGCGTGCTCAACAGCGCCGCCAACGGCTCCTGCGAAAGCACCCGCACCGCCGTTACCGCCACCATTAACACGGTGCCCACGGCGCCAACTGCTACTGGTGCCAGCCGCTGCGGCCCGGGCACGGTGACGCTGACCGCCGCCGGTGCTCCGGCCGGTGGCTCCTACGCCTGGTACACGGTGGCCACGGGCGGCACGCCCATTGCCGGCGCAACTGCCTCCACCTACACCACGCCTTCGCTCTCGGCCACGACCACCTACTATGTGAGCGTGCTCAACAGCGCCGCCAATGGCAGCTGCGAAAGCACTCGGACCGCCGTCACCGCTACCATTAACCCCGTGCCCACAGCCAGCGTCACTGCCAGTGGTCCGACTACTTTCTGTGCCGGTGGCTCCGTTACCCTGACTGCAGCCTCGCCCACTACTTCAGCAGTTGGGGCTACCCCCTTCCTGAATACCCCTAACGCGGGTGGTAGCCAGATTACCTGCGACTGCCCCGCTGGCTACGTAGCTGTTGGCTACACCGGCCGTACGGGCTCCTGGATGGACCAAGTGCAGCTGGCCTGCCGCCAGCTCAACCCCGATGGAACACTGGGTGCCGCCGTTGTGTACACCACACCCAATGGCAGCAGCAACGGTGGTGGCCCTAATGGCCCCTACCTGCTTTCCGGCAACACGGCGCTAGTGGGTGCAACTGTGTTTGGCAGTAGCAGCGGCAACATATCTGGTCTGCAAGGCTTTGGTCAAACCATCTCCTACATCACCGGCAATGGCAATAACAGTACCGGTGGCACTTCAGCAGGCACCTTGGCTGGGATAATCGACTATACCGTGGGCACAAACTATGTACCCAACGGCATGGTGATTACCGGCATGGTAGGATGGAATACCTTCTACACGACGGGCTTCAGCTTCCGCTATACTCCCATTTCCCAGTTTCTGGCTACCTACTCCTGGAGCAACGGGGCCACTACCCAGGCAATTACCGCTACTACTTCCGGCAACTACAGCGTTACGGTGACCAACCCGCAAGGCTGCACGGCTACCTCCACTCCGGTAACCGTAACCGTGACGCCGACTCCCGCAGCCCCCACGGCAACGGGTGCCAGCCGCTGCGGCCCGGGTTCGGTAACGCTAACCGCCAGTGGTGCTCCGGCCGGTGGCTCCTATGCCTGGTACACCGTGGCCGTGGGCGGCACGCCGGTGGCTACCACAGCCAGCTATACCACGCCCAGCCTCTCGGCTACCACCACCTACTATGTAAGCGCGCTGAGCTCGGCGGCTTCCGGCTCTTGCGAAGGGCCGCGCACTGCTGTTACCGCTACCATCAACCCGCTGCCTACTGTAAACATTACAGCTGATGGCCCCACTACTTTCTGCGCCGGCGGCACGGTCAACCTCACGGCGAACGGGGTGAGCAGCAGCAGCTACACTGTTTCAACGGTACCTTATACGGCGCTGTCGGGCACGGCCACGAACGGTCCGATTGGCGACGACCTGATGTCGGGGGCCATCAACATCGGCTTCCCCTTCACCTTCTACGGCACCACTTACAGCCAGCTCTTCATCTCCACCAACGGCTATGTGCAGTTTGGCTCGACACCATTCAACACGCTGGGCCAGCCGGCTATACCCACGGCCGGGGGCCTGGACAACTACATTGCTCTGGCCCTGATGGACTGGCTGCCCGGCACCGCCGGCCAGCTGACCTACTTCACCACCGGCACCGCGCCCAACCGCCGCTTCGTGGTGAGCTACAACAACGTGCCCGCCTTCTCCGGCGGGGGCATCCTCAACGGGCAGATTGTGCTCTTCGAAGGCTCCAGCAACGTCGAGCTGCACATCGGCACCCAGAGCAACACCACCTACAGCAAAATACAGGGCGTTGAAAATGCCAACGGCACCGTTGGTGAGGCTTCCCCTGGCCGCAACGCCACCATCTGGACGGCTACTAACAGCGCCTACCTCTTTGCACCGCTCACTTATGCCTGGACGCCGGCTGCGGGACTGAGCGCTACCAACACCGCGACGGTAACGGCTTCGCCCACCACCACCACCACGTACACGGTGACTGTTACGGATGCAAGCGGATGCCAGGCATCGGCTACCCAGACCATTACCATCAATACGATTCCTGCGGCTCCCACGGCTACGGGTGCCAGCCGCTGCGGCGCGGGTTCGGTAACGCTCTCAGCCAGCGGCGCCCCGGCCGGTGGTTCCTATGCCTGGTACACGGTGGCCACGGGCGGCACGCCCATTGCCGGCGCAACTGCTGCCACCTACACCACGCCTTCGCTCTCGGCCACGACGACCTACTACGTGAGCGTGCGCAACAGCGCGGCCAATGGCTCCTGCGAAAGCCCCCGTACCGCCGTTACCGCTACCATTAACGCGGTGCCTGCGGCTCCCACAGCTACGGGCGCCAGCCGCTGCGGCGATGGTTCGGTAACGCTGACGGCTGCCGGCGCCCCGGCCGGTGGTTCGTATGCCTGGTACACCGTGGCCACGGGCGGTACGCCCATTGCCGGCGAAACCGCCTCGACCTACACCACGCCTTCGCTCTCAGCCACCACCACGTACTACGTGAGCGTGCTCAACAGCGCCGCCAACGGCTCCTGCGAGAGCACCCGCACCGCCGTTACCGCTACCATTAACCCCGTCTCCCCGGCACCGACCGCGCCCAACGTGAGCCGCTGCGGCCCGGGCACCGTGACGCTGACGGCCAGCGGCGCTCCGGCCGGTGGTTCGTATGCCTGGTACACCACGCCCGGCGGCACGCCGGTGGCCACCACGGCCAACTACACCACGCCCAGCCTTTCGGCCACGACGACCTACTACGTGAGCGTGCTCAACAGCGCGGCTAATGGCTCCTGCGAAAGCACCATCACGGCCGTGACGGCCATCATCAGCCCCGTGCCCACGGCCACCATCACGGCCACCGGCCCGACCGCCTACTGCGCCGGCTCGGGTAGCTCGGCCACGCTCACGGCCGCCGCCACCACCGGCGGGGCCGGCGGCTACGTGGCCTCCACCGTGCCCTACGCCGCCCTGACCGGTACGGCCACCAACGGCCCCGTTGGCGACGACCAGGTGCAAGCCGTGAGCCTGCCCTTTGCCTTTAGCTTCTACGGCGCCGTGTACAACGCCGTGGGCATCTCCACCAACGGCAACATCCAGTTCGGCGCCAGCCTCAGCGCCGCCTTCTCGGCCAGCCCCATCCCCACGGCCGGTGGCCCCGACAACTACATCGCCCTGAGCTGGAACGACTGGCTGCCCGGCACGGCCGGCCAGGTGACGTACTTCACCACCGGCACGGCGCCCAACCGCCGCTTTGTGGTCAGCTACAACAACGTGCCCGCCTTCTCCGGCGGGGGCATCCTCAACGGGCAGATTGTGCTCTTCGAAGGCTCCAACGCCATCGAGCTGCACATTGGCACGCAGAGCAACACGACCTACAGCAAAGTGCAGGGCCTGGAAAATGCCAACGGCACGGCCGGCCTGGCCGTCGCCGGCCGCAACTTCACCAACTGGACGGCCACCAACGACGGGCAGCGCTTTGCCCCGGCCGCCCCGACCTTCACCTGGAGCCCGGCCGCGGGCCTGAACACGACTAGCGGCGCGACCGTGGTGGCCTCGCCCACGACGACGACCACCTACACCGTGACGGTGAATGACGGCGGCTGCACCACAACGGCCACGCAGACCATTACGGTCAACCCCAACCCCACGGCCCCCACGGCTACGGGTGCCAGCCGCTGCGGCGCGGGTTCGGTGACCCTTTCGGCTAGCGGCGCCCCGGCCGGTGGTTCCTACGCCTGGTACACGGTGGCCACGGGCGGCACGCCCATTGCCGGCGCCACCGCTGCTACCTACACCACGCCCAGCCTCTCGGCTACCACCACGTATTACGTGAGCGTGCGCAACAGCGCGGCCAATGGCTCCTGCGAAAGCACCCGTACCGCTGTCACGGCCACCATTAACCCCGTACCTGCGGCTCCCACAGCGACGGGCGCCAGCCGCTGCGGCGACGGCTCGGTAACGCTGACGGCTAGCGGCGCCCCGGCCGGTGGTTCCTATGCCTGGTACACCGTGGCCACGGGCGGTACGCCCATTGCCGGCGAAACGGCTTCGACCTACACCACGCCCTCGCTCTCGGCCACGACCACCTTCTACGTGAGCGTGCTCAACGATGCTGCTAGCGGCTCCTGCGAGAGCACCCGCACGGCCGTTACCGCTACCATTAACCCGGTACCCACTGCCCCCACTGCTACCGACGCCAGCCGCTGCGGCCCAGGCACGGTGACGCTGACGGCCAGCGGCGCCCCGGCCGGTGGTTCGTATGCCTGGTACACCGTGGCCACGGGCGGCACGCCGGTAGCCACCACGGCCAGCTTCACCACGCCCTCGCTGACCACCACGACGACCTACTACGTGAGCGTGCTCAACAGCGCGGCTAACGGCTCCTGCGAAGGCACCCGTACGGCCGTAACCGCCACCATCAACCCCGAGCCTGTTGTAACGGTAACAGCAAGTGGTCCGACGACATTCTGCGCCGGTGGCTCTACTACTCTTACGGCTAGCTCATCTGCCACGAGCAACTACACGCCTACGACGATAACCTACGCTCCCTTGACGGGCACCGCGACGAATGGCCCCATCGGTGATGACCTGACCATGACCGTAGCTCTGCCTTTTAGCTTTAGCTTCTACGGCGGCACCTACACCAGCGTCAATATCTCCACTAACGGCAACATTCAGTTCGGCAGCAACTCCGCTCAGTTTTCGGCCCAGCCCATCCCCACGGCCGGTGGCCCCGACAACTACATCGCCCTGGCCTGGAGCGACTGGCTGCCCAACACGGCCGGCCAGGTGACCTACTTCACCACCGGCACGGCGCCCAACCGCCGCTTCGTGGTCAGCTACAACAACGTGCCCCACTTCTCGGGCAACGGCACCCTTAACGGTCAGATTGTTCTGTCGGAAACCTCCAACATCGTTGAATTGCACCTGGGCACCCAGAGCAACACCGCTAGTACCAAAACGCAAGGCATAGAAAACGCTGCCGGCACGGCGGGCCTCGCCATCACAGGCCGCAATGCCAGCAACTGGACCGCTACCAACAGCGCTTCCCGCTTTACGCCGGTGCAAACCTTCACCTGGAGCCCGGCTACTGGCCTGAATACGACTTCGGGTGCGGTGGTAACAGCTTCGCCAACGTCGACGACGACCTACACCGTCACCATCAACGATGGCACGTGCTCGGGCTCTACTACGCAAACCATCACGGTGAACCCCGTACCGACGGCTCCGACCACGACCAGCGCCAGCCGCTGCGGCGCGGGTACTGTTACGCTGAGCGCGGCCGGTGCTCCGGCCGGTGGTTCGTATGCCTGGTACACGGTGGCCACGGGCGGCACGCCCATTGCCGGCGCCACCGCTGCTACCTACACCACGCCCAGCCTCTCGGCTACCACCACGTATTACGTGAGCGTGCGCAACAGCGCCGCCAATGGCTCCTGCGAAAGCACCCGCACGGCCGTTACCGCTACCATTAACCCGGTGCCCACTGCCCCCACTGCTACCGGCGCCAGCCGCTGCGGCGACGGTTCGGTAACGCTGACGGCTGCCGGCGCCCCGGCCGGTGGTTCCTATGCCTGGTACACGGTAGCCAGCGGCGGCACGCCCATTGCCGGCGAAACCGCCTCGACCTACACCACGCCTTCGCTCTCGGCCACCACCACGTACTACGTGAGCGTGCTCAACAGCGCCGCCAACGGCTCCTGCGAGAGCACCCGCACCGCCGTTACCGCTACCATTAACCCGGTACCCACTGCCCCCACTGCTACCGACGCCAGCCGCTGCGGCCCGGGCACCGTGACGCTCTCGGCCAGCGGCGCCCCGGCCGGTGGTTCGTATGCCTGGTACACGGCGGCCTTCGGCGGCACGCCGGTAGCCACCACGGCCACCTACACCACGCCTTCGCTGACCAGCACGACTACCTACTTTGTAAGTGTACTCAACAGCGCGGCTAACGGCTCCTGCGAAAGCACCCGCACCGCAGCCACGGCCATCATCAGCCCCGTGCCGGCTCCTGCCATCACGGCCAGCGGACCGACGGCCTTCTGTGCTGGTGGCTCAGTAAACCTGACGGCTACTAACGGCGCCAGCGGCATTGGCGGCTACACCGCAGCGGCTGCTACCTACGCGCTGGTACCGGTAGTAGGTGCGGTAGACGGCCCCAGCGGCGACGATGCAATACAGAACGTAGCGCTGCCCTTCAGCTTCAGCTTCTACGGGGCTTCCTACAACAACATCACCATCTCGACTAATGGTAACGTGCAGTTTGGCAGTAGCCCCAGCACGGCTTGGACAGCCAGCGCAATACCCTCAACGACACCCATCAACAACTACATCGCGCTGAGCTGGAACGACTGGGTAGCTTCAGCCGGTCAGATTCAGTACTTCACCTCGGGTACGGCGCCCAACCGCCGTTTTGTAGTGAACTACAACAACCTGACGGCTTTCTCCGGCGGCGGCACGCTCAGCGGGCAGATTGTGCTCTTTGAAGGCTCTAACATCGCTGAAGTACACATCACTGCGCAGAGCAACACCACTTACAGCAAGGTGCAGGGGGTTGAGAACGCCGCCGGCACGGCCGGGGTGGCCACGACTGGCCGCAACCTGACCAACTGGACTGCGACCAACGATGCGCAACGCTTCACCCCCATTGCGGCCTTCACTTACGCTTGGAGCCCAGCCACGGGCCTGAGCGCCACCAACACCGCGACGGTAACGGCCAGCCCCACGACGACGACCACCTACACGGTCACCGTAACAGAGGCCGGCTGCTCGGGTACGGCCACGCAGACCATCACGGTCAACCCCAACCCCACGGCCCCCACGGCAACGGGTGCCAGCCGCTGCGGCGCGGGTTCGGTGACCCTTTCGGCTAGCGGCGCCCCGGCCGGTGGTTCCTATGCCTGGTACACCGTGGCCACGGGCGGCACGCCCATTGCCGGCGCCACCGCTGCCACCTACACCACGCCCAGCCTCTCGGCTACCACCACGTATTACGTGAGCGTGCGCAACAGCGCCGCCAATGGCTCCTGCGAAAGCCCCCGTACCGCTGTTACGGCCACCATCAACGCGGTACCTGCGGCTCCCACAGCGACGGGCGCCAGCCGCTGCGGCGATGGTTCGGTAACGCTGACGGCTGCCGGCGCCCCGGCCGGTGGTTCCTATGCCTGGTACACCGTGGCCACGGGCGGTACGCCCATTGCCGGCGAAACGGCTTCGACCTATACCACGCCCTCGCTCTCGGCCACGACGACCTACTACGTGAGCGTGCTCAGCGATGCGGCCGGTGGCTCTTGCGAAAGCACCCGCACGGCCGTTACCGCCACGATTAACCCCGTCTCGCCCGCCCCGACCGCCACCAGCGCCAGCCGCTGCGGCCCGGGCACGGTGACGCTGACGGCCAGCGGCGCCCCGGCCGGTGGCTCCTATGCCTGGTACACCGCCGAGTTTGGCGGCACCCCCGTTGCGACCACCGCTTCCTACACCACCCCCAGCCTGTCGGCCACCACGCATTACTACGTGAGCGCACTCAGCAGCGCGGCCAACGGCTCCTGCGAAGGTCCCCGCTCGCTCGCTACCGCCACCATTAACCCGGTTCCGGTGGTGACGGTGACCCCGGCCGGCCCGACCGCCTTCTGCGCGGGCGGCTCGGTGAACCTGACGGCCAGCGCCACCAGCGCCCCGAACTACTCGGTGAGCACGGTCGCCTACGCCCCGCTTACCGGCACGGCCACCAACGGCCCGGTGGGCGATGACCTGACTATGACCGTTGCCCTGCCCTTCAGCTTCAGCTTCTATGGCAGCTCTTACACCAGCGTCAACATCTCCACCAACGGCAACATCCAGTTCGGCAGCAATAGCGCGGCTTATGTAGCCCAGCCCCTTCCCACAGTTGGTGGCCCCGAAAACTACATCGCCCTGAGCTGGAACGACTGGCTGCCCGGCACGGCCGGCCAGGTGACGTACTTCACCACCGGCACGGCGCCCAACCGCCGCTTCGTGGTCAGCTACAACAACGTGCCGGCCTATACCGGCGGCGGCATCCTCAACGGCCAGATTATTCTGTTCGAAGGCTCCAACAACGTGGAGCTGCACCTGGGCACGCAAAGCAACACGACCTACACCAAGGTGCAGGGCCTGGAAAATGCCAACGGCACGGCCGGCCTGGCTGTTACCGGACGCAACTATGCCAACTGGACGGCCACCAACAGCGCTCACCGCTTTACGCCTTCGAGCTACTCCTACACCTGGAGCCCGGCCACTGGTCTGAACACCACTTCCGGCGCTACGGTGACGGCTTCGCCCTCGGCCACGACCACTTACACCGTGACCGTGAACGACGGCACCTGCTCGGGCACGGCCACGCAGACCATCACGGTGACTCCCTTGCCCACGGCTCCGACCACGACCAGCGCCAGCCGCTGCGGCCCGGGCACGGTGACGCTGACGGCCAGTGGTGCTCCGACCGGTGGTTCGTATGCCTGGTACACCGTGGCCACGGGCGGTATGCCCATTGCCGGCGCCACCGGCCCGAGCTATACTACGCCTTCGCTGACGACCACCACCACGTATTATGTGAGCGTGCTCAACAGTGCCGCCAACGGCTCCTGCGAAAGCACCCGTACCCCGGTCACTGCCACGATTAACGCACCGGCTACGGTTACTATATCAAGCAGCGGCCCGACCACGCTGTGCGCGGGTGGCGGCTCGGTAAACCTGACGGCTGATGTAACGCCTGCCGTGTTCACCAACATTGCCTACGCCCCGATTACGGCAGCTGGCACGGCCGGCCCGGCCGGCGACGACGTGGTGTCGGCAGCCATCAACATTGGCTTCCCCTTCACCTTCTTCGGGAACACCTACAGCCAGCTCTTCATCTCTACCAACGGCAACGTGCAGTTTGGTCCCACGCCGAGCGCTGCTTACGTAGCGGAAACCAGCCCCAGCGCCGGTGGCATCAACAACTTCATTGCCCTGAGCTGGAACGACTGGAACACCAACAGCGGTGGCAACATCACCTACTTCATCACCGGCACGGCGCCCAACCGCCGCTTTGTGGTGAGCTACAACAACGTAGCCGCTTACTCGGGTGGTGGGGTGCTCAACGGGCAGATTCACCTGCTCGAAGGCTCTAACATCGCCGAGCTGCACATTGGCACCCAGAACAACACGACCTACACCAAGGTGCAAGGCGTGGAAGACCAGTCGGGCTTGTTCAGCTACACGGTGCCGGGCCGCAACAACACCAACTGGACCGCTGCCAACAACGCCTGGCGCTACACGCCCATCGACTACACCTACTCCTGGAGCCCGGCTGCGGGCCTGAGCGCCACCAATACGCCCAGCGTGACGGCTTCGCCCGCCACGACCACGACGTACACGGTAACCGTAACGGCACCCAACGGCTGTACCTCGACGGCTACGCAAACCATCACTGTGCCCAATGAGGCCCTGTGGACGGGTAACGTGAGCACCGACTGGTTTGACGCCAACAACTGGGTGGGCTGCGTGCCCACGCTCAGCACCGACGCCCGCCTGCCCGTAGGTCGCCCGCGCTATCCCAACATGACTCCGGCCAGCACTGGCCTGGTGCGGACGCTGACGATTGAAAGCGGCGCCAGCCTGACCATGAACAACGCCACCATGCGCGTAGCCGGCAACTTCATCAACCAGAACACGGCCCCGATGACCCTTACCGGCATGATTCAGCTGGAAGGCAGCAGCCCCAGCCTGGTGAACGTTGGCACTATGAGCAACCTGCGCGTAGACCTCGCCAGTGGCACCGTAACGCTGCCACGTGCGCTGACGGTGAACAACTCGCTGGAAGTAGCTGCCGGCCTCCTCAACACGGGCAGCTTCACCATCACCCTAGCCCCCGCGGCTACCATCACGGAGTCGGAAACGGCCTACGTGATTGGCAACGTGGAGATGACGCGCAACCTGAACACGGCCGGTGTGAGCACCAGCTTCGGCGGCCTGGGCCTGACCCTGCAGCCCGATGCCAGCTCCACGGCTCTGCCGGGCTCGACCCGCGTGATTCGCACCACCGGCACGGCCGTCTCGGGCGTGAACGGCTCGGTGAGCATCCAGCGCTACTTCGACATCCAGGCCACGGTGAACACGGGCCTGAACGTGAACATGACCTTCGGCTACTTCGAGCACGAGCTCAACGGCATCGCCGAAGCCAACCTGGCCCTGTTCAAGTCCGGCGCCGGCCTGGGCGGGCAGTGGACGCCCATGCGCTACATCACCCGCGATGCGGCGGCCAACACGGTGTACCGTCCGGCCATCACCAGCTTCTCCATCTGGACGCTGGGCAACGAGCTGGCCCCGCTGCCGGTCGAGCTGCTGACGTTCACGGCTGTGAAGCAGGGTACGAAGNTCGGCAGCCGCGTAGCCCAGGGCAACAGCAACAGCCCCACGGACTACGCCCTGACCGACGCCAACTACCCCGGCGAGACCAACACGCTCTACTACCGCCTCAAGCAGGTCGACCTCGACGGCACCTTCACCTACTCGCCCGTGCGTACCGTGCAGCTGGGCCGCCTGGCTGCCGAGCTGAGCGTGGCCGCCTTCCCAACGCCTTTCGATGCGGAGCTGATGGTACGCGTAACCACGCCCACGGCTGGTCCTGCCACGCTGCACCTGACCGACGCAGTTGGACGCACGCTCATGGGCCAGAAAGTGACCCTGCCCGCCGGCACCACGGACATCTCCCTAGACGGCGTGCATAAGCTACCCTCCGGCGCTTACCTGCTCCACCTGGAGCAGGGCTCGACCCGCCGCGTAATCAAGGTGGTACGCCGCTAAGCTCGCTTAGCTCCTGAACCGGTAAAGCCGGGTGCCCATGGCACCCGGCTTTATTTTTTGCCGGAGGTGTACTTCCCTGGCCCTGCCCTCCCCTTCCATCACAGACGCCACCGGCGTTCTGAATCTCGCTGCCAACGTGGCAGCGGCCATCAACAAAGGCGTCGCTTATCGTGGGCAAACCAGCTTGCGAGCGACAGGCCGTGGCTGCCAAGGTTCCGGCGACGCTCAAGGCTCATGCCGATGCCAAGGCTCTGGAAAAAGAGCTGGGAAAACCTACGAGCAGCGAGATGTCATTGTGGCCCAGGCCCTGCCGCTGGTGCAGCGCGGCTCTAAACCCCTGCAGGACAACCTGGGCAAAGCCAGCCCGCGCCAGATGGACGACTATTGCTACACCGTGAAAGATACGCCTCGGCCGGCCAGGCCTAAGCACCCTTCACTTTAGTAAAAAGGCCCGAACGGTTTCCGTTCGGGCCTTTTGGTGTTAGGAGCTGCTTATTTATTCCACCACCAGCCGCACCTGGGCCTCCTCTACCCGCACGATGTAGGTACCAGCCGGCAGGTCAGGCACGTCCAGTACTACCGAAGCGGCCCCGGCAGGTACCCGAAAAGAAAGCACTACCCGGCCCAGAGCATCGAGCACCCTTCCGGCGCGGCCAGAACGTGCAGGCACTAGCTGCAACGTAGTCAGGCCGCAGGCGGGGTTAGGATAGATGTGCAGGGCAGGTACGACAATGGGGGCTGCTACGGCAGTAGGGATGGCGGCAGGGTCATAAATACCGAAGCCCACGCTCGCTTTGCTGCCGTCGCCTACACCGGTGAAGAGCCCACCAGCGCAGAGCCGGTTGCCGGGCAGCAAAGCCAGGGCCTGCACAAAGCTGTTGAGCCCGCTTCCAAGGGCCGGGCTCGTCCAGGCCGAGCCGTTCCACGAAGCCACGTTGCTGACCGCGGCGCCGCCGGCCTGCTGAAAGGCGCCACCGACGAACAGCTCTCCAGTGCTGCTCTGAGCTAGTGCTATCACGCCGGCACGGCCCCCGCCGGGCACCAGTACGCCATTGGAGGCGCCGGTGCCCAGGGTGCTCCAGGCCGTGCCGTTCCACTTCGCAAGACCATTGGCCGGCATGCTTCCTACTTGGGTGAAAAAGCCACCTACATACACATGGCCGTTCCCAGCAACGGCCAGAGTTCTTCCTTCTCCCCCGCTGAAACCACCCAAGGTGGCCCAGCTACTGCCATTCCACTTCGCAATGTTGTTGTCACTGACGGCGTATAGGTCGCCGCTGGGCGCCAAAGCCAATGCCGACACTATGCTCGTCCCGCTACCCAAGGGACTCCAATTGGTTCCATCCCACTTGGCTACGTTGTTGGCCAGTACGGGCCCAGCCTCCGAGAAATTACCTCCCACATACAAGTCGCCGCTGGGCGCTATGGCCAGCGCATACACGCCATTACTACGCACCCCGTTCTGAGCGCCGGTGCCCAGGGCACTCCAGGCCGTTCCGTTCCACTTGGCCACATGATTAGCCAACTGCCCTCCAGCCCGGGTAAAGGAACCGCCCACATATACCTCACCCGTTGGGGCAATCGCCAGCGCTCTCACATAGCCGTACACACCGTTGGCCGCCCCGGTGCCCAGGGGGCTCCAGCCTGTACCGTCCCATTTCGCCACCCCGGCTGCCACCGTGCCCCCGGCCTGGTCAAACTGGCCGCCCACGTACACGTCGCCATTGGCAGCCACGGCTACGGCAGATACATGGTAAAACATGCCCTGACCCACCCCCATACCGATGGCGGACCAGGTTGCCCCGTTCCAGCGGGCAAGGCCGTGGGCGCTTGTGCCAGATACGCTGCCGAACGCACCCCCGACGTAGATGTCACCTGTGGATGAGCGCAGCAGCGCGTACACGAAAGTGACGTTGCCCAGACTGCTCCAGGCCGTCCCATCCCACCTCGCAATGTTATTGGGCCCAAGAGGCCCAACTTGGACATAGTCGCCGCTTACCAACACTTCCCCGCCAGTCGTTAGGGCCAGCGCCGCCACCCGGGCGGTAGCGCCTGCTCCGAGCGGACTCCAAACCGTACCATTCCACTGTGCCACATGATTGGCGGCCAGAGTGCCGGCCTGGTTAAAGTCGCCGCCCACATATACAACGCCATTGGTATCGATGGCCAAGGCATTAATCAAGCCGCCGATGCCATTTTGATTCCGGATGCCAGCGCCCAGGGCACTCCAGGCGGAGCCGTTCCACCGGGCAATGTTGTTGGCTGCAAGGCCCCCGGCCTGCGAAAAGCTGCCGGCCACGTACAGGTCGCCGCCGGGGACAATGGCCAGTGCTTTAACAGCACCGCCCATGCTGAAGCCACTGGTGCCGACCCGGCTCCAGGTGGTGCCGTTCCATTTAGCAAGGGCATTGGCGGCCAGCCCCCCGGCTTGAGCGAAGCTACCGCCCACGTACAGGTCGCCATTAGCCGCTACTGCCAGCGCATACACGTATGAGTTGCTGCTCACCCCATTTTGAGGCCCGGTACCTAGGGTGCTCCAGGCTGTGCCATTCCACCGTGCAATGCTATTGGCCACAAGTCCACCCGCTCGGGTAAAGAGGCCACCCACGTACAGGTCGCCATTCGGGGCTACGGCCAGCGCGTGTACGAAGCCATCCACACCGTTCTGAGCCCCGGTACCCAAGCTGCTCCAGGTATTTCCATCCCACTTGGCTACATAGTTGGCTACTGTGTTGCCGGCTGCCGTGAAATTGCCGCCGATGTAGACGTTGGTACCAGCCTGCGCCACTGCCTTTACATTGCCGTTTACCCCTTCCGGCAGACCGAAGCCACTTTGCCATTTATAGTCACCGGCACCGGTTACACCGGTGGGCCGGAACACCGGTCGGCCATCGGGTGCGGTGCTCATGGTGAAGCTCGTGGCGTCAAACGCCCCGTTGGCCCCCGGGCGCAGGGTGCCGTCGGCCATGAGTACCATGCCGAGCGAGGGTACCGATGTCTGGCTTGGCCCACCATGCGCGGCCGCCGGCCCCACGGTTATCATCAGCAGACAGATGCCCAGCAGTAAGCCCGAACCGCTCCGGCCAATGAATTTCAGTGGAAAGTAAAGTCCCGTCATTATGCTTGTTAGAGTTAAACCAATCAGCGGAGGGCTATCTGTGGTAAAGGTATTAGCTGGCTGGCGCCTGAACCCGCGCGGATGGCTAATAGCGAGGACAGTACCCAGGCCGGCCGGATTGAAAGCGGAAAATTTTATAACGAAAGCAGCATCGGCGACCAGCGATGATTATTTCGGGTGGGCGCCGGGCAAAGGAATGCCTAACTTCTTGCTAGCATATGACTTTTTAAAGCAGAAACGCCCCGACCAAACCGGCCGGGGCGCTCTCTTATTCAGCAATTAGCGAACCTTAGTCAATCAGCACGGCGCGGCCGGTTTCTACGTCCTGCTCCACGCTCTTGTACTTCACGTCGCGCTTCACGGTGCCGTCCATGTACTGCACGCTCACCTTGTCGTTGCGGTTGGCAATTTTATGGGCACGCACGGGCATTTGCTTTTCTACCACCACGGGGGCCTGCTCCATGTCTTCGGGGCCGGCACCGAGGGAGTCGAGCATGGATTCCTTCTGCTCGGTGAGGCGCAGGTCGTGCTCCTCGTCCTCGTAGTAGTACTCGGGCTCGGCGTTGGTGCCCACGGCAGCCTGCTGCACCGGCACGTCGGCGTGGAACAGGAAGCTGGTGGTTTCCTCGTTCACCTTGCCAATCATGCGCTTGAACAGCTCGAAGCTTTCGAACTTGTACACCAGCAGCGGGTCTTTCTGCTCGTACACGGCGTTCTGCACCACCTGCTTGAGGTCGTCCATCTGGCGCAGGTGCTGAGTCCAGGCCGTGTCAATTACGGACAGTACCACTACCTTCTCCATCTGGCGCAGGATGTCGTGGCCGCCCGTGGCCTGGGCCTTGCGCAGGTTGGCAATGGCCGTCACCTGCTTCTTACCATCGGTGAAGGGCACGGCGATGTTCTCGTAGGGCGCGTTCTGGGCCAGCAGGTCGTTTACCAGCGGCAGGTTGGTAGAGGCGATGTGCTCGTTCTTGCTCTGGAAGTACTGCAGGGCCTCGTTGTAGAGCTTCTGCGTGAGCGCGGGGGCCTGCAGCGTGCTCAGGTCGTTCGCGGTCAGGAAGGTGTCGTAGCCGAACACGCGAATGACGGCCAGCTTGAAGTCCTCAAAGTCGTTGGTGATTTTGTGGCCCGTGGCGATGTCCTCGCTCACGTCGTAAATCATGTTGAGGATGTCCACCTCCATCCGGTCGCCGAACAGGGCGTTGCGGCGGCGGCGGTACACCACCTCGCGCTGGGCATTCATCACGTCGTCGTACTCCAGCAGGCGCTTGCGGGTGCCGAAGTTGTTTTCCTCCACTTTCTTCTGGGCCCGCTCGATGGAGCTGGTAATCATGGAGTGCTGAATCACCTCGCCTTCTTCCATGCCCATGCGGTCCATGAGTTTGGCAATGCGGTCGGAGCCGAACAGGCGCATGAGGTTGTCTTCCAGCGACACGAAGAACTGCGAGGAGCCCGGGTCGCCCTGGCGGCCGGCGCGGCCCCGCAGCTGGCGGTCGACGCGGCGGCTTTCGTGGCGCTCGGTGCCGATGATGGCCAGACCACCCGACTCGCGGCTGGTTTCGCGCAGCTTGATGTCGGTACCACGGCCGGCCATGTTGGTGGCGATGGTCACGGTGCCGGGGAAGCCGGCGGCGGCCACAATCTCGGCCTCGCGCTGGTGCTGCTTGGCGTTGAGCACCTGGTGCTGAATGCCGCGCAGCTTCAGCATGCGGCTCACCAGCTCGGAGATTTCAACCGAGGTAGTGCCCACGAGCACCGGGCGGCCGGCTTTCACCAGCTTGTCGATTTCCATGGCCACGGCGTTGTACTTCTCACGCACGGTCTTGTATACCTGGTCGTGCTCGTCTTTGCGGGAGATGGGGCGGTTGGTGGGCACCACCACTACGTCCAGCTTGTAGATTTCCCAGAACTCGCCGGCTTCGGTTTCGGCCGTGCCGGTCATGCCGCACAGCTTGTGGTACATGCGGAAGTAGTTCTGCAGGGTCACCGTGGCGTAGGTCTGGGTGGCATCTTCCACGCGCACGCCTTCCTTGGCTTCGATGGCCTGGTGCAGGCCGTCGGAGTAGCGGCGGCCTTCCATCACGCGGCCGGTCTGCTCGTCCACGATTTTCACCTTGCCGTCCTCGGTCAGGATGTACTGGTCGTCTTTCTCGAACAGGGTATAGGCCTTCAGCAGCTGGTTTACGGTGTGCACCCGCTCTGACTTCTCCTGGTAGTCGCTCATCAGCTTTTCCTTGCGCTGGAGCTTTTCCTCGTTGGAGAGGGCGGCGTCTTTCTCGATGGCCGCGATTTCCATGCCCAGGTCGGGCATGATGAACAGGTGGGGGTCTTCGCCCTGGGAGGTAATCAGGTCGATGCCCTTTTCGGTCAGCTCAATCTGGTTGTTCTTCTCGTCGATGGTGAAGAACAGGGGCATGTCGGCCTTGGGCATCTGGCGCGAGTTGTCGGCCAGGTAGTGGTTTTCGGTGGCCTGCAGCACCTGGCGCACGCCAGTCTCACTCAGGAACTTGATGAGCGGCTTGCTCTTGGGCAGGCCGCGGAAGGCGCGGAACAGCATCAGGCCGCCCTCGCCGTTCTTGTCGCCCTCTTCCACGCCGGTCTTGCCTTCGGCGATGAGCTTGCGGGCCTGCACCAGGTACTGCTGCACCAGCTTCTTCTGCTCGTCCACCAGGCGCTGGATGCGGGGCTTGAGCTGGTAGAACTCGTGCACGTCGCCGCGGGGCACCGGGCCGGAGATGATGAGCGGCGTGCGCGCATCGTCAATCAGCACGGAGTCCACTTCGTCGACCATGGCGAAGTGGTGCTTGCGCTGCACCAGCTCTTCGGGGTCGCGCGCCATGTTGTCGCGCAGGTAGTCGAAGCCGAACTCGTTGTTGGTGCCGTAGGTGATGTCGGCCAGGTAGGCGGCGCGGCGCTCCGGCGTGTTGGGCTGGTGCTTGTCGATGCAGTCGACGGTGATGCCGTGGAACTCGAACAGCGGCGCGTTCCATTCGGAGTCGCGCTTGGCCAGGTAGTCGTTTACCGTTACCAGGTGCACGCCCCGCTTGGAGAGGGCATTGAGGAAGGAGGGCAGGGTCGATACCAGGGTTTTACCTTCACCCGTGGCCATCTCGGCGATTTTGCCCTGGTGCAACACTACGCCGCCAATCAGCTGCACGTCGTAGTGCACCATGTCCCAGGTGATTTCGGCGCCGGCAGCCAGCCACTTGTTGGCCCAGATGGCTTGGTCGCCCTCGATGGTGACGTTGGCTTTGCGGCTGGCATACTCCCGGTCGTAGTCGGTGGCCGTCACCACCAGCTGGCCGTTTTCCTTGTAGCGGCGGGCGGTTTCTTTTACAATGGCAAATGCCTGGGGCAGCACTTCAAGCAGCACCACTTCCAGGTCTTTGTTGCGCTGCTTTTCCAGCGCGTCAATCTGCTCGAAAACGGCCTCTTTGGCAGCTACGTCGAGCTGGGGCTGGGTATCAATCTGCTGCTGCAGGCTGGCAATCTGCCCGTCGATACCAGCCAGCCGCTCAGCAATGCGGGCGCGCACCGTGTTGGTCTGCTCACGCAGCTGGTCGTCCGTCAAACCGGCCAGTTTGGCATATTCGGCATTAATCAGTGCCACGTAGGGCAGCACGTCTTTCAAATCACGCTCCGATTTGGAGCCAAACAGCTTGGCGACGGTCTTGCCTAGGAAATCAAACATCAGGTATTGTTTTAGCGGAAAAGCGCGTGGGCGCACCCCAAATTTACGGCTTTTCTAGCTAAAACCAGCCCAAAGAGCCGGATAAGACAAGGTGGCAGAGCCCCACCCCCCGGCCCCCTCCCCTGCGGGGGAGGGGGAGCCAATCCCCGCTCTAGGTTAAAAGGGAGGAGTTAAGAAGCAATTCTGCTCTTTACTCCACTCCTCTCTTTACATGGTAGTCATTCGGCTCCCCTCCCCCGCAGGGGAGGGGTCGGGGGTGGGGCTAGTGCCCCAGCTCCCACACGCACCTACCCAGGGCGTCGTCGATGCTGGGCTGCACCATGCCTTTCTCGCTGCCGAGCACGCTTTGGCGGGGCCGGGGCGCGGGCAGGCCAAACTCGGCCATGCGGCGCGGCACCACGAAGGCGTCGGAAAGGCCGGCTTTGCGGGCAGCGGCGCTGGCCAGCTCGGCCCAGGTGCAGCTGTCCTGGCAGGCCAGGTGCCAGATGCCGTGGGCATCGTCGAGCAAGAGGTCGAGGGAGGTATTCACCAGGTCGGGCACGAAGGTGGGGGCTACGCGTACGTCGTCGGCCGCCTCGAAAGGCTGGCCACGGCGGGCGGCGTGCAGGGCGAAGTGCACGAAGTTGTAGGCGTCCCAGCCGCTGAAAAAGGCGCTGGTGCGCACTACCAGGGCGCCGGGATGGGCAGCCAGCACGGCCTGCTCGGCGGCGAGCTTGCTGCGGCCGTACACATTTAGCGGGTTGGGGCGGGCCGACTCGGTGTAGGGCCCCTCCTGCTCGCCATCGAACACCAAATCGGAGGAGAACGTGAGAAAGGGCAGCTGCCGCCTGGCGCAGGCCGCAGCCAATACGGCCGGGCCGGTGGCATTCTCCCGAAAGCAGCGCGCCTCGTCGGTTTCGGCCTCGTCGACGCGCACGTAGCCGGCGGCATTCACCACCGCCCATGGCTGGTGACGGTCAAGGGCCCGGGCCACCGAATCCGGGTCGGCAATGTCCAGCTCGGCCCGGCCCAGGGCCACGGCGGCCAGGCCGCGGATGTGGCAGATGCGGGTGATGGCCCGGCCCAGGGTGCCGTTGGCCCCGGCAATGAGCAGGGGCGTAATTTTCTGGTCGGGGCTACGGTCAAGCTGCATACTCAAGCGCTTCGGTTTTGTCAGGGGACTCTTCCAGCACGGCGTCTTCGTGCACGGCGTGCATCTCGGCCGGGGGCTGGTGGCGGAAGTGAATACGCTCGGGGCGCTGCCACCAGCCGGGAGATTGCAGAATGGGGTGGCGGAAGACCCCGCCATTAGCCAGCGCTTTCGAGATTGTGGCCAGCATGGTGGGCCGGGGCTGTCCGCTGCGCACGTCGAACACGCCCACCTCGTAGAAGCCCGCATCGCGGGTGAGCAGGCTGTTCCAGTCGAAAGAGCCCAGCAGGGCCCACACCGTCACGGCGCGCACGTCGGCACCGGCGCGGCGGGCACCTTCGGCGCTTTCCCACACGTAGTTCAGCCAGCGCACCTGCTCGTCGCGGGTGCAGTTGAGGTGAGCTTCGGTGATGGCCAGGGGCAGGTGGTAGCGCTGCCAGGCCTGCTCCAGCAGGCTTTGCACGCCGGCCATCTGCACGCAGCCCACGCGCACGGCCTCTACATCGGCGTAGCGGCCGCCGCTGCCGGCGCTGTGGCAGTCCCAGTAGTGGGCAGTGTCCTCGTCGAGAAACCGCTCGCTGGTGAGGTAGTGGTTGATGCCCAGCACGTCAGGCGGGCAGGGGTCGGAGTGCCAGCTGCGGAGCTCGTCTTCGCTGGCGCCGTGCTCGAGGAGGTAGCCCCAGAAGGGATGCTCGGGCGTGACGCGGCCGCAGAGGATGTCGAAGCTGAGCCAGCGGCGGTGGTTTTCAAACTCCACCTGGTGCTGCATGGCGGGCGTGCCGTGGGCCTGGCCCAGGTCTTCGGTCTGCACCAGCTGAGCCGCCGGGTTTATTTCCCGAATGGCGCGCATGGCCTGGCGGGTACCGTCCAGCTCATTCAGCAGGGCCCGCACGAAGGTGCGGTCGCAGCTGGTATGGGGGTACCAGTGCCCGTAGAGGCAGCTGAAGCGGGCGGTGGTGAGGGGCTCGTTTACGGGCGTGAAGTGCGTCAGCCAGGGGTAGCGGCGGGCGATGCTGGCCGCGTGCCGGGCCAGGCCGGTGGCGAAGTTGTCCTGGTGCAGGGCGGTGTAGCGGGGGCCGCTGCCGTGGTGCACCAGTCCAATGATGGGGTTGATGCCCAGCTCGCGCAGGCGGGGCAGGCGGGCATCGGCCCAGCTCCAGTCGCATTCGTCGGGGCTGTTGGGCGCCACGTGCTCCCAGAGCAGCGGGTAGCGTAGGGTTTTAATGCCCAGCTCGGCAATGGCGTCGAGGTCACTTACGCGGTGCCAATGTCCGTTGCGGCTTAGCTGGTCGGAATACCGGTCGCCCAAGCGGCAATGGCTGCATTCGATGCCGCCCCAGAGTTCAAGTTGGTTCATAAGCGGGAAGTTGTCAGTTGTCAGCTGTCAGTTGTCAGCCCGTTCGTCTAAAGCAGCCGTCAGAACAATCCTGACAACTGACAACGAATAACTGACAACTAAAACCGGCAACCAGCTGAAAATAAAACTGTCACCCCCGGCCCTGCGCCGAAAGCGCGGATGCCGAAGGTGACAGTGGGGGTGCCGGCAAGCCGGCGGGTTAAACGGCAGGGACGTCGGCAGGCTCCGTCCCCATTACATGCTACTCCTGCTTGGGAGCGCGGCTGATGAGCTTTTCTACCAGCGCGGTGCTGCCCGAGATGGCCGGGCGGGCCGGCTTGGCAGCCTCCTCTTTCTCGGTGAGCTTCTTGTACAGGGTCAGGGCCTGGGCTACTACCTGGTCCATGTTGTAGTACTTGTAGGTGGCGAGGCGGCCCACGAAGTGCACGTTGGGCGTTTCATCGGCCAGCTTCTTATACTTGTTGTACAGCTCGGCGTTCTCGGCCATCGGAATCGGGTAGTAGGGGTCGCCCTCGGCCTGCGGGTACTCGTATACGATGGCCGTTTTGGGGTGGTCCTGCCCGGTGAGGGCCTTAAACTCGGTGATGCGCGTGTAGGGGTGCTCGTTGGGGTAGTTCACTACGGGCGCCGCCAAGTGCTTCTCCTTGTTCAGCGTCTCGTGCTTGAACTCCAGCGAGCGGTAGGGCAGCTTGCCGAACTTGTGGTCGAAGTACTCATCCACGGGGCCGGTGAAAATCATTTCCTTGTAGGGAATGAAGTCGATGACGTCGTGGTAGTCGGTGTTGAGCATCACCTTGATGTTGGGGTGGTCGAGCATCTTCTCGAACATCCGGGTGTAGCCGTGCAGGGGCATGGCCTGGTAGGTGTCGGTGAAGTACCGGTCGTCGCGGTTGGTGCGGGTGGGTACGCGGCTGGTCACGCTCTTATCCAGCTGCGAGGGGTCGAGGCCCCACTGCTTGCGGGTGTAGTTCTTGAAGAACTTCTCGTACAGCTCGCGGCCTACCTTGCTCACTACCACGTCTTCCGAGGTTTTGATGCAGGGCACTTCTTCGGCTACGGAGGCAAAGAACTGGTCGAGCTCGAAGCTGGTCAGGTTCAGGCCGTAGAGCTTGTTGATGGTATCGAGGTTGATGGGCATGGGCACGTGCTGCCCGTCTACCGAAGCCAGCACGCGGTGCTCGTAGGGGCGCCACTCGGTGAAGCGGCCCAGGTAGTCGAACACCTCCTTGGAGTTGGTATGAAAGATGTGCGGGCCATACTTATGCACCAGGATACCATCCTCATTATAATGGTCGTAGGCGTTGCCACCGATGTGGTTGCGCTTGTCGATAATGAGGACTTTTTTATTGCTGCGGGTGGCCAGCCGCTCGGCCAGCACGCTGCCGGCAAACCCGGCTCCGACGATGAGATAATCAAACATGGCGCGGTACGTATGGAGATGTGAAGAGGAAGAATGGAGAAGGGTAAGGTGTTTAGTTCAGCGAAGGAGCTTTAGTGGGCAGGGCTTCGGCTACGTCGGCATGCGGCGTAGTGGCAGCGGCAGCATCGGGCGTCTTGGCATTCAGGCGCTGCTGCATCAAGTCCACCATCTGCTGCCAGGTCTGGTCCCAGGAGATAGTTGCTAAATAGTCGTCGGTGCGGCGGCGCCAGTCGGCGTCGTCGTTCTGCTTCAGGGCTTTCTCAATTCCGGCGGCGAAGTCCTGGGCATTGTCGGCGATGTGCACCAGGTTCAGGTCGCCGTAGGGGCGCACCACGTCGCGGATGGGCGTGCTTACCACGGGGCGGCCGGCGGCCAGGTACTCGGGGGTTTTGGTGGGCGAGATAAACTTGGTGCTTTCGTTGTCGGCAAAGAGCAGGGTGGCTACGTCCCAGCCCGCCAGGTAAGCGGGCAGCTCCTGGTAGTCTTTGCCGCCCAGGTAGTGGATGTTCTTGCTGTTGGGCAGGTGGGCCGGGTCAATTTTCACCACCGGGCCGATGATGACAAACTGCCACTCGGAGTGGGTGGCGGCCAGCTCGCGCAGCAGCTCGATGTCGAGGCGCTCGTCTACCACTCCGAAGAAGCCCACGCGGGGGTGGGGAATCCTGGCCTGGTCGGCCGGGTCGGCCTGCTTTACGCGGGCCTGCCCGAAGTGGGCTTTGTCGATGCTGCTCGGGAAGGAGTGGGCATCGGCGTGCTGCTTGCTCTTGGCTTCGTACAGGGTGTGGCCGCCGGTGAAAACCAGGTCGGCTTTCTGGAACAGCTCCTGCTCGCGGCTGCGCAGCTCGGGGTGGGCAAACTTGAAGTTGGCCAGCTCGTCCATGCAGTCGTACACGGTCAGAACGGGCTTAAACTGGCGCGACTTGGCCAGGGCCATGGGCGTGTAGTACCAGAAAGCGTACTTGGTAATGGCGTTCTGGTCGAAGTACTGGCTCAGGATTTCGTACTGGGCCTGGTCGGAGCCGGCTTCATCGCCGCGCAGGCGGTTGGGCAGGTGAGCTACTACTACTTTCACCCCGTTCTGCCGCTCTTTCACCTCAATGTGGGGCTCAATCAGGTCGTCGGCGTGGTAGAAAGGCTCTTCCACGTAAAACACCCGCCCGTGCTGGGCAAAGCGGGAAAGCAAATGCTGGGGCCGCTGCCAGACAAAATCCCAATGCAGGTGAGCGAAGCACACCAAGTCAGGCAGCGTATACGATTGATTGTTTGATGCTTTGGCAGGCTGAGCGCTGGTTTGGGCAGCGTCGGCGAAGGCACGCGCGGGCGCCTCCGCCTGAGAAGAGAGCGGCATGAAAAGAACAGGAAGTTGGTTTCGCGCCGCGTCGGTACGGAAAGAGAAGCAAAAAACCGGGGCGCTTGGCAGTCTATACGCGCCCTTCCGGCAAAGGATATGGTTCAGCTTATCCGGGGCCGGGCACTGCGCGATGGCTATACGGAAATAGCTTGGCTTGTGATGCCTTCCTGCTCCTACTCCTGTGCCTGCAGCAAAACCTGAAACTCTACCGCGTCCTGCCAGCCGCTGGCTAGCCGCAGCCACTGCAGCCGCAGCCCCACCCGACGAAAGCCCGCGGTTCGAAACAAACTCATACTCGGCCCGTTATCTGCGCCAACCGTGGCATAGAGCTGGTGCAGGCGCAGGGTGGTGCGGGCGTATTGCTTCAGCAGCTCCAGGGCTTGAAGGGCGTAGCCGCGGCGGCGCTCTGTTCCCAGAATGGTGATGCCTACCCCCGCCCGCTGATGCAAGGGGTCAAAATCAAACAGGTCGACAACACCGACCGTGCGGCCATCATTTTCAGTACTTATCACCAGGCGCAGCTGACGCACTACGTAGAAATCGGCCGAGGAATGTGCTAAATACTCGCGCAGGGCATGGCGCGACACCGGCGCCAGCGTATCCGACACACCCCAGATGCTGGGGTCATTCTCTAGCTGGAACAGAAACTCCAGGTCGTCAGGCTCAAGGGCGCGGAGGAATATCATGAAAATCGCTAAGCCAGGGGCAGTCGAATCGGGTTCTTACTTCAGGCTGGCCAGGCGTTGCAGGCTGGGGTTGCTGGGCTCGTAGCTAAGGCCCTTGCGGGCGTAAGCCTTTACCCCGGGCAGGTCGTTGGCGCGGCCCGAGCACAAGCTGGCAGCTAGGTAGACGTTGGCCGCTGCCTCGTTTTCAACGGCAGCTCCTTTGCCGCTCTGCGCCTGCTCGAACAGGGCCAGGTACTTCTTGCCCTCGGCACGCTTGTCCTGGGCGAAGTAGTCGAGCGCCGTTCGGCCGTAGGTATGGAGGTAAGCCTGGGCAAGCAGCGGCGTGCCTTTTTCGCGGGGATGCTCGTACACAAACAGGTCGAGCTGGCGCAACATGCGGATACCGCCGCCGCTGCGGCTGCTTTCCTGCTGCACCAGGGCGTTGACCATGCCCTGCAGCTCGGGGCTGGTCGGGTTGTAGTGGTAAGCCTGCATCAGCAGGTGAAAGGCCGGCAGGTAGTTCTGCTGCAGCAGCTTCATGCGGCCCCGCTGCATGTAGTACACGAAGGAGATGGTGCCGCGCGTGGCCGAGTCGGCCACGCTGCCCTGAAAGGACTTGTACACGGCGCGGTACGTGGCCGTATCGCCTTTGTCCATCAAGAACTTCTGGGTGAGCCCGCGGAAGTCGCTGATGGCCTCGTCCTGGTACTTGCTGCCCGGCTGGTAGGCGTAGAAGTCGGTGAGCTTCTCCACATCTTCCATTTTGGCATAGCTGATGCCGTTGAGGCGGTAGCGCAGGCTTTCGACGAGCAGGTAGCTGGTTTCGGTGGTATGAAACAGCTTTTCGGCTTTTTGCAGAGCCCGGTACGCCTGCTCGGCGTCGTCTTCAGCCAGCGCCAGCACGGCCTTGTTGTAGTACTGCAGCGAAATCAGCTGGGGCAGGGTAATGGTTTTGTCGGCCTGGAACTTCTGCTTGAACACTTCCTCTACGCCCAGGCGGGCCACCTCCTCCTGGCTTACCAGCTTGCCCTCGGCCAAGTAGTCGACGTAAGCCTTTTTGAAGCGGGCATCGGGCAGGAAGTAGCCGCCCTGGGGGTCGGTGCCTTCCACCATGATGTTGCTGGCGGCGGGGTCGGCCACCACGTACACGTGGGTGGGCTTCTGGCGGATGGCGTAGGGAATGCGGTAATGCTCGAAAATCAGCGCATACAGGGCGGAGGCACTTACGCAGTTGTAGATGCCGCTGCCCATGGTCTGGTCGAAGGTGGCCTTGTCCTCGTACTTGGAGAGGAAGCCCTTGTGCACCTGCTCAAAAATGGTGCGCACGCGCTTGGCCATGGGCTTGCCCTCAGGCTTGGTGGCATCAATCAGGGCGTAGAGGTCGGCGAGCAGCTTGCTGGCCTGCGCTACCTGGTCTTCGTTGGCCCCCGGCCGGATAGCCAGCAGCTGGGCCAGGTAGGTTTGCTCGGTGGCCGGGCCGGTGGCGTTGAGCGCCTTTTCCTCCAGGGGGGAAGTGTAAACCAGGCGGCGGGGGGCCACCTGGGCTTGGGTGGCCACCGCCAGTAGAAGAGCGGCGCCGAGAGCGAGTGCTTGTGGCTTCATTGAATAGAGGAGGTCAGGCCAGCTTTCATTCCTCGCCGCCACCTGGCTTAGCAGCTTGCCGGCAGCTGTGCCGGGCAAAAAGGGACTTGGGCTTAACGCTGGTTCAAAAATGAGAAGCAAGTTAGGCAGCCGGCCCGCAATTGCGTGCCGGCTGCCGGCACGTAAATTCCGGCCCACAAGCAACACTTACCCTGCCGGATAGCATCTTGGCAGTACCCCCGCCCGGCAGGTGGCGGCTTCCGCACCCAGCTCATGTCTTATCCTCCTCCTCTCCTCTCGCTGCCGCTGACCGCCCTGCAGGTTGGGCAGCCCCGCGCCCTGGGCGAAGCCGGGGCAGCAAACCCCATGCACCGCGCCTGGACTACCGCCTTGTTCAAGGAGCCGGTAAACACCCCGCTCTGGCTTGGCGACCTCAACCTGAGCGGCGACGAGCAGGCCGACCAGCGCAACCACGGCGGCCCCGACCAGGCCCTGTGCGTGTACCCCGGCAGCCACTACGCCCACTGGAGCCGCCGGCTGGGTCAGGCAATGGGCCCGGGCAGCTTTGGCGAAAACCTAACCCTGGCGGGCCCCTGGGCTGAAAAAGACGTGTGCATCGGCGACATCTTCCTGTTTGGCGAAGCCACGGTGCAGATATCGCAGCCCCGTTCCCCCTGCTGGAAAATTGCCCGCCGCTGGCAGGCCCCGCTGCTGTCGCAGTGGCTGCAGGAGTCGGGCTATACCGGCTGGTACATGCGCGTGCTTACCCCCGGGCAGGTGAGTGCCGACGACATGCTGCACCTGCTGGCGCGCCCCCACCCCGAGTGGCCGGTTACCCGGGCCAATGCCGCCAAGTACGAGCAGCGCCACGACCGCGCCCTGGTGGCAGAGCTGGCCGCCTGCCCCGCCCTGGGCCAGCACTGGCGCCGCAAACTGCAGGGCCGCCTTTCCGGCGAGCTGCCGCAAAACGACGACGCCAACCGCCTGCAGGGGCCGAATGCAGAACTTGGTGTCTAGAGGTTAGAACTTAGAGGTTAGAGCCTAGAAGTCAGAAGGCTTGGCTTTCTATAAAGGCTTAGCAAGCAGCGGCAGCTGCTCCACAATACTTAATTTATTTCTAAGTTCTCAACTCTAAGCTCTAACCTCTAAGTTCTCAGCACTAAGTTCTAAACGGCCAGCTGGCCTTCGAACACCCGCACGGCCGGGCCGCTCAGCCACACGTCTTCGAAGCCGCCATCGGGGCGCTGCTGAAACGACACCTGGAGCTGCCCGCCGGGCGTGCTGAGCTGTACCGGCGACACCGCCCCGCGGGCTGAGGCCGCCAGCGCCACGGCCGTCACGCCGGTGCCGCAGGAAAATGTCTCATCTTCCACGCCGCGCTCGTAGGTGCGCACGGCCCAGGGCTGGCCAGGGTCGGCGGGCACCTGCACGAAGTTGACGTTGGTGCCGGCCGGGTCGTAGGCCTGGTCGAAGCGAATGTCGTGGCCGGCGCCGTACACGTCGTACTCTTCCAGCTTCTGGCCTTCGGCTGGGCTCAGGAAATGGACGTGGTGCGGGGAGCCGGTGTGCAGAAACACGTCGCCCTGCTCGGCGTGCACGGGCGCGCGCCGGGCTTTGGCAGTATCCTGCATTTTCAGATGAACCAGGCCGTCGGCTTCTACCCGGGCGTCGTGGGGGCCGTCTACGGCCAGGAACTGGGCTTTATCGCCGATGATATTCAGAAAGCGGGCGAAGGCCACGGTGCAGCGCCCGCCATTGCCGCACATGGAGCTGGGGCGGCCGTCGGCGTTGAAGTACACCATCTCGAAGTCGAAGCCGGGGCGGTTGCGCAGCAGAATCAAGCCATCGGCCCCGATGCCAAAGCGGCGGTGGCAGAGGCGGGCAATCAGCTCCTGGTTGGTGGCGTCAAAGGCTTCGGCACGGTCGTCAATCATGACAAAGTCGTTGCCGGTGCCTTGGTATTTATGGAAGTGAAGCGTCATGAGGATAATGAGCCAGGGGTGGGCGCAAAGGTCGGCAGCAGGCTATAACCTGCGCTGTCTTCAGGAACAGCGGTAAAGCAGGGCTGCGAGGAGGGCCACAGCCAGCAGTGAGCCCAGGCGCAGCAGCAGAAACACCCAGGCTGGCAGCTCCGGGTCGCGAGGAATTTTGAACATGAAAGGGCATACGCACCGCTGGCGGCGGTGGCTACCTTACAGGTACTGAGTAGCTCCTCTTTTTGCGTTCTAAGTAAAAAAAGCGAGAGTTAAGAGCTGCTACTTCCGACTAACTGCCGATGGTGCGGGGCCTTCCCGCACCATCAGCAGGTCAATCTATTCTGGTGCCGGGGTTACCGGCGGCGCAGGCGGCGGTAACTCCGGAGCAGCTGCTGGCTTGGGCTTGTGCTGGCCCTGCTCTACCAGATTGCCACAGCGCAGCCAGCGCTCCCAGCGCCGCCGCTTGGGCGCGATGCTGCCCCGCAGGTACTTCTCCATGAGCAGGGCCGCCAGGGGAGCAGCCGACAGGCCGCCGAACCCGGCGTTTTCAATGTACACCGCCACCACAATCCTGGGCGCAGTGGCGGGGGCGAAGCCTGCAAACGTGGCGTGGTCGTCGCCCTCGTCGTTTTGCACGGTTCCCGTTTTGCCGGCTACGCTGATGCCCACGTCATCCAGGTTGGCGAGCTCGGCCGTGCCGCCGCGCCGCATGGCGGCTTCCATACCGGGAATGAGGGCCGCGAAATGCATGCTGTCGACCAGGGTGCGGCGCCGCTCCTGGTACTTGGGCAGCGGCTGGCCGGACTTGCCCACGGACCGCACCAGATGGGGCCGCACGTACCAGCCCCGGTTGGCGATAATAGCCAGCACGTTGGCCATCTGCAGGCCGGTCAGGTTGATTTCGCCCTGTCCCAGGCTGAGCGAGTAAATGGTTTTGTAGGACCAGCAGCAGGCGCCGTGCCGCCGGTCGTAGAGCTTAACCTGCGGAATGTAGCCGGGCCGCTCCTGGGGCAGGTCGATGCCCAGCAGGGTATCCAGCCCGAAGGAGCGCACATGCCGCAGCCACTGCGTCAGGTTGCGCTGCCGGATGCCGCAGCTGTCGGACTCGGCCTTGGCCGAGTCGCGCCGGGGCTCAATGGCCGTCCGCATCACCTGGTAGAAGTAAGGGTTGCAGCTGTACTTCAGCGCCTGGCTCAGGCTGCGGGCCCGCGGATGGTCGTGCACACAGTTGATAAGCGACTGGTCGCAGCGAAAGCCGGTTTCGGGCGTGATGGCGCCCAGCTGCAGGGCCACGGCCGAGTTCACCAGCTTAAAGACCGAGCCCGGCGGATTGGCCAGCAGGGCCGGCCGGTTCAGCAGGGGCATGTCGGGGTGCAGCAGCAGCTCGCGGCGCTCGCGGCCCCGGCCGGCGGCGGTAAGCACCGCGGGGTCGTAGGTAGGCGCCGATACGTAGCACAGGATTTCGCCCGTGGCTGGCTCCAGCGCCACTACGTAGCCGCGGCGCTCGCCCAGCAGGCGCTCGGCGTAGGCCTGCAGCTGGGTGTCGAGGCTGAGGTGCAGGTCCTGCCCGGCGATGTAGGCGGTATCGGTGTCCCAGCTGCCCTGGCGGCGGTTCCCGGGCCCGATAAGCGGGTGGTAGATGCCGCGCCGGCCGGTCAGCAGGGTGTTGTAGTAGCTTTCCAGCCCGCCGTTGCGCATGCGGTAAAAGCGCCCTCTTACCAGGCGCTTGGCCTGGTCGAGAAAGGGCCCGGCCACGTCGTAGGAATAGCCTAGCACAGGAGCCGCCACGTTCACCGTGTAGCTGCGGGCCCGGAAGGTGCGCACGCTCAGCTGGGGCCACTCGCGCTGGTGCTGACGCAGGCTGTCGGCTTCGGCCGCCGTCAGCTCCAGCTGCAGGGGCAGCTGCCGGTGCCGCAGGTCGGCCACGCGGGCCTGCAGGGCACCTTTGGGCCAGCCCAGCAGGCGGTTGAAGCGTACTGAATCCAGCCCGCCCCGGCGCGGCAGCTCCAGGCGGTACTGCCAGCCGGTGTACGCCAGCAGGGAGTCGTGGCGGTCGAAAATTCGCCCGCGGATGGGGTTAAAGGTTTCGCGGCAGTGCTCGTACACTTCTTCGACGGGTGCGTCGGCCGGCTCCGGCCGGGCGGAGCTGTCGGGCCGGCAGCCCGCGCCCAGTAGCAGCCCGGCCAGCCCCAGCAGCATTATTTTCCTGGCTTGGTATGGCGTGCTTAGCATAGGGTAAAGCTAGCAGCTACAGCACAGGCGCCGGCTTTTTTTCGGTGAACGAGGCACGGGCCACCGCTTACCGCCCGGTTTCTACACCTGGCTCCCTCCTTTAACTGCCGCTGCATCTGACAATAAAGGCCGCTACAATAGCTACGGCCAGCAGCGAGCCCAGGCGCAGCAGCAGAAATACCCAGGCGGGCAGCTCGGGGTCTTTGGGAATTTTAAACATGTCCTTCTTTACGGCAACGGGCCGGTTTCGGTCCAGCGCCGCCGCCGCACAGGCGCTTGCTTTACCTTTGCACCCTGCTTATGTACGACTTCCTCACCACCAGCCCCTGGCCCGACTACGAGCTTATCGACAGCGGGCACTTTCAAAAACTGGAACGCTTCGGCAAGTACGTGCTGGCGCGGCCCGAGCCCCAGGCCATCTGGGACCCGCACCTGCCCGAGCGCGACTGGCAAAAGGCCGACGCCACCTTCACCCGGGCCGCCGGCTCCCAGGAAAAAGGCCAGTGGAAGCTTAAGCCCAGCATGGCCGAGCAATGGGTGATTGGCTACGAGCGGCCCGGCGGACTGAAGCTCAACTTCCGCCTGGGCCTGTCCTCGTTCAAGCACGTGGGTCTGTTCCCAGAGCAGGACCCCAACTGGCAGTTTATTTTCAACCAGACCCGCCAGCGGCGCGCCGCCCAGCCGCGGGTGCTCAACCTGTTTGCGTATACCGGCGCCGCCACCCTGGCCGCCCGCGCCGGCGGGGCCGACGTCACCCACCTCGACTCGGTGAAGCAGGTCAACTTCTGGGCCCGCGACAACATGGAAGCCAGCCGCCTCGACGGCGTGCGCTGGCTGGTGGAAGACGCCATGAAGTACGTGCGCCGCGAAGTGAAGCGGGGCTCCAAGTACCAGGGCCTCATTCTGGACCCGCCCGCCTACGGCCGCGGCCCCAACGGCGAGAAGTGGCAGCTGGAAGACGAGCTCAACGAAATGCTCAAGCTCAGCCAGCAGCTGCTCGACCCGGACGACCATTTCTTCGTGGTGAACCTGTACTCGCTGGGCTTCTCGGCTTTGATTCTCGACAACCTCGTGACCAGCATCTTCCCCGGCCCCACGGCCGTGCGCGAGCTGGGCGAAATTTACCTGCACGACGCCGGGCAGCGCAAGCTGCCGCTGGGCACCTTCTGCCGGTTTGCTACGTAGCGCGAACTTTTAGTCCGCGTATTAGCAGTATTCCTGTCCTCTTGCTTCGCTAAACCCGCGGACTAAAAGTCCGCGCTACATTATGCACACCGCACCCCGTCGCCTGGCCCTCATCGACATGGGCACCAACACCTTCCACCTGCTCATTGTGGAAATGCCTACCCAGCCCGGCGAGAAGCCGCTGGAGCTGCTGCGCACCAAGGCCGGCGTGCGCCTGGGCGAGGGCGGCATCAGCCGGGGCGAGATTGCGCCGGCGGCCTACTCCCGGGCCCTGCACACCATGCGCGGCTTCAAGGAGGAAATCGACCTGCACGGCGTCAACGAGGTGCGGGCCACGGCCACCAGCGCCATGCGCGTATCCAGCAACGGGCCGGATTTGGTACGCGACATCTTCGAGCAAACCGGCATCCGGGTGGAGGTGATTCCCGGGGCCCGCGAAGCAGAGCTGATTTGGGAAGGCGTGCGCCAGGCCGTGGACCTGGGCGGCGAGCCCCAGCTGATTATGGACGTGGGCGGCGGCTCCACCGAGTTTATCATCGCCGACCGCCACACCATCTTCTGGAAGCAGAGCTTTGAAATCGGGGCCCAGCGCCTGCTGGACAAGTTTTTCACGCCCGCCGATGGCATTATGCCGGCCGCAGCCCTTGCGGCCGAGCGCGACTACCTGGCCGAGATGCTGGCCCCGCTGCACGCGGCCGTGGCGCACTTCCGGCCCGTGGGCCTAGTGGGCGCCTCCGGCAGCTTCGACACCCTGGGCGACCTGCAGGCCGGCCGCGTGCACAGCGAAGCCGAGCAGCCCCCCATGCGCGAGCTGACATTGGCCGGCTTCCAGGAAAGCCTGCGCCAGCTGCTCAGCCTCAACCACGAGCAGCGCGTAGCTTTGCCGGGCATGTTCCCCATGCGGGCCGACATGCTGGTGGTGGCCGCCGTGCTCATCGACTACGTGCTCGGCTCGTTTGGCCTGACGCGCATCCGCAGCTCGGCCTACGCGCTTAAGGAAGGGCTGCTGGCGGAGATGCTGGGACTGTAATGCCGGCCCGGCACACCCGGTGGATGAAGGCCAGCTTTTCCACGGCAGGCGGCGGAATCACGAAGGGGTAGGCATCGGGCTGGCCCATGCTGCGGCTCAGGCTGTTGAGGGCAAACACCAGGGGCAGCCACTGCTCCATGATGTTGCAGAAGTCTTCTTCGGCGTAGGGGTCGCGGCTGATGTCGGCCTCCAGGCTTTCCTGGCCGGCGCCGGCCTGGGTGTCGACGCTCAGGCCGAAGGCGTGGGCCGTTTGCAGGGTGTCCATGATGTGCAGGTAGTGGGCCCAGGTTTCGGCCCAGTCTTCCCAGGCGTGGGTGGTGGCGTAGGCGCTGATGTAGCGCTCGGGCCAGTCGGCCGGCGGGCCCTCGGCGTAGTGCCGCTCCAGGGCCTTGCCGTAGTCCTCCCGGTCGTCGCCAAACAGCCGGCGGCACTCCTCCAGATTGGGCGTATTGTTAATAAGCCGGTCCCAGTAATAGTGACCTACTTCGTGGCGGAAGTGGCCCAGCAGGGTGCGGTAGGCTTCGGCCATGTTCTGCCGGGTTTGCTCGCGCTGCACGCTGTCGGCCTCGGCGATGTTGAGGGTGATGAGGCCTTCGTCGTGCCCGGTCAGCACCTTGTTCTCCGGCCCTTCGTCGGCTTTGAAGTCGAATGCCAGCCCAAACCCAGGGTTGGCAAACTGGCTGATGACGGGCAGCCGCAGGCAGAGCAGGCTGAACACCAGGCGGTGCTTGGCTACTTCGAGCTTTTGCCAGCGCGCCAGGTTTTCGGGCTCTTGTAAGTTGGGAATGGTGCGGTTCAGGGCACAGGCCGTGCAGAAGGGCGTGCCACAGTCGGTTGGCACCAGCCAGTTGCAGGCCTCGTGCTCGTGATTTTGGCAGTAAGCGTAGGTGGCGGAGTCCGGCTGGCCGAACAGCCGAAAAGTTACCTCATCGGCTTGGGGCTCCAACGTACACAGTTGCAGTTTTCCAACTTCGAAGCCCAGCGGCGACTGACATTTTTCGCAGCGACTATTTTCAAAATAGAGCAACTGTCCGCAGCAGGAGCAAGTAAAAAGCTTCATTTCGACTTTTTGAGGGGTATTCGAGCCAACGCTTCATAAGGTTGTACCGAAACGAAATAGTTAACGCAGGCCCCATCTCCTATTCTCAGTACTTGTACTAAAACCAGCCCACCTTTTTACGTATTTTTCCAGCAGGCAGCCTGTCCGGCTACGGCAAACACCTAGGGCAGTTTCGCGGTGGGTGAAGCGTTGACGCTGCGAGTCCGCGCGTGTGAACGTTCAACCGCGCGGACTCGCAGAGTCAACGCTACAAATGCACTGACTCCGAAACCGTTCGCCCCGGGCTGCAGCCGCCCGGCAGCCTCCTCTACCTTTTTATCGCGTTTTATGATGCCCGAGAATGCGCTTCTCCGCTCCTACAGGGAGCAGCCCAACGTGTGGGATGAAATGTTTGAGGCCGGCGGCGTCCGGCCCGAGTACCGCAATTTCGTTTCCACCCTGGAAAACCTGCCCGCGGCCGAGCTCACGCACCGCGACGAGCTGGCCCGCAAGCTCTTTATGAGCCAGGGCGTTACGTTCACGGTGTACAGCAGCGGCGAGGGCATCGAGAAGATTTTTCCCTTCGATATCATTCCGCGCATCATTCAGCACCAGGAATGGCTGCACATCGAAGCCGGCATCAAGCAGCGTCTCAAGGCCCTGAACATCTTTCTCAAGGATATTTACCACGAGCAGTTTATCATCCGCGACGGCATCATTCCGGCGGCGCTGGTGTACACCTGCCCGCAGTTTTTGCGCGAGATGATGCACGTGCCGGTGCCCCACGACATTTACACCCACATTGCGGGCGTGGACCTTATCCGGAATTCCGACGGGCAGTTTTACGTGCTCGAAGACAACCTGCGCACGCCCTCGGGAGTGTCGTACATGCTCGAAAACCGCAGCATCACCTCCCGCCTCTACCCCGACCTGCTGCCCCGCAACAACGTGCAGCCGGTGAAGAAGTACCCCGACCTGCTGCTGCGCAACCTGTTGGCTCTGAGCGACCGGCACATCAGCGAGCCCACGGTGGTGCTGTTGTCGCCGGGCATCTACAACTCGGCCTACTACGAGCACGCCACCCTGGCCCGCCTCATGGGCATTGAGCTGGTGGAGGGCGGCGACCTGGTAGTGAACAACCACCACGTATTTATGAAAACCACGCGGGGCCTGCGGCAGGTGGACGTGATTTACCGGCGCGTGGACGACGAGTTTCTGGACCCGCTGGTGTTCCGGCCCGACAGCGCCCTGGGCGTGCCCGGCATTTACGCGGCCTACCGCAAGGGCAACGTGGCCATTGTGAATGCCATGGGCAATGGCGTGGCCGACGACAAAGCCGTGTACAGCTACGTGCCCCAAATGATTAAGTACTACCTCAACGAGGAGCCCATTTTGAACACCGTGCCCACCTACCAGATGAGCGACCCGGAGCTGCGCAAGATGGTGTTTGAGCGCATGGACCAGATGGTCATTAAGAAAACCAACGAGTCGGGCGGCTACGGCATGCTCATCGGCAGCAGCGCCAGCGAGCAGCAGATGCAGGAGTTTCGGGAGGCCATTACCCAGGACCCGCGCAGCTTCATCGCCCAGCCCATCATCAGCCTGTCCTCCACGCCCTGCTACCTCAACGGGGTGCTGCAGCCCCGCCGCGTGGACCTGCGCCCCTACGCCCTGATGGGGCCGGGCGGCATCGACATCGTACCCGGCGGCCTCACCCGCGTGGCCCTGCAGGAAGGCTCGCTGGTGGTGAACTCCTCCCAGGGCGGCGGCAGCAAAGACACCTGGGTGCTGGGACCGGAAAATCAATGAGCAATGAACAGTGAGCAATGAACAATGTCGTTCAACTGCTCATTACCAATTGCTCATTGCTAACTGTTCATTGTTAACTGTTAATTGATTAGATGCTTAGTCGCGTTGCAGATACACTATATTGGCTGGCCCGCTACATGGACCGCACCCAGGCCATGCTGCAGGTTATTCGGGTGCAGTACCAGGTGTCGCAGGATTACCCCAGCGACACCAGCTGGCGGCCCCTGCTGTACAGCTACGGCAGCCGCAGGCCCGACGAGGTGACGGCCATGGAAAAGGACACGCCCCGCGTGCTCGAACACCTGATTCTGGACAAGGACAACCCCGCCTCGACCTACAACAACGTGCTGCAGGCCCGCGAAAATGCCCGCGCCGTGCAGGACCACATCACCCAGGAAGTGTGGCAGTGCCTGAACAGCTTCTACCACGCCATCCGGGAAGGCGACCTGCCCGAGCAAATCCGCAACGGCGACCCGCTTTCGGGCATCGACGAGCTGATGCGCCACGGGCTGGTGTTTATCGGGGCCGTGCAGCACAACATGCCCCGCGACGACAGCTACGGCTACCTCCACCTGGGCCGGCTGCTGGAGCGCACCCTGCAAACGGCCGACACCCTGCGCATTCAATGGCCCGTGGTGGCCGAGCAGATGCAGCGCGGCGGCCCCATTCCGCAGCTGCGCTACCTGGTGCACTCACTGGCCGGCCTGGAGCTCTACCTGCGCAGCAACCGCGGCAACTTCAACCCTGACAGCGTGCTGGAGTTTGTGCTGCACAGCCGCAGCTTCCCGCACTCGCTGGACGCGAGCCTGAGCCGGCTGAAGTGGTACTTCGAGCGCCTGAAGGCCGAAAGCCCGCCCGAAAGCTACCGCGAGCTGGAGTTCAAGATTGGGCGGCTGGCCAGCGAGGTGAAGTTCAGCAACGTGTCGCCCACCCGGCCCGCGCAGCTCGACGAGTTTCTGCTGCATACCCGCAAGGAGCTGCTCGACATCGCCGTCACGCTGGGGAAAAGTTTTTTTGGACGAAGCTAACTGCCCACTCATGCCATCGTATTCGCTCAAGCACATTACGCGCTACACCTACGCCAGCGAGGTTATCGACTGCGCCAATCAGCTCATGCTCTACCCGTTGCAGGACGAGCGCCTGAAGGTGACGCGGCACGAGGTGTGCGTGTCGCACGACTCCCACCACCGCCAGCCCCCGCCCATTGCCACTTACACCGACTGCTTTGGCAACACGGTGGGCGTGTTCACGCTGCTGCAGCCCCACACGGTCATGGTCATTGAGTCGGACGCCGAGCTCACCACCTCTCCCATCCTGTTTCCCATGGACGAGGAGCCGGCCGACAAGCAGTGGGACGACCTGCGCTCCCGGCAGCACGACCCCAGCATCATCGACTTTCTGGTGCAGGAAGACTTCCCCTCCCTGCCCGAGCTGCGCGCCACCCTAACCCAGCTGCTGAATAAAAACGAGAAGCCGCTGAAAAATGCCCTGGTGCTGTCGGAGTACGTGCACGCCCATTTTGAATACAAGCCCGGGGCCACCAACGTGGAGACGCCGGCCGAGGAAATCTGGAAGCTGAAAGCCGGCGTCTGCCAGGACTTTGCCCACATCCTGCTGGTGATGCTGCGGGAAGCCGGCATTCCGGCCCGCTACGTGAGCGGCTACGTGTGCCCCCAGAAGGAAGAAGTACGCGGCACCGGGGCCACCCACGCCTGGGTAGAAGCCTACATTCCCTTCTACGGCTGGCTGGGGCTGGACCCCACCAACAACTGCATTGTAAACGACGGCCACATTCGCATGGCCATTGGCCGTAATTTTCACGACTGCACGCCCGTGAAAGGCACCTACAAAGGCCTGGGCACCCATAAGCTGGGGGTGTCGGTTCACATTGAAAACACCGAGGCGGAAGCCCCTCAGGCCCCGACCATTGCCCTCGCACCCCTCTACGCCGTGCCCGACCCCGAAAGCCCGGTCAACTCCTACCACCGCCACCGGGAGCTACAGCACGAGCAGCAGCGCCAGCACCTGCAGCAACAGCAGCAGCAACAGCTTGTGCTGCACCAGGAACAGCAGCAGCAACAACAGCAGCAGTAAGTTTGCGGCCGGTAGCGGGTTTCTGGTTTCTAGTTGCTGGTTTCTGGTTCTTGGTTGTTAGCTTTTTTGCCTTCTCCCGGCTGAAGACCAACAACAGAAAACCAAAGACCAAAAACAAAAACCAACAAGAAACCAGCAACCAGAAACCAGAAACTACTTGCCGTGACGTTTTCCTACACCCAGCTTTTCACTTTCACCGAAGCGGTTTTCCGCAGCATGGGATGCCCCGACGACCATGCCACCCTGGCCACCGAAACCCTGCTCTCGGCCGACTTGCGGGGCGTGGACTCCCACGGCGTGGCCCGGCTGGTGGGCTACGTGCGCCTGTGGGAAGCCGGCCGCATCAATGCCCGGCCCCGGGTGGGCGTCACGTATGAGACGCCCAGCACGGCGGTGGTCGACGGCGACGGCGGCCTGGGCCTGGTGGTAGGGCCCAAGGCCATGCGCGTGGCCCTGGAAAAAGCCCGGGAGGTAGGCTCCGGCTGGGTATCGGTCAAGAACTCCAACCACTTCGGCATTGCCGGCTACCACGCCATGCTGGCCCTGGCCCACGACATGATAGGCGTGGCCATGACCAATGCCTCGCCCCTGGTGGCCCCCACCTACTCCCTGGAGCGCCTGCTGGGCACCAACCCCATTGCCGTGGCCGTGCCCGCCGGCGAGCAGCCCGACTTCGTGCTGGACATGGCCACCACCACGGCGGCCAACGGCAAGCTGGAAATTGCGCAGCGCAAGAGCCTGCCCATCCCCGGCGGCTGGGCCCAGGACGCCGAGGGCCACCCCTCCACCGACGCCAACGCGGTGAAGAACGGCGGGGCCCTGCAGCCGCTGGGCGGCGAAACGGGCTCGCACAAAGGCTACGGCCTGGGCGCGGTGGTCGACATCTTCTCGGCCGTGCTTTCCGGCGCCAACTACGGCCCCTGGGTGCCGCCCTTCGTGGCCTTCCTGCAGCCCTCGGCCAACCCCGTAGGCCAGGGCCTGGGCCACTTCTTCGGCGCCATGCGCGTGGATGCCTTCCGCCCCGCCGACGAGTTTAAGGCCCACATGGACAACTGGATTACGACCTTCCGCCAGGCCCGCGCCGTGGAAGGCCAGCAGGTGCTTATACCCGGCGACCCGGAGCGGGAAACTGCTGCTAAGCGCCTGCTCGACGGCATTACGCTGCTGGAGCCGGTGGTGAAGGATTTGGAGGGGCTGGGCAAGAAGTTTGGAGTGGCGCTGTAACAGGCAGCATCTGCCGGCCGCAACCGCAGCACCGGTCACGATATAGTGCTCCCTTAGCGCAACCGGGCCAGCTCGGCGCGAAGCTCGGGCATGGTTACGGGCCGAAACCGGAAGCCGCCCAAAGCCAGCGGCCCAATGATGGTATTGCGCGTCGATAAGTACGTTACCCCGTTTGCCCGGCGCAGCGCCACCACCGTAGCCGTGCGGCCTACCGGAACGTTAGGGAATATCGTGCGCGCCGCTGACTCCTCCCGCCCTTGCATCACGCTGTTAAAGCCCCGGAACAAGAGAGTTACCACGGCGCCGCTGCTGCCCGTGTTCACCCCGTAGGTGATGAGTGGCCCGGGGCCCAGGTACCGGTCGCAGTTTATCCAGCTCAGGCCCTGGGCGCTTAGCTCGTTATACACGCCGGCCGCCGTAATGGCCGCCTTGGAAGTATCGGTAAACTGGGTACGCATTCGCACCAGCTCGGCCCTTACGCGGGCCTGCTGCAGGGCGCTCAATGAGTCGTAGTAGCCCCGGCGGGCCGCATACAGGGAGTCGGCCAGCCGCATACGCTCCCTTCTCTCGGCCCATAGCCGGGCTTGGTGGGTCCGGTTGTGACGGGTGCGGGCAATTACCAGCTCCCATTCTCTGGGTTCCACAATTACTTTGCCCGACTCCGTAAAAAAGATGCTTATCCGGCGCGACACCGTGAGGGCTTCCAGCGAGTCGGGCTGCGCCAGTGAGCTTGCCCAGCCGGGCTCCCAGGGGGGCAGCTGCTTTATCGCATTCGTGATGGTTGCGGCCAGCTCGGGGTCGGTGCCGGCACTTAGCTGCGGGGCAGTAGTCGTTCCCGTTGAGTCGACCGTGTACACTACTCCTACCACCCGCAGCACCCACTCTTTGGCTTCGTTGGCGGCTGCCCGCAGCACCATATGCTCGGCCTTGCTGATGCGGCGGCCGCGGCGTAAGCGGCGGCGCGTAGCCTCGGGGTAGTCGATGAGCGTGGTCAGGTCCTTACGAAAGCCCTTTTCGCCGCGCACGTATTCCGGCGCAATAACCTCCTGTCCTTCGGCTGGCTTGGGGCGGCGCCGGCGTTTGGACTTGCGCGCGCCCCCCCGGCGACCACGAAACGAGCGGTACCTGGATGGGGACACTCCCCGCTGGTCGGCATCCGCCGCCGTAGGCCGGGGAAGCTGCCAGTCGATGCCCCCGTGCGTGCTATCGGCCACTACGCCCTCAAACAGCTGCATGCCGGGCTGCACGGCGGGGGCGGGCATGCGCAGGTGCACGTAGGCGCCGGGCCGGAGCTGTACCGGCTGCCCATTCGCCGTGGCTTTGAGGTGCAGCATGCCGCCGCTTTCGAGCAGCCGCGGGCCTGAGGTAGTGCTCAGGCCAGCCAGCATCATGTCGATGGGGTCGTAAAATTCCCGCACCTCCAGCTGTACCGGCGGGCTGCCCGCGGGCAGGTCCCAGGCGTTGGCCGGAATAAGCAGCTGCGTGCCCTGCCGGCCCAGCACCAGGGTGTCGCGCCCCGGGCGAATGGCAAAGCTCTGCGCAGGCGGGAGGCCCGTGGCCAGAAATTGCTGCAGCTCGGCCCGGCGGGCTTCACCTTCCTCGCTGTTCCAGGGCACGTCAACCAAAGCCAGGCTGTCGATTAGCTCTTCCTCCACGTCGGCCATGGTGTTGGAGCCTCGCTTGGGCCTGGTCCGGACTGGTGGCTCTGCTACCACGGCTTTCAGAGGGACGGGCCGACGGGCCTGCTCCCGGGTTATTGTGTCGGGAGGCAGCGCCTTGGTATCGGCAGCCGGCGAAAGCGGGCGGGTAGGTCCGCTGCCGGGCCCGGAAGTGCGCTGGCTGGAGTCGGTGGAGCAGGCCCCCAGGCCCAGCGCCATACCAGCAAGCATCAAAAAGTAACGGTTGAGCATATGCTGCAGAATAAGGCAGAAAAGCAACGCGGGCGGCCCCGCCCCTGGTTGAGAGCCGAGCCGCCCGCGTGGTGAATTTACGCCGACGAGTTGATAAAAAGCTGTTTAGCCTACGAAGCCGGCTGTTCTTCCGGCAGCCAGGCGGCTATGGCCACCTCCTGGCTCAGGAACTGCGAATCGTAGCCAGCATCCGATTTGCTGATGAACAGGCAGGTGCCGTCGCTTACGGTGTCGATAATCGCGCTGTATTGGTCCATGGGCAGGGCCGGGCAGCCCAGGCTGCGGCCCAGGCGGCCGTTCTGCCGGATAAAGTCCTCGCTAACGTACTCGGCGCCGTGCATCACCACGGCCCGGGCCTCGGCGTTGGTGTTGAAGCCCTCATCCAGCCCCTGCAGCTTCAGGGAGCGGCCGTGCTTGCCGATGTACTCGTTCTGCGTGAGGTAGAAGCCCAGGCTGCTCATGTTACTTTCCACGGTGTTGGAGAACATAGTGGCTTCGTTTTCGCCGGTGTTGTGCCCATGGGCCACCAGCGTGTTGAACAGCACCCGGCGGTTGGTCAGGTCGAGCACCCAGAGGCGCTTCACGGTGGAGGGCAAATCGAAGTCGACCACCGTGAGCAGCGACTTATCGGAGGCGAGCTTGCCGTGCTGTCGGAGGTTGAGGTAGCCCGTCATGGCTTTTGCAAACACCTCGAAGCGCAGGCCCTGCTGCTCGGCCTGCAGGGCAGCATAAACGCCCCGCAGCTGCTGGCTAAAGCGCACGGCCCTGGACGGCGTGCTGGGCACGGCGGGCTTGGGAGCAGCTGCGGCAGGCGCCCGGCCTCCAGCCAGCGACTTGCTGATGGGCGAAGCCATGGGTGCCACCATAAACAGGGAGGCCATGAAGGGTAGTACCCGCCGGGCAGTGCGCTGCAGCTGCCGCTTCAGACGGCGGGGCTGGGGATTGGACTGGTTTTTCAGGGGCTTTTCCATGGTTTCCGGAGGCTGACAGCGAGTAAACCGGCCAAGGCCGGGGAGGGCTAACCACCCCGTTCCTTATACGTGCTACGCTTTCTGTGTGGCTGCATTCAACACACCCGCTGCCGGGATAATTCCGCAGCGGCTCTAATGGCCGGGAACGTTACCAAAAAGGCGTACAAAATTTTGGCATTTGCAGGGTTTATCAGAAAGCGTTGAACTAGTTTAAAAACAATCCCGTACGTTTGGCGCAACCGATTGTGAATCAGTCTACTGCAATCGTTTCCGGTAACGTTTGCAGCAATCGTTTGCGGTTGATTTCTGAGCATTCAGAGCACTTTTTCTTACCCATTTTCCCATCCACACTCACTTTTTAATCCAAAAAACTCCCACTTATGCGCACAATTACCCGCACACCATCTTCACGCAGCGTATTCCGGCCCTGGCTGGTACTCGCCCTGCTTCTGGGCCTTGTCTCTAATACCGCTAATGCTCAGCAGGTTGTACTACAAGGCTTCTGGTGGGACTACTGGAACAGCAACTACCCCAACGGCTGGGCCAACTACATTGCCGACCTGGCTCCACGCCTCAAGACCATGGGCATTGATGCCGTGTGGATGCCCCCGAACATCAAAGGCCCCAACCAGGGCAATGGCTACTCCCCTTTCGACAATTATGACTTGGGTGATAAGTACCAGAAAGGCTTCCTGAACACCCGCGTGGGCAACAAAGACGAGCTGCTGCGCGGCATTGCCATTCTGCACGCCAACGGCATCAACGTGGTGCAGGACATTGTACTGAACCACAACGACGGCGCCGGCTCAGCCAACGGCTCGGGCGGGCAGGACCCGGCCGCCTGGGAAGACTACTCGACCAGTAAGTATAAGAACTTCCGCTACGTAAGCTACGCTACGCCGGCCACCGACGAGTCGGCTGCCAACTACCTGGCCCGCAGCGGGCGCTTCTCCAAGAACTGGCAGAACTTCAACCCCAACCCCGGCAACAACTCCACCAGTGGCGACTGGAATGCCGTGTACTTCGGCCCGGATGTGAGCTACTATAACGGCTCCTACGGCCAGAGCTCCAACGCCACCTTCAACCCTGCCCAGGGCGCCGACTACATGCGCAACGGCAACCGCAACTGGCTGATTTGGTACAAGAAACAGCTGGGCTTCGACGGGGTGCGCCTCGATGCCGTGAAGCACTTCCCCGACTTCGCCACCGAAGACTTCCTCTACAACATGCAGAGCAACGCCGGCTGGGCCAATGGCGGCGCCACCATGTTTGCCGTGGGCGAATGGGTGGGCAGCTCGGGGCAGATGGACGGCTGGTGCACCAACGTGCAGAACCGCGCCGGCACCTTCGACTTCTCCCTGCGCAACGGCATCTACAACATCGTGAGCGGCGGCGGCAACTTCGACATCGGCAGCCTGCCCGGCTACCAGCAGGGCACGCGCGTTGTTCTGATTAACGGTACCTACGTACACCGTACGGTGCCCTTCGTGAACAACCACGACACCTTCCGCCCCCAAACCGACGCCAACGGCAACTACACCGGCTGGAACACCGGCGACGAGCTGGCGCCCCACATCGACCCCTTCGACCCGCGTTTGTCGGCCGCCTACGCTGCGGCCCTGGCTGTGGACGGCTCGCCCCAGATTTTCTTTGAAGACCTGTTCAACATCGGCAACACCAGCAAGCGCTACTCGCACTCGCCCAAAAGCAGCACCGACCTGCCCGTGCGCTCCGACCTGGAAAACCTCATCTGGTGCCACCAGAACCTGAAGTTCAAGCAGGGTGCCTACAAGGTGCGCTGGCAGGCCGCCGACCACCTCGTAATTGAGCGCAGCACCAAGGCCATTATCGGCATCAACGACAGCTGGAGCAACTGGCAGAACAGCACCGTAAGCTGCGACTTTCCCGCTGGCACCGTGCTCAAGGACTACTCCGGCGCCAACGGTACGGCTACTGTAACGGTAAGCGGCTCGCAGACCGTGGCCATCAACACGCCGCCCTGCAACGGTACTGCTGCCGGTGGCCGCCGCGGCTACTCGGTATGGGCGCCGGCAAATGCCGCCACGGGCTACAACCTGGCGGGCCGCGCCACCACCCAGGAATGGGAGCTGGCCAACGACCTGGGCGACTCCCATGCTTCGTCGCTGCGCCAGGGCGGAGCCCTGCCGGGCAGCTCCACCGCCTACCGCACTGCTGGTCGCATCTACGTGGGTGCCAGCAAGAACATTAGCTACAACCTCTACCCCACCGATGCCACCCGCAGCCTCACGGTGGAAGTAGTAAACAGCGCCGGCACTATCATCAGCAGTGCCTCCGGTACGGGCAACCTGGCCGGCTCGGTAACCCCCACCGCCGAAGGCTGGTACACGCTGCGCGCCAAAAATGCCGTATCGACCAATCCCAGCCAGCGCTGCTTCGTGAAAGCGACTTATACGCCGCCCACAGTAGTTACCGGGGCCATGACCGGCCGCCGCGATGCTACCCCGGCCTCGCAGCCCAGCAGCCTGGCCCAGCAGCTCGACAAGCCCGAGCTGAACGTGTACCCCAACCCCACCACGGCCGACCATATCGACCTGACTCTGCAAACCCGCAGCGAGGAAACCGCTACGCTACAGGTGTACGACCTCACCGGCCGCCTCGTGCACGAGGAAACCGCCAAGCTCTACCCCGGCGCCAACCCCATCCGCCTGGATGTGCGCAAGCCGCTGCCGGCGGGCATCTACCAGCTCACGGTGCCCGAGTACCGCATCAGCAGCAAGCTGCTGCTCCGCTAAGTAGGAGGTGGGTGATTGGTTAGCAGCTGGCTGCAACCGGCTGCTAACGCCCCCGCTTCTACAAAAGAAAAAAGCCTCTCCATGCACATGGGGAGGCTTTTTGCATTTCTGTGAAGCAGACCATTCAGTTCCAGCCCTGCCGAGCAAACTGCCGGGCCGCGGCGGCCCCATCGAGCCAGCGCGACTGCAGCCCCGGCCCGCTGATTAGCAGCAGGCTGCCGGTTTGCACCGTGCCGATAATGGCCTTGAACTGCTCGGGCGGCAGGGCCGGGCAGCCGCGGCTGTAGCCCAGCTGCCCGTGCTGCTGCACATACTTCGCCGCAGCATAGCTGGCGGCGTGCAGCACCACATACCGGTCGTAGGCATTGCTGTTCTGGCCCGGGTCCAGGCCGTTGAGCCGGCGCGAGTAGCCGTGTATGCCCTCGTAGGTGCCGGCCGTGCGGTAGAAGCCCAGGGAAGTGCAGGCCGATTTGCGGGCATTGGAAAAGCGCCGCGCCCGCCGCTTGCCCGAGCCGCGCCCATGGGCCACCAGGCTGCGGTGCAGCACCTTGCGCTTCTTTAGATCGAGCACCCAAAGGCGGGGCGTGGTGTTGGGCAGGTCCATGTCGGCCACCGCCAGCAGGCCGGCGCGCTCGATGCGGGCCGCCCGGTACAGGGTGAGGTAGCCCACGCAGGCCTGCGCCAGCACTTCGGGGCGCAGCTCGGCAGCGGCCGGCCCCAGGTCGGCGTGCAGCCGCCGGATGGCCTGCTGCAGCGGGCCGGAAACCCCGGCTACGGGCAGTACGGGCGTAAGCGCCAGGGAGTCGGGCGCTGCCACAGCAGCGGGCACCGCTGCGCTTGCAGCCACAACAGTCTTGGCCGGTAGGCTGGGGCCTTTGCCTTCTTCGGCCCGCAGCTGGCAGCCGGCAAGCAGCGTCAGGCCCAGCCCGGTCAGGCGGAGGTAGCCAACAGGTAGGATTCGAAGCTCCGGCATGGGCTGAAAGTACGGCCACCGGCAGCAAGTGTTGAGCCGCTGCACAAGCTGAGAAGCTTGGGAAACAAGCAAGGAGTTCGTGCTTATTAAGGCCAGGAGCCCCAGGGCTTCACTTTATTAAGTTAAAAGTTAAAAGTTAAAAGTGAAGAGTGAAAAGACGTTCTGCCTTTTCACTCTTCACTTTTAACTTTTAACTAACTCAAGGGCGCTACGCCTGACTCAAAAAAACACGCTGGCATTCAGCTTAAAGTAAAACGGCGTGCCCGGCGTGAAGTGCAGCTCATCTACCGAGCTGGCTTCGCCGCGCAGCTGGCTGTCGGTGGCAAACTGGGCTTCGTTCCACTTCACGTTGAGCAGGTTTTCGGCGGTGGCCCCTACCTGGAAGCGGCCGGTGGTGTAGCTGAGCACGGCGTCGAGCAGGAAGTAGCCTTTGGCTTCGATGCTGCCGTCTTCATTGGCCGGGCGGGTGTCGATGTGGCGGTAGCGCAGGCTGGCACACAGGCCGCCGGGCTGCTTCAGGGTAAGGCCGCCGGTGCTGGTGAAGCGCGGGGCCAGCGGAATAAAGTTCTCGCCATCGGGGGCGTCCTGCAGGCGGCCGTGGTTGTAGTTCAGGTCTACGTCGGCAAACACGGCGCGGCTGAGCTGGTAGCGGAAAGCCAGGTCGGCGCCTACGCGGCGGGTGCGGCCGGCATTCTCCGTGGTACCTTCGTCGCCCACGTACACCAGCTCGTTTTGCAGGTGCAGGGCCCACAGCGCGGCATTCACCACCAGGTTGGGCAGGGGCTTGAAGGTGCTGCCCAGCTCGTAGCCCAGGGCCCGGGGCAGCACATTAGCGCCGGGGTCGCGCACCACGCCGCGGGCGTCGTTGGAATGAAAGCCGAAGCCCGAGCGGGCAAACAGCTGCACAGCCGGCGTGAGCTGGTAGTACAGGTTCAGCTTGGGGCTGACGCGGCCGGCTGTGGCGCGGCCCGACAGCTCCGGGTTCCGGTCTTCGCGGAAGCGGTACAGAAACAGGTCGGCCCGCAGCGCGGCGTTCAGGGTGAGGCGCTCGGTCAGGGCCAGGGTTTCGTCGAGGTAGGCGTGCAGGTTCTGCTGGTTTACGCGGCCGGTAATAACGGTGTCGGTCACGCTGCGCTGCACGGCGTTGAGCAGGGCCACGTCGGTAGCATCGATGCGCGTACCCAGGCCGAAGGTGCTGTGCAGGGCGCGGCCGGCCAGCTGCCCCTCCCGGTCGTAGGTGCCGGTGTAGCCGACGATGTGCCGGTCGTCGCTCTGCTGAATGGCGTCGCCCTGCTCGGGGTTTTCCTTGAAGAAGGTGAAGTTGGAAAACAGGTTGAAGCGGTAGCGCGAGTAGTAGGCCTGCTGGCGCAGCACGGCATCGTGCGGCAGCACCGTGGTCAGTATGGCCGAGGCGTTGCTGCGGCTGGTGCGCCCGCCCTCGCTGGGGTCTATGCTGCCGAAGCGCGAGATAAGGCCGGCCTCGATGGCGCGCTCGGGCACCTGCCCGCTGGCATCCCAGTTGGAGGTGAAGTGCGAGCCCAGCAGCGTCAGCGAGGTGTTATCCGTGAGTTGGCCGGTGTACTTGCCCAGGCCGTTGAAGCGCTTGAAGTGCTGGGCCTGGTCGAAGTAGGAGTTGGTGAAATTATACTCGGCGGCCAGGTAGGCGCTTTCCGGCTTCTTGGACAGCAGGTGCCGCTCGTTGCCCAGCAAATCCAGCATCACCAGGGCCCGGCGGGTGTCGAAGCGGCCCAGCTCCAGCTTTACCTGGCTGTGGTCGAGCCGGGTTTTGGTGGTGAACTCGCCCGCGCCAGCCGTGGCAAAGTCACCAAAGCGGGCAGTGTAAGGACCCTTGTACACCCGCAGCTGCTCCACGGTCTCGGGTATCACGAAGTGAAAGTCGGCGTAGCCCTGGCCGTGGGCGTGGCTCACCATGTTCACCGGCAGCCCATCGATGCTCACGGCGAAGTCGGTGCCGTGGTCTACATCGAAGCCGCGCAGGAAAATCTGCTCGGCCTTGCCGCCACCCGCGTGCTGGGCAATAAACAAGCCCGGCACCAGCCGCAGCAGGTCCTGGGCCGAGTTCACCGGCCGCAGCGCCTGGTCGATGCCGCTGATAGCCGCCAGGCTCTGGTTGGGGTCCTGGGGCTGGCGCACGGTTACTTCGGCCAGGCTCAGCGCGGCCGTGGGCACCGCAAGGTTAAGGGTGCGGGTTTCGCCGGCAGCCAGGGTCAGGGGCAGGCGCTGGCTACGGTAGCCCAGGCCGCTTACCCGCAGCATATAGGAGCCGGCGGCCACCCCGCTCAGCCGGAACTGGCCCCGGGCATCGGTGGCCGTGCCGCCGGGCTGGGCTTCAAAAGCCACGCTCAGCCCCGGCAGCGGCTGGCCGGAAAGGGAATCGGTTACGGCGCCGCGCAGGGTGGCCGTGCCCTGGGCCCAGGAAGCCTGGGCCCCACACAGCAGCAGGCCAGCTATCAAGGCCTGACGCAGCAATAGCCCGAGCCGGCAGGTAGTAGATGATGGTTTCATTGCCAGGAAAGGAAGAGAGAAGGCGTGCCCACACAGGCCTCGCTTTCTGGTAAGAGATAAGGAGAAGTGCCGCCATGTTGCCGCCGGGCCACTTCCTGGCTACCGGCGGCAACGAGCCCGGGGCTAGAAATTGGCCTTGCTCAAGCACAGGGCGCGGCACTGGGCGCGGTGCTGCGCCCGGTACTGCGCCGGCGCACGGTGCTGCTCCGGCCGCAGCCTGCTGCCTCCCGGCCGGGCGTGCAGCGCCTGTAAAGCGGGGTGGGAAAAAGCCAGCCCGGTTGTAGCGGGCAGCTGCACACGGCCTGTAGCGGCCCCAGCTCCCGCTGCGGCCAGTTGTGGCAATACCAGAATGTTCATGGTGTGAAAAAGTTGACTTGCCCGGACGCACAGCGCGGCAGGCAACGAGGGAAACGGATAAGACAAGTGGGCCTGGCTGCCTCAGGCTGCCGGCATTGCGCGGCTCCGGCTGGAGCCTGCGCTGGTCTTACCCGCGTCGGGGCGGCAAGTCAATCTTTCCCTGATAGCCGGGCGGCACGGCCACGGCAATAACGGCCCGCCTGGGCTCGGGCTGGTGAAAAACAGCGGGCGGGCCTCCGGCCGCTGGCACTGCCGGGGGCAGGCAGTGTACATCCAGGCTTTTTAAGGTGGACAGCAGGTGCTGCAAGGGCTGCCGCTCGCCTTTTTCATCCACCACATACTGCTGCCCGTTGCAGTCGTCGAAGCAGGCCACGCGCAGGGTGTTGCGCAGCTGGCAGTCGTGGCGGTGCTTGTAGGCAAAGGGCTGGTCAACCACCCGCACGGGCCGCGCCGACATACCGGCTCCCACTACCAGCAGGTAGTTGGTCAGCAGCAGCAAGGCGAGCAGCGAGCGAAGCATTTTTTAGTTGTTGGTTGTCAGTTGTTGGTTGTTAGTTGTCAGTTGTTAGTTGTCAGGCTGTTCTGATGGCGGCCTTGCCAGAACGAGCTGACAACTGACAACGAGCAACTGACAACTAGAAGCTTAAGCGAAAAACACTCTTTCTACCGTCCAGTAAGTGGCTATCAGGCCGATTACTACGGATACCGGCACTACTACCCGGGCCTTGTACCACACTTTGTGGGCGGCCCAGCGGCCTACCAATGCCCAGGCCAGCAGAATCACAGTTACCTGCCCCAGCTCCACGCCCACGTTAAAGGAAATCAGGGAGCCGAAGTAGTCTTTTTCGGGTAGGCCCAGGCCGGTGAGGGCACTGGCAAAGCCCAGCCCGTGCACCAGCCCAAACCCAAACACGATGGCCATGCGCCAGGGATTGAGCTTGTCGGTGATGATGTTCTCGATGGCCACAAACACGATAGACAAGGCAATAATGGGCTCTACAATGGCTGCCGGCGGCTTCACCAGCCCGTACATGGCCAGGCCCAGCGTGATGGAGTGCGCCACCGTGAAAGCCGTGGCCTGCAGCAGCACCGGCTTAAGGCGCGGCTCGAGGATGTAGAGGCTGAGCACAAACAGAATATGGTCGAGGCCCAGCGGCAGAATATGCGTGAAGCCCAGCTGCAGGTAAGTCCAGAAAATCTCAGTGCGCGACAGCTTACTCAGGTCCACGTCGAGCACATGGGCAGCAGCAGGGTTGGCCAGGAGCAGGAGCACACCCAGCAGGCCGGCTAGCTGCCAGCGCATTGAGGTTCTGCGTTGTGTCTGCTGGGTCTTCATTTTAGAAGCTTCAGTAACGCGGAATTTCATTCCGCGCCTGGGTTTAGGTTGGTGCTGCTGCGGAATGGAATTCCGCGCTACGGTTTCTAGCGGGCGGCCAGCAGGGTGTGGCCCTCGGCTGCCAGCTCGGGGCTGAGATAAGGCGTTTTGGTCAGCACCTTCTCAATGAGGGCGTGCCCTTCGGCGGCTTTGCCGTTTTTGGCCATGATGAGGCCGGCCCGGCACAGCAGGGTGGGGTTTTGGGAGTTGGTGCGGCGGGCCACCTGCATGTACTTCTGCGCCTCGGCAAACTCGCCGCGCTTGTAGTGCACCCAGGCCAGGGTTTCGTTCACGTCGATGTTATCGGGCCGGCGCTCGTACTCAATCTTCGCATGCGTCAGGGCCTTTTCCAGCTCGTTGGTTTTGAGGTAGGCATAGGCCAGCTCGCGGTCGGCGTAGTGGCCCATGGCTTCGTTCTCGTCGGCTTCTTCGGCCGCGTCGGCCAGCATGGAAATGGACTTCTTCGCCATCTTCTCGGCCTCGGCGGGCTGCTTGTTCAAGCGGTAGAGGTCGGCCAGCTCGTCAGCGAAAGCATAGTCCTGCACTGTGATGCGGGCCTCGTTGTAGTGCTTGATGGCCGTGGCGTAGTCCTTGCGGGCGGCGGCCACGCGGCCCAGGCCGGCCAGGGCGTAGGCGTAGGAAGGCCGGGCCATCAGCGCCATCTGGTAGCAGGCTTCGGCATTGGGCAGGTCGCCGCTTATTTCATAGAGGTGGCCCAGCGCCACGCGGGTCCACTCGGTTTGCTCCAGGCCGGTGTAGCCGGCTTTCACGGCCATGTCCATGGCCTCGATGGCACCGGGAATGTCGCCGTGAATCTCGCGCAGGTAGCTCACCCGGGCGTAGGCCGCCAGGTCGGGCCGCACCTGGTTCATCTTGTCGGCCATCTGAATGGCTTTGTCATAGTGCCCCAGCTCCACGTGGGCGTCGGTCAGCAGGCCATACACGTAGCCGCTGTTGGGGTTGAGCTTCTGCGCCTGCTCGGCCAGAGCCAGGCCTTGCGAGAAGTGGTGCTGGGTCAGGCACAGCGTGGCTTTGCAGCACAGGGCCTCAAAATTGTCGGGCTGGGCCTCCAGTACCGTTTCGAGCAGCTCCATGGCTGCTGCGTCATAGTACGGGTGGTCGCCGGTGATGCGGGCTTCCTGCATGTAAGCCTGGGCCAGCAGCAGGCGGCTTTTATGGTCGTTGGGCTGGGCCCGCAGGTTGGCTTGCAGGCCTTGGATGGCCTTTTTAGTATTCAGCCACTCGCCTCCCAGGGCCAGCGAGCCGCTCCGCTCTTTCAGCCCGGGCGCGGCCGCCTCGGGACGCTTGAAGAGGACAATGGCCGTCACGAGGCCAGCAAAGACGAGTAGTAAGGCTGGGTATAGGTATTTTCTCACAGTAGAAAGGAGGTTTCTGGTGGCTAAATTCTTGTTTCTGGTTGCTTGTTTCTGGTTTCTGGTTGTCGTTCCAATCAGAAACCAGAAACAACCAATTGTACAGCTATAATCTTACGGAATACTGACAAAAGAGCCGCCGCCAACCCGCAAAGGGCTAACCGGCGGCTCTTTATTATTCAGCTATCGGCCACTAGCCAGCGGCCATCAGCCAATGGGCTTAGTGGCGCTCCAGGCGTACCGACTGTATGGCGGTGGCGCCGCTGTACAGTGTGGCGATATACTGGCCGGGGGCTACGTCGCTGCCCGGGCGCCAGGTTACTTCGTGCTCGCCGGCCCGATAGTTCTTGGCGGCAGCTACGGTAGCCACGCGGCGGCCCAGCATGTCGCTTACTACAATGCTCAGGTTGGCGTTGGTCTTCAGGTCGAAGTGCAGGGTGGTGCTACCCACGAAAGGGTTGGGGTAGCCTTCCATTACGGCCAGCTGGGGCTGCAGGCCCAGGCCGGGGGCGGCGCTGCGCTGCGACAGAACTTCGCGCTGGGCGTTGGTGCCGCTCCAGGGCGTCTGCATGTAGGGGAAAGCAGCGCGCAGCGTGGTGTCGTTTTTCTCCACGTTGGTGCTGAAGCCCAGTACACTACCCAGGCGGGGCGTTACGGGGCTGGTCGAGGTGGGCGTATAGTCGTCGTACCACAGGCCGATAGCAGCCAGTACCACGCCGCCTACGGCTTGCAGCTCGATGCGGGTTACGTCATCCTCCAGACGGCGGCCATTGGGGAAGCCATCCATGTTGGGGATGTTCTGAATGGCGGTCGAGGTGTTGAAGCGGGCATCGGTCAGACCCAGCACGGCGGCGTGCAGCAGGCCCATCGAGTTGAAGTCAGCCGAGTTGCGGGGCGTGGGGGGCACGGCCATGTTCAGGCGCAGCATGTCGCCGAACGTGGGCAGGAAGTTGTTGATGAAGGGCTTGCCAGCCGCCAGGGGGTTACCCATTTTGCCGGTAGCCAGCTGATACGGACGCAGGTTCGGCACGCCGGTGTGGAAGATGGGGAGCAGGTCCACCGAGCGGGGCTTGCCAGCGCGCAGCAGGTACTCGCCAAAGCCGCCCTGGGCAATAGGGGCCAGAGCCGTGCCGGCTACCGCGGTAGAGCCAGCCAGGCCCGAGAGGCCAGCGGCGCCGTTGCGGAAGTCGAAGCCGTTGGCCGGCAGGCCGGGCTGGCCGGCCAGCGAGCGGCTCTGAATGCGCAGCGGCGACAGGCCGGGCACGGCAGCGCCGTAGTAAGTCTGGCCGTTGGCCATGCCCTCAGCCATGTAAAGGCCCAGCTCCGGGTTCATCAGGTGGTCAGCAAAGCGGGCTTCGGGGCTGCCGGCGGCGGGCAGTGCCATGCCGAAGGGGTCGCCGGTGTTCCACAGGTCTTTGTCGCCGATGGGCGTAATTACCTCGTTGGTGAGCGGCATGCCCAGGCGCGACACCTGAATGTAGTTGCCCGAGTGGGTCTGCGTGCCGTTGGCATTGATGGTGCGCAGGGCTTGGCGGCTAGCCGTGGCCCACACGCCAATGATAAAGTTGTCGTCCAGGATGCTGGTCGTAGCCGTCAGGTTCTGGCCCGTGCGCTGCAGCAGGCGCACCGGAATCTGCATGGCAATGGCGTGGGTGTTCTTGCGGGCTACCCCATCGCGGGCGGTGCCAGCGTTCGAGCCGGTAGCATTCTGCCGGGGGCGTACGCCACCCAGGTCGAAGATGGCACCCAGGTCCACAAAGAACGGGTCATCAACCGGGCCGCAAAACACTTTCATGCCGTTGCCGAGTGTGCGTACGGCCGAGGCCATGAGCGACTCGTAGCTGGGGGCGCCCAGGCCTGCAGCGCCACGAATGGAGCGCGGCCCAACGTTGGGCGGGGGCACAATACCAGTTCCAGCGGGTACCAGCGTGGTACTCATGCCGTTCCGAAGCTCCTCCATCATGTAGGTCGTCTTCAGGTTTTCCTGGCCCAGGCGAATCCGGAAGAAAGTGGTGGGGTCCTGGTTGGTCCGCGTAAAGGTGAAGCGGTAGATAATGTCGTCGACCGTCGTCGTCGGATTGTTCTTGACGTGGATTTCGTAGCGAACGTTCTCGCCGAAGGTGTGGTAGATGGGGCCGCCCTGGGGCAGCTCCAACGGAATGTAGTTGGCGATAATGGTCACCGTGGCATTGGCGTCGTTGGCCGCCGCGTCGGGGCTGCGGAACGCGTACAGGTCGGTGTTGTCAGCCAGCGGGTCGTCGGCAATCAGCGGAGCCTCGCGGTGGCTGGACGCCTCCAGCGTGTTGTGCTGCCCGGTCCAGGCCAGCATCCCGCCCACCGACGCTGCCACGAGCGCCGCATGGAAAAGGGGCTTAGTAAGTAAGTTTTTCATAAGTAAATGTGAAAATGGTAAAGGGAGAAATGAGGTAAGAAAAGAATGTTTAAAGAGCAGGCTGCCGTAGGCGGGAGCTACATGTTGATTTTCAGCACCTGATTCGAAAACCTGCCAGTATCAAACCTTACGAGACAAGCTCAACTTTTGGATTGACTGGCCGGTGTTTATTTTTTTAAAAAGTTCCCGCGCCGCCCAGTTTGTTCAGGTTGAGCCTTCGCGCCGGCTAGTGGCTACTTTTGTACTGTGCTTTCAGCACCTCACCTTGCTTTGTCGCGCCGCTTTACCGCGGCGCCTGTTTTTTTATGGCTACAGTTTCCATCAACCTCGCCACCGGCAGCCTCCAGCAGGAGGAAATCATCGTCGGCATCGACCTGGGCACCACCAACAGCCTGGTGGCCTACGTGCACCCCGAGCACCGCCAGCCCGTGGCCATCAACGACCAGGGCCGGGGCAGCATCGTGCCGTCCATCGTGCACTTCCCTGCCGATGACACCGACCCCATTGTGGGGACCGATGCCCAGGAATTCCTGCTCACCGAGCCCCAGAACACCATCTACTCGGTGAAGCGCCTGCTGGGCAAGTCCTACCGCGACCTGGGCGCCCACGCCGGGCAGCTGGGCTATAAGGTCATCGACGACAACAGCGAGGGCCTGGTGAAAATCAGGGTGGGCGACCGGTTCTACTCGCCCATCGAGCTGTCGGCTGAAATCCTGAAAGAGCTGCGCCACCGCGCCGAGCATGCCCTGAAAACGCCCGTCAACCGGGCCGTGATTACCGTGCCGGCTTATTTCAACGACTCCCAGCGCCAGGCCACGCGCGACGCCGGCCGCCTGGCCGGCCTCGAAGTGCTGCGCATCGTGAACGAGCCCACCGCGGCGGCCCTGGCTTACGGCATCGGCCTCGACCCCAACGAGGAAAAGACCGTGGCCGTGTACGACCTCGGCGGCGGCACCTTCGACATCAGCATCCTGCGCATTCAGCAGGGCATCTTCGAGGTGCTGAGCACCAACGGCGACACCTACCTGGGCGGCGACGACTTCGACCGCGCCATCGTGGACCACTGGCTGACGGCCTTCCAGCTGCCGGCCGGCTTCCAAACCAACCCCCACCTGCAGCAGCAGCTGCGCCTGGCCGCCGAGATGGCCAAGCGCTACCTCAGCCAGCACGAGGACTTTACCACCCAGCTGAGCACCGAAACCCAGCAGGTGTATCACGTCACGCTCAGCAAAACCGAGTTCAACCAGCTCATTCGCCCGCTGGTAGACCGCACCATCGCCGCCTGCCGCCGCGCGGTCCAGGACGCCGGGATAAGTCTCCAGCCGCAAGCTCCAGGCTCCAAGCTTCCAGAACAACAACTGAGCACTGAGCTCGACGCCGTGCTGCTGGTAGGGGGCTCCACCCGCGTGCCGCTGGTGTACGAAGCGGTATCGGAGTTCTTCGGCCAGCCGGCCAACAACAGCCTCAACCCCGACGAGGTGGTGGCCCTGGGTGCGGCCATTCAGGCCGACATTCTGGCCGGCAACCGCCGCGACGTGCTGCTGCTCGACGTGACGCCGCTCACCCTGGGCATTGAAACCCTGGGCGGGCTCATGGACCCCATCATTCCGCGCAACTCCAAGATACCCACCAAGGCCGGCCGGCAGTACACCACCAGCGTAGATGGGCAGGTAAACCTGAAAATTGCCGTGTACCAGGGCGAGCGTGATTTGGTAAGCCAGAACCGCAAGCTGGGCGAGTTTACCCTGCGCGGCATCCCGGCCATGCCCGCCGGCCTGCCCAAGGTCGACGTCAACTTCCTGCTCAACGCCGACGGCATTCTGAAGGTGGAAGCCATTGAGCTGCGCTCCAACACCCGCCAGCAGGTGGAAATCAAGCCCCAGTATGGTCTTACCGACCAGCAGGTGGAAGACATGCTCCTGGACTCGCTCATGCACGCCAAGGAGGATGTGGCCGCCCGCTTGGTTATCGAAGCCCGCACCGCCGCTGAGCAGCTGCTGTACCAGGTGGAAGGCTTCACCGCCAAAAACCGGCAACACCTCACCGCAGACGAGCTGACGGCCACGGCCGCGCAGGTGCAAAAGCTGCGCGACTCCCTGAGCAGCTCCGAGCGCGACCCCATTCTCAAAGCCATGGACGAGCTCGACGAGCTGACGCGGCCCTATGCCGAGCGGGTGATGAACATTTCCATTAAACAGGCCATGACTGGCAAAAAAATCGGGTAACGGCTGATGCGCATGCACTCTACCTTATCGGACGACTCTTCCCCCTCCACGTCCTCCCCGCGCTTTCGCTCGCTGCTGCTGCTGCTTTTCTACGTTTCCCTGGCCAGCGTTCCTTTGTCCGTAAACTGGTTTTCCCACCGCTGGCACTTTGGCCTCATGCTGGTCTCGGAGCCCCTGATGGTGCTCACAGTGGGCGTGCTGCTGCTGGGCCTGCTGGGCGGCTGGGTAACGCCCCCCCGGCGTAGCCACCGCCTGGATAAGCTCATTGGCCTGCACTTCGGGGCCCTGTTTGTGGCGACGGTTTTTTCCAACGACGTCGTTGTATCGGGCAAGTACTTTGCTACCCTGGTGCTGTATGTCACCTTTGGCTACGCCGTGCCCCGGGTACTGGTATTGCAGCGCACGGAATGGCTGCGGGCTCTGGCCTCCCTGGGACTAGGCACAGCCCTGCTTGCCCTGTACGTGCTGGCCGTTCATACCCGGTTTGGCATTTCCTACAGCTTGTCTTACATAGTAGCCAGGCCCTTTCTGGAGCACGGCCACACCAACCTGACCGTATTGCTGGAACCCCTGGTGCTGCTGCTAAACCTGGCCCTGCTCTACGTACCCCAGGCCCAGCAGCTGCGTGGCCGTATCCTCACCACGGCCTTGCTCACCGTGGTGCTCATGGTGGTGGCCTTTTCGTACTCCCGGGCTTCGTACGTGTCGTTGCTGGCCCAGGCGCTGCTGCTGCTGGCTTATGCCGGCTGGCCGGCCGGCCGCCGTCTGCTGCTGCCCTGGGCCGTAGCCGGCGTCGCAATTCTAGGCTCCTGGCATGCGCTCAACCTTGCTTATCCCGATACCTCGCGCCTGCTCAACAACACCGACCTTATGAAGGAGCTGGGCTCCTTGGGCGACTTTTCATCGGCCAATGAATCCAACGCCGAGCGCCTGAACCGCTGGCTCTACAGCCTGGAGCTTTACCAGCACGACCCCATGGAAGGCGCCGGGCCAGGCACTTTCCCCGACAGCTACCTGGAGTTTGTACGCAGCTCGCCCACCCATCCTACCTACTACACCACCCTGCGGCGCATGAACTCCCACAACCTTTACCTCACCTGGCTGGCCGAGACGGGTACCCTGGGCTTTCTGACCGGCCTGCTGCTGCTGGGCTACCTCGTGGTGCGGCAGCTGCGCTGGGCCTTCCGCTGGCGGGCGACGCCGGTGCAGATTGGCTTCACGGTATACTTCCTGTTTTTCTTGCTGCACTCCCTCACGCAGGACTTCTGGCAGGAGCCGCGCGTTATCGTGCTCTTTTGGCTGGCCGTGGGCCTGCAGCGCTACTACCAGCGCGCCCCCCGCCTGGAGCCACTAACCAACCCGACCTGAGTGGCAGGGCCCAGGCTTTAGGGATTAGAGCTTATATGCTGTTGGACATCAGCGAAAATCATCAGCTGACATCGTTCTCATCTGGTGTGCCTGCAGCAAGCCAAACCGTGGCTTAATTTCTAAGACCTAAGACCTAACCCCGTGAATCCTTCACTTGCCCGACTTGTAGCCATTGCCCAACGCCCCAGCCGCCGCATCATCGGCCTGATGTCGGGCACCTCCCTGGATGGCCTCGACGTGGCCCTGTGTAGCTGCCATGGCCACGGGAGCACCCTGCAGGTACAGCTAGAGCAGTTCACCACCCTCCCCTACCCGGCTGGGTTCCGGCGGCAGCTGCGTGATATATCCCAGCCTACCGTTTCCCTGGAGGCGCTGACGCTGCTTCACGCCGCGGTGGCCCGCTACCATGCTACTTCAGTTGGGCAATGCCTGCAGTCCTGGCGTATCTCGCCCGCTGAGATTGACCTGCTGGCCAGCCACGGCCAAACCATCTGGCATGCCCCGCAGCATCAGCACCAGCGCCCGGAATTTGCCCACCACGCCACGCTGCAGATTGGCGACGGCGACCACCTCGCTGCCCTCACTGGCATTATTACCGTGGCCGACTTCCGCCAGAAACACGTAGCCCACGGCTACGAAGGCGCTCCTCTGGCGGGCTATGCCGATAAGCTGCTCTTCTCCAAGGCCGGCGAGCACCGCCTGCTGCTCAACCTTGGCGGCATTGCCAACTTCACTTTCCTGCCCGCGCAGGCCCACCCGGGACATCCGCTCACCACCGATACCGGCCCTGCCAATACCTTGCTCGACGCGGTTACGCGCGAGCAGTTCCCAGGTCTGAGCTACGACGAAAACGGCGCACTGGCCGCCCGGGGCCAGCCCCATCCGGGCCTGCTGCAAAAGCTGCTGCATCATCCTTTCTTCGCCGCTCCCCTGCCCAAGACAACCGGCCCGGAGCTGTTCAATCTCGCTTACCTGCGGGCAGCTCAACAGCGTAGCGCTACCACAGATTTAGCCCCTCACGACTTACTGGCTACCCTGGTGGAGCTCACCGCCGCAAGCATAGCCCAGGCTGCTCAGCAATGCCTGGCCACTGCCTTGGCTGCTCCGGTGAAGGTGTTCGTCAGCGGTGGGGGAAGCCACAACGCCTCGCTGCAGCGGGCATTGCAGCGTTATATGCCCCACGCTTCATTTGCCACCACCGACACGCTTGGCATTCCTGCCGATGCCAAGGAAGCGGTGCTGTTTGCGGTGCTGGCCAACGAAACCATAGCAGGCAGCCCTGAGCTCAGCCTGGGAAAAATCTGCCTGCCATAGCGCTTACTGCGCCAGCTGCCGGGCTTAGCAGCAAAGCATTCTGTGCCCTGGTACATAAGCCTGTGCCCGTAGTGCTCCACCCGCTGCAATGCTAGCCGGAATGACATCTTGCGCGGCCTGGCCCCGCCTCTTCTCTTTCTGAATGCATAGCTTATTCCGGGCGCGCCGGCCAGCCTTCTCGCTAGTGGGTGTACCGGTCTTCGGAATCTATATAGCCACCGCCTGGTGTAGCTGCTGGCTGACGGAAGCGTAACGAAAGAGCATGCTCTGTAAGGGTGGTTATAACGGGGCTGATACGTCCCCGGCCAAACTGCAGCACATTGCCCTGCCGCACATAATGGTCACTGCCCAGCGAAGAATGGTCACTTGTTGTGCGATAATGCAGCGAGTCTTTCGTCAGCACCATGTAGTAGCCTTGTAGAATGTCTACATCCTGCGACACAATGTTGCCGGCTGCATCGTAGCGCGTTATCAGGTGGCTGCTTTCCTGCCAGCGCCCTTCCAGGCGCGGCTCTGGCTTGTCTGGCTCCACTGTTTTTTTGGTACAGGCTGCTGTAAGCAGTAAGCCTACAAAGAGTATTTGTTTGTTTTTCATCAGCTACTTAACCTGGATAGAGCATTTTTTGCAGCCCATGCTTCATCAGCTCCAATCGTTGGATTACTGAGTGGCATCCACTACAAGCGCTAAATATAAGCCAGGCATAAGCGCTTACCGCTTCGGCCGGTATAGCTGAAAGCCCAGCACCTGCCGCGTCGTCGTATCCCGAAACGTTACTTCCAGCCATTCCGGTGGGTGCTTCAGCATAGAGTCGGCGGGGAAAGAAAAGGCCACGAAGCCCTTGCTGCCGCCGGTTTCCATGAGAAAAAACCCCAGCTTGTACAGCTCGATGGCGGTACCGCGCTGCTGCCCCCGCGCATACAAGGGCCGCGCCGCGGCCTGAAATCTGGTAATACTCATGCCCTGCCGCACTTCCGGGGCCAGCCGCCCGTAGGCCGACTTATAGTCGCCGCGCAGCACCGCCAGCAGAAACTGCCGCGCCACCTGCACCTGGGAAATCGGCCGCTGCGGGCGGGTTTGCCCCGATACCAGACCCCAGCTCATCAGCGCCAGCAGCGTTGCAACCGTCCAGTTTCTCATGTATAGGGTTTAGTTTTAAATAGTGGCGATACGGGCCAGCGCTTAGGATAGGCAGTTAAAAGTTGAGAGTTAAAAGTTAAAAGCCGTCTGGTTTTTAACTTTTAACTCTCAACTTTTAACTAAAGAAAACTCTTCTATTCCTCCTCCTGCGGCACCAGCACGAACACATCTTCGCCCGGCCGCTTCATCAGGTAGCGCTCCCGGGCAAACTTCTCCAGCAGCGCCGGGCTGCTCATCAGCTCGGCCCGGTCCCGCTTCACTACCTCAATGTTGTCGAGGTAGTACTGCTTCTCGCTGCGCAGCTCCTGCCACTTCCGGTAAATCTCAAACTGCTTGCCCAAATCGTTGGAGTCAAACACCAGCATCCACACCAGGAAGCTTACCCCGGTGAGAAAGTAAAAGCTGCGCACCACGCGCAGCAGCGGTGAGATAAACGAGGGCAGTTGCATAGGTTCTTAGTGATTAGTACTTGGGGCCTGGTGCTTAATGAATAGCTGTTTTTCGGACAGACCAAGCACCACGCACTAGGCACCACGCACTAAAATTACATCTTCCGACCCGGATAGTAGGCGATTTCGCCCAGCTCTTCTTCAATGCGGAGCAGCTGGTTGTACTTGGCCATGCGGTCGGAGCGCGAGGCGGAGCCGGTCTTAATCTGGCCGGTGTTCAGGGCCACGGCCAGGTCGGCGATGGTGTTGTCCTCGGTTTCGCCCGAGCGGTGGCTCATGATGCTCTTGTAGCCGTTGCGGCGGCCCAGGTTGATGGCATCGATGGTCTCGGTGAGCGTACCAATCTGGTTTACCTTGATGAGGATGGCGTTGGCAATCTGCTCATCAATGCCGCGCTGCAGGCGGCTCACGTTGGTTACAAACAGGTCGTCGCCCACCAGCTGCGTGGTGCTGCCGATGCGCTCGGTCAGGGCCTTCCAGCCGGCCCAGTCGTCTTCGTCCATGCCATCCTCAATGCTGATGATGGGGTATTTCTTTGTCCAGTCAGCCCAGTAGTCCACCATCTCGGCCGAAGTCAGCTTGTCGCCGGTGCTCTTCTTGAAGTGGTACACGCCGTTTTCATAGAACTCCGATACGGCAGCGTCCATGGCAATCATAACGTCCTCCCCCGGGCGGTAGCCGGCCGTTTCAACTGCCTGCAGCACAATCTTGATGGCGTCTTCGTTCGACTTGATGTTGGGGGCAAAGCCGCCTTCGTCGCCCACGTTGGTGCTCAGGCCCTGCTTTTTCAGCACGTTTTTCAGGTGGTGGAAAATCTCCGAGCCCCAGCGCAGAGCCTCCGAGAATGAGGGCGCCCCCACGGGCATAATCATGAACTCCTGGAAGTCGATGGAGTTGTCGGCGTGCGAGCCCCCGTTGAGGATGTTCATCATGGGCACGGGCAGCGTGGTAGCGCCCACCCCGCCCACGTAGCGGTAAAGCGGCATGCCGGCATCCTGAGCAGCGGCGCGGGCCGCGGCCAGGCTCACGCCCAGAATGGCGTTGGCGCCCAGGTTGGCCTTGTTGCTGGTGCCGTCCATCTCGCACATAATCTTGTCGAGCAGGGCCTGCTCGTACACCGAGAAGCCCACCAGCTCTTCGGCAATGCGGTTGTTGACGTTGTCCACGGCCTTGAGCACGCCCTTGCCCATGTACATGCTCTTGTCATCATCGCGCAGCTCCACTGCCTCGTGCTTGCCGGTGCTGGCGCCGCTGGGTACCGCCGCGCGGCCCGTGGCGCCGCTTTCGGTGGTCACGTCCACCTCAATGGTCGGATTGCCGCGTGAATCAAAAATCTGCCGGGCGTAAATCTGAGAAATGATGCTCATGGGAAAGCGGTGTTTAAGGTTAAAGAATATAGCGCAAACCTACGGCAAACAGAATAAACCCGCACCTATCGCCAAAATGCGGTGCTGGCAAGACGTACGCTTTCAACCTGGTACCGGCATAAGCAGCACACTTTCTACGTCAGGCTCCCCTCCCCCAGAGGGGAGGGGTCGGGGGTGGGGCCGAACGGTTAAAACGAAAAAAGGGACGCACCTCGCGGCACGTCCCTTTTCCAGAATAGGTTAAAGCAGAAGCTTAAGCCTGAGCTTCCTCGCGGCTCTCGCCGTCTTTTACCGTGTCGGTAGCGGTGTCGGCCGGAGCCGAAGTTTCTACCGTAGCAGCAGGAGCAACAGCTTCGCCGGTCACCTCGGTAGCCGAGGTAGCAGCGTCACCGGTAGCAGCACCGCCCGACTTCTTGCGGCTGCGCGAGCGGCGGGTCGTGGTAGCCTTCTCCGAAGCAGCTTGCTTGGCTTCCAACAGGGTCTCGTTGTAGTCAACCAGCTCGATTACGCACATGTCGGCATTGTCGCCCAGGCGCGAGTCGCTCAGCTTGATGATGCGGGTGTAGCCACCGGGACGGTTAGCTACTTTGGCCGCTACGTCGCCGAACAGCTCTTTCACCGACTCCTTGTTCTGCAGCGAGGCAAACACCATGCGGCGCGAGTGGGTGGTGTCGTCCTTCGACTTGGTCAGCAGGGGCTCTACGTACTTGCGCAGGGCTTTGGCTTTGGCCACGGTGGTGGTCAGGCGCTTGCTGATGATAAGCGAAGAAGCCATGTTCGACAGCATGGCGTGGCGGTGGGCGGTGGTACGGCCCAGGTGGTTGATTTTCTTTCCGTGTCTCATCGGACTGAATGGTTAAATGTGCGCTTGCGGGCAACGACCACGGCGGGCCTTGGCCTCAATTGAACCGCTGCCCCTGGGGCGCACTGGTTGATTAATTAATGAATGGATTATTGATGTGCTGATAAAGAATAAACTGACAAAAAGAAGATGTGCTAACCTGCCGGATAATCCAGCACATCAGCACATCTACTAATCAGCAAATTATTCTTCGTCGAGGCGGTACTTGCTCAGGTCCATGCCGAACTCCAGGCCGCGCTCCTCCACGAGGTTTTCCAGCTCGGTGAGGCTCTTTTTGCCGAAGTTGCGGAACTTCATCATGTCGGCGATTTCGAGCTGCACCAGCTCGCCCATCGTCTTGATGTCGGCAGCCTTGAGGCAGTTCTTGGCGCGTACGCTCAGCTCCATGTCGTCAAGCGGCGTTTTCAGCATCTTGCGCATCTGCATGGTTTCCTCGTCAATCGGCTCGTCCTCCGTCACGCGGGGGCCTTCAAGCGTCATCGTGTTGTCGGAGAACAGCACGAAGTGTTGGATGAGGATGTTGGCCGCACCTTTCAGCGCGTCCTCCGGGTGGATGGAGCCGTCGGTCTGAATCTCAATGATGAGCTTCTCGTAGTCGGTCTTCTGCTCCACACGGGTGTTCTCGATGCTGTACTTCACGTTCTTGATGGGCGTGTAGATAGCGTCGATGGCAATCTGACCAAAAACCTGGTCGGCCGGCTTGTTTTCCTCGGCGGGCACGTAGCCACGGCCACGGGCGATGGTCAGCTCAAACTCAAGCTCCTTGCTGGGGTCGAGGTGGCAAATCACGTGGTCGGGGTTCAGCACTTCAAAGCCGCTGGCAAACTTGCCGATGTCGCTGCCCGAGAAGGTCTCCTGACCTTTTACGCGCACCGTAATTTTATCCGCGATGGCATCGCTGGTCTTCTTGAAGCGCACCATCTTCAGGTTGAGGATGATTTCGGACATGTCCTCAATCACGCCTTCGATGGTCGAAAACTCGTGCAGTACGCTGTTGGTGCGTACCGACGTAATAGCGAAACCCTCCAGCGACGACAGCAGAATGCGACGCAGCGCATTGCCGATGGTGACGCCGTAGCCCTTCTCGAGCGGCTTAAATTCAAACGTCCCGGTGAAGTCGTCGGATTTCTCCATCACTACTTTCTCCGGCATCTGAAAAGCTAAGATTGACATATGTGGGGCGTTAAAAACTTTGAAAAAAGAGGGAAAGTATAAGCACAAGTGCGGCCCGGCAGACTGCCGGGCCGCTACCAGTAGCGCTATTACTTCGAATACAGTTCGACGATGAGCTGCTCGGTGATTTTCTCCGGAATCAGCTCACGGCTCGGGGCGTTGGTGAACTTGCCGGTCATCTCCTTGCCGTCCCACTCCAGCCAGGGGAACTGACGGGCGTTGCGCACCGACAGGCTGGTGGTAATGGCTTCGAGCGACTTCGACTTCTCACGAACCGCTACCACGTCGCCGGGACGCAGGTGGTACGAGGGAATGTTCACCACCTCACCGTTCACGGTGATGTGCTTATGGCCTACCAGCTGACGGGCCGCGCGGCGCGTCGAGGCAATGCCCAGACGGTACACGGTGTTGTCGAGGCGGGCTTCCAGCAGGGCGAGCAGGTTGTCGCCGGTGATGCCGGGCATGGTGGCAGCCTTGTGGAACAGGTTTTCGAATTGCTTCTCCAACATGCCGTACATGTACTTCACCTTCTGCTTCTCCATCAGCTGAACCGCGTATTCCGACTGCTTCTTGCGGCGGCCGCGGCCGTGCTGGCCCGGAGGATATGCTTTCTTGTTGAGGGCCTTATCAGGGCCGAAAATCGCCTCGTTAAAGCGACGGGCAATTTTTGAGGTAGGGCCGGTATAACGTGCCATGGGTATCTAAATTCTGAAGGTAAAAACTAAACGCGACGACGCTTGGGGGGGCGGCAGCCGTTGTGGGGCAGCGGCGTTACGTCGCGGATGGTGGTCACCTCAATACCCACGTTGCCGAGGGCGCGGATGGCCGACTCACGGCCCGAGCCCGGACCTTTCACGAACACTTCGGCTTTGCGCATGCCCAGGTCGTGGGCTACTTTGCCGCAGTCGCTCATCGCCATCTGTGCAGCGTAGGGCGTGTTCTTCTTGGAACCACGGAAGCCCATTTTGCCGGCCGAAGCCCACGAAATAACTTGACCGTTATTATTGGTGATGGAGATGATGATGTTGTTGAACGAGGCACGGATATGTACCTGGCCAACCGGCTCCACCACGACAACGCGCTTCTTGGCTTTGTCTTTTCTTTTCTGTGCCATTTGGTTATCGCAAAAATGCGGGAGGTGTTAGAAGGAATTATGAGTTATGAATTATGAATTATGAGTTGAATACCACGAGGGCAAAACCCAGAATTCATAACTCATAATTCATAACTCAATCTGATTCCCGGTTAAGATTTATTTAGTTGCCTTCTTCTTACCGGCTACCGTCTTACGCTTGCCCTTGCGGGTACGCGAGTTGTTCTTGGTGCGCTGACCACGAACCGGCAGACCTTTACGGTGACGCAGACCACGGTAGCAGCCGATGTCCATCAGGCGCTTGATGTTGGTCGTGATTTCCGAACGCAGTACGCCTTCGGTCTTGTGCTCCGCGGCAATGATAGCGCGGATGGCACCCGACTCCTCGTCGGTCCAGTCCCGTACCTTCTTGTTCAGGTCGACACCGGCCTTGGTCAGAATTTTCTGGGAATTGCTCCGGCCGATGCCGAAGATGTAAGTCAGGGCGATTTCGCCGCGCTTGTTGTCCGGGATATCAACCCCTGCGATACGAGCCATGTTGTGTGGTTATGTGTTTGCGGACAGAACCCCGGCAACGGCTTGGAAGGCGGAAAGTGGACTGAAGGCCTACTTCCCATTACCCAAGGTTCCGGGATTCTAAAATTGGATTAGCCCTGACGCTGCTTGAAGCGGGGGTTTTTCTTGTTGATGACGTAGAGCTTGCCATTACGGCGGACCAGCTTGCAGTCCACGCTACGCTTTTTCACCGAGGTTTTTACTTTCATGACCTGTGAAGAGAAACGGTTTATTTATAACGATACTTAATCCGACCCTTCGACAAGTCGTAGGGTGACATTTCCAGCTTCACCTTATCGCCGGGCAGAATCTTGATGTAGTGCATCCGCATCTTGCCCGAGATGTGGGCAATCAGCTGGTGGCCGTTTTCCAGCTCCACGCGGAACATGGCATTGGAAAGGGCTTCGAGGATGGTACCGTCCTGCTCGATGGAGGCTTGTTTTGCCATAAGGGCTACTGCAATGCTTTTTCTATGTATTCAAAAGACGTCAGAATTTCCGCCTTTTCTTTTCTAACAACTACCGTGTGCTCAAAGTGCGCGGAAGGCTTGCGGTCCTTGGTGCGAATGGTCCAGCCATCCGCTTCCTGCACCACGTCCTTCTTGCCCAGGTTCACCATCGGCTCAATGGCGATGACAAGCCCGGTCTGAAGCAGTGGCCCGGAGCCCCGCTTGCCATAATTTGGCACTTCGGGTTTCTCGTGCAGGTTGCGCCCCAGCCCGTGGCCAACCAGCTCCCGCACCACCCCGTAGCCTTTTGGGGCCACGTGGTTCTGAATGGCGTAGCTGATGTCGCCGACCCGGTTGCCGCTCACGGCTTGTTCAATGCCTTTATACAGCGACGCCTTGGTTTCCCGCAGCAGGTCGAGTACTTCCGGCGCCACCTCCCCGATTGGATAGGTGTAGGCACTGTCTGCGTGGTATCCGTTCAGGAAAACCCCGCAGTCCACCGAGAGAATGTCGCCGCTTTTCAGCGGCTCATCGGTGGCAAACCCATGCACTACTACCGAGTTTGGCGACAGGCACAGGCTGTATGGAAACTTGTTATACCCTTTGAAGGAAGGAACTGCGCCGTGGTCCCGGATAAACTCCTCCGCGCGCTTATCCAGCTGGCGGGTGGTTGCTCCTTCTTTCACCATCGCGGCTACTTCGCCGTGGGCCCTCGCCAGCAGCTGCCCGCTGGCTCGGATAAGGTCAATCTCTTCTTCGGTCTTGTAGATAATACTACCGCTTGCCATTGTCTGCTTACGAAGCCAGTGCTACGTTCTCAGCGCGGCCGCGCAGCTTACCCGATTTCATCATGCCGTCGTAGTGCTGCATCAGCAGGTAGCTCTGCACCTGGTTAACGGTATCCAGCACTACCCCTACCATGATGATAAGGGAGGTACCACCGTAGAAGGCCGAGAACGGACGCGTAACACCCAGCAGCAGGGCAATGGCCGGGAAGATGGCAATCAGGGCCAGGGCCACGGCACCCGGCAGCGTGATGCGGGTGAGGATTTCATCGATAAACTCCGAGGTCTCGGCACCCGGCTTCACGCCCGGCACAAAACCGCCACTGCGCTTCAGGTCATCGGCAATCTGGTTGGGATTGACGCTGATGGCCGTGTAGAAGTAAGTGAAGATGATAATCAGCGAGGCAAACACTAGGTTGTACTGCCAGGAAGTGTAGTCCGAAAACTTCACCCCTATGTAGTTGGCAGCGTCGCTGGATTTCCAGGCCGAAGCCACGATGGCGGGCACGAACATCAGCGACTGCGCGAAGATGATGGGCATTACACCAGCAGCGTTCACCTTGAGGGGAATGAACTGGCGCTGGGCGTCCAGCTGCGTGGTGCCGCCTACCTGCTTGGCGTACTGCACCGCGATGCGGCGCACGGCCTGGGTCAGCACAATCACTGCCATTACCACCAGGAACAGAACTACCAGCTCCAGCAGGAAAATCAGCGACTTGTTAACACCCTTCGCGGCAGCTTCACCGATGATGGCACCGGGGAGGCGCGACACGATACCAATCATGATAATCATGGAGATACCGTTGCCGATGCCTTTGTCCGTGATTTTCTCACCCAGCCACATGCAGAACAGCGTGCCGGCCGTGATGATAATCATGGTCGAAACCGTGAAGAAGGTGCCCGGATTGATGATGGCATCCGCGTTGATGGTGGCGATAAAGCCGACCGACTGCGCCAGCACGATGGGAATCGTGAGGATGCGGGTGTACTGGTTAATTTTCTTGCGGCCTGACTCGCCCTCCTTCTGGAGCTTCTGGAAGTACGGCACGGCAATCGTGAGCAGCTGCAGCACGATGCTGGCCGAGATGTACGGCATGATACCCAGCGCGAAAATCGACGCGTTGCTGAACGCGCCGCCGAGCAGCGTATCCAGGATACCGAACAGCCCTTCCGCACCGTCCTTCAGACGCGCCGGGTCGACACCCGGCAACACCACGAAAGAACCTAGGCGGTAGATAGCAATGAAAAATAGCGTATTGAGGATTCGCGCACGCAAATCCTCAATCGCAAAAATGTTCTTTATCGTGGTGATAAACTTATTCATTGCCGTAGTTAGGCTTTACAGCGTTACCGCTTTACCTCCGGCCTTCTCAATGGCTTCAGCAGCCGACTTCGAGAAAGCGTGGGCGTGAACTTCCAGGGCGGCGTTTACTTCGCCACGGCCCAGAACCTTGATTTTGGCGTTTTTCGAGGCCAGGCCGTTGGCAACGAAGTAAGCAGCGTCCATGGTGGTGGTGCTGTTCTTCTCCAGCAGCGAGGTCAGCACATCGAGGTTGATGGCTTTGTACTCTACGCGGTTGATGTTGTTGAAGCCGAACTTCGGCACCCGGCGCTGCAGGGGCATTTGGCCACCTTCGAAACCGGATTTGCGCTTGTAGCCCGAACGCGACTTGGCACCCTTATGACCACGGGTAGACGTGCCGCCCCGGGTCGAGCCCTCACCACGGCCGATGCGCTTCTCGTTTTTAGTCGAGCCTACGGCGGGTTTTAGATTGCTAAGATTCATAACGAGAATTGTCCTACAGTTCGGTTACTTCCACCAGGTGTTTCACGGTAGCCACCATGCCGAGGATGGCATCGTTGACTTCGTGCTGGGCGGTGCTGTTGATTTTGCGGAGGCCCAGAGACTGGACGGTGCGCTTCTGCCGCTCGGGGCGGTCAATCACGCTGCGCACGAGCTTTACTTGAATTTGTGCCATTGTCGATTAACCGTTAAAAACGCGGGAAAGAGAAATGCCACGAGCCTGGGCGATTTGCAGCGGGTCGCGCATCTTAGCCAGGGCGTCGAAGGTTGCCTTCACCACGTTGTGGGGGTTAGACGAGCCTTTCGACTTGGCCAGTACGTCCTTGATGCCGGCGCTTTCGAACACGGCACGCATAGCACCACCAGCGATAACGCCCGTACCAGCCGCGGCGGGCTGTACCAGTACGAAGCCACCGCTGTATTTGCCTTCCATCTTGTGGGGCACGGTGTGCTTGTACATCGGAACCTTCACCAGGTTCTTCTTGGCGTCGTCAATGCCTTTGGCAATGGCGTCGGTTACTTCGTTGGCTTTGCCGAGGCCGTAGCCCACGGTGCCGTTGCCGTCGCCTACCACCACGATGGCGGAGAAGCTGAAGCGGCGGCCGCCTTTCACCACCTTCGCTACGCGGTTGATGGCTACTACTTTTTCTTTGAAATCGGAGTCAGCCCCCATCCGGGAGTTGTCCTTGTTGCGGTCGCGGTCGTTGCTACGCTGACGGTCGCCACCACCCCGGTTATTGTTGTCGCGTTCTTGCGCCATGATATTTTAGAAATTGAGGCCGCCTTCGCGGGCTCCTTCTGCCAATGATTTTACGCGGCCGTGGTAGAGGTAGCCCGAACGGTCGAACACCACCTTGGTGATGCCTTTCTCCTGAGCTACGGCGGCAATCTGCCGACCTACTGCGGCGGCAAGGGCTACGCCGTTGCCACCCTCAACCGATACTTTCTTCGACGAGGCCGCGGCCAGGGTGCGGCCTTGGGTGTCGTCGATAATCTGCGCGTAGATGCCCGTGTTGCTGCGGAACACCGACAAGCGCGGCCGCTCGGACGTGCCAGCCACCTTGGTACGGATGATGCGCTGGATCCGCTTTCTGCGTAGTGCTTTATCAAAAGCCATGATGCGAACTTATTTAGAGGCCGTTTTACCAGCTTTGCGACGAATGATTTCACCCACGAAGCGAACACCCTTGCCTTTGTAAGGCTCAACCTTGCGGAGCGAGCGAATTTTGGCGGCTACCTGACCCAGCAGCTGGTTGTCGATGCTGTTGAGGGTAACGATGGGGTTTTTGCCTTTTTCCGTTACTGCCGTCGCAGTTACTTCCTTGGGCAGGGCAATAAACACGTTGTGCGAGTAGCCCAGGGCCAGCTCGAGCGTAGTGCCGGCCAGGGAGGCCTTGTAGCCTACACCTACCAACTCCAGCTTCTTCTCGAAGCCGCTGCTTACGCCAACCACCATGTTGTTGATGAGCGAGCGGTACAGGCCGTGCATGGCCTTGTGGCGCTTCTGCTCGGTGGGACGGGTTACCGTGAGGGTGCCGTCTTCGATAGCAACGTTGATGTCGCGGTCTACCTGCGTAGAGAGCGTGCCTTTGGGGCCCTTCACCGTTACCACGTTGTCTTTCTCAACCGAAATAGCGACCCCGGCGGGGACAGTAATCGGCAGTTTACCAATACGTGACATAGTTAATTATCTGTTGCGGTTCCGGATTAGTACACGTAGCACAGCACCTCGCCGCCCACGTTCTCGGTTTTGGCTTCCTTCTCCGTCATCACCCCCTTGGAGGTGGAGATGATGGCGATGCCCAGGCCGCTGAGGACGCGGGGCAGGTTGTCGGCCGCCACGTACTGACGCAGACCAGGGGTCGAAACGCGCTGCAGCTTGGTGATGGCAGGAGCCTTGGTGGTGGGGTTGTACTTCAGAGCGATTTTGATGGTGCCCTGAACTGCGGCGTCATCAAAGCGGTACGACTGGATGTACCCTTTGTGGTACAGCACCTTCGTAATTTCCTTTTTGATGTTGCTGGCCGGGATTTCTACTACCCGGTGGTTTGCCTTGATGGCATTGCGCACCCGGGTCAGGTAGTCGGCGATTGGATCAGTATTCATTGAAAATTAAATGCGTCCGCTTTTTTCGGAGCGCAAAGATAAGAAAATTTCGCCGGCCCCGCTACCGGGTCCAACGAAATTTCGGTTAAGACTACTTGGCTTGCCCGGCGACGGTGCAGCCAATGGTTTCTTTCGGCAACCTGCCAAATAAGGTCGGGGCGTCCCCCAGTATTTCGAGGTGCAAAGGTAGCGGTAAACCTGTGACTTATGCAAATGCCCGGCATTTTTTTGAGCTACTCCTAGCCGTTACCTGCGCTTCCCGCCCCCAGATTTTGGCAGTTGGCACCCTTTTCCGGCCTATACAGCGGGCTGACTATACCTTCTTTTTAATGTAATTCAGCACTGCGGCCCTTCACTCCCGGATACAGCTCCCGCACTGCATCGCTCTGCACGTACTCCTTGGTTCGCACATTCATCATGGTTAATGGCCCGCCATAGGCGGCTCCCTGGTCCAGGTTCCACACGTTGCCCTGCTGCACCGGAGTGCTGCTGGCCGGCCAGGTCGGCGTGTGCCCGATAAAGCACTCGCCATATGTCTTGGCCGCCAGCTGCTCCCGCCACAGCCGGCGGGTCCAGATTAAGTCGTAGGGGTCCTGCACCTCAATGGGCCGGTCGGGGTTGTAGCCCGCGTGCACGTAGAGGTTGTTGGCCTCATCCACAAAGTATGGCTGCTGCCGCTGGAAGAACTCGCGGAAATGCCGGCGTCGCTCCTGGGAGGCCAGCTGCTGGTAGGCCTCGTAGGTAGCCTTGCCGCCCTGTGCATACCAGCTCAGGTTGATGTGGGCCAGGGGTGCCGCGGTGGCCAGCCACTCGGCCGTCCACCAGTCGTGGTTGCCCTGCAGCCAGATACTGTTGGGAATGCTTAGCAGGCGCTCCACGCAGGCCGGAGTATCGGGCCAGCCATCGGACACGTCGCCAAGCTGAATAAGACGGTCGATGCCTGGCCGGAAGGGACTGCTCTCCAGTACCTGCTCCAGGGCTCGGACGCCGCCGTGGATATCACCGAGGACATAGGTTTCCATTCGGCGTTATACGCCGAGCGGGCAATTCGTTTGAATCCGGTTTTCGCAGTTATCCTCTCTCCTACTCGAAGAAGTCGCTTGGGTCGGTTTGGCTCAGGTATTTCTTAAGCAGCTGCGTGCTGCCGAACACCGGCTGCACCAGTAACAGAAAGCGCCTTACCACCGCCTCGCTGTCGGCATACACCACGAAGGTGTCGCCTTCCTCATCAAACTCCAGGTGCTCGAGAATGTCCGGGTCGGCTTCCTCCAGCATGGTGCTGATGTGCTCCACCCAGGAAGGGCCGTTACCGCTGTAGCCAAAGTCTTCGAACAGGTTCCGGTATTCTTCCAGCTCCCCTACCGGCGACTGTATGCAGAAGCGCCGCTCCGGCATCGCGGGGTGAACGGGGTTGATGGGGTCAATCTGGAAGGGAAAGACGATGGGCATGAAAGTAGACTTGTGAGCTGGCAAGGTACGGTCGTCTTAACCAAGCGCTGGCGTGAGTTCAGCGCAGCGTAACTCGTGCCGGCCATTCGGGCGAGGCTGTGCCTCGCATTGGAACAAGTTGTAAGAACAATCGGCACAGTCCCGCTTTGCCGCTTCGCGGCAGTGGAGGCACTTTATACGAACCAATTAAATCGCAGTACCAAAACCTCATTAACTTCGGACTTATCGTTTCTTAATTTCGACTATGGAGAAGCTGAGCAAAATTTTCTGGCTCCTAACTATTGTATTTCCCAATCTCTGTGCTGCCCAGCCTTCCACAGCAGCGGACTCCTTGATAGGCTCTTGGGCGATGTCAGCAACTGAGCACATATCGATTAATAAGGTTTCCAAAAGTCAAATTACTCAAACTACTTCCCGCATTCTTTGTAATACTTGTCCAGTGGTTACATTCGATTCCAATGGCACCGGCCAGGTAATAAGTGCGAACGGCTTAAAACAACCATTCAAATGGGCAGTAGCTAACAATAGGCTGAAGGTGGTAAAGTATACCTCTAAAAAGGCAAAGCCCTTTTCAATACTAAGGGACAGTATTTACAGCATAAGGATAAGCCAGCACCAATTAGGCGGCGATGTACTAAAGCTACTTGATACCTCAGCTACTACTTACGTTTTGGTAAAGAAATATCCGTAAACACAAAAAGCCCCTGATTGCTCAGGGGCTTTTTTATTCGTTGGCGAAAGCCTGACTGGACTACCAGCTCGACTTAGTCACACCAGGAATTTTCCCGGCAAGTGCCATTTCGCGGAAACGCACGCGGCTGATGCCAAACTTGCGCATGTAGCCGCGGGGGCGGCCGTCAATCATGTCGCGGTTGTGCAGGCGCACGGGCGAAGCGTTTTTGGGCAGCTTGTCGAGACCTTCGTAGTCGCCGGCAGCTTTCAGAGCCTTGCGCTTCTCAGCGTAGCGGGCCACGGTGGCAATGCGCTTGCGCTCCCGTGCTTTGATGGATTCTTTAGCCATAAGGGATTAAGCGTCTTTTTTAGCGTTAGCGAAAGGCATCCCGAAAGCTTTCAGCAGCTCGTAGCTCTGCTCGTCGTTTTCGGCGGTGGTCACGAAGGTAATATCCATGCCCGAGATGCTCTTGATTTTGTCAATCGAGATTTCGGGGAAGATGATTTGCTCCTTCACGCCCAGCGTGTAGTTGCCGCGGCCGTCGAAGCCTTTGTCGTTGATGCCTTTGAAGTCACGTACGCGGGGCAGGGCCACCGTCAGTAGGCGGTCCATGAACTCGTACATCTTCTCGCCGCGCAGGGTCACTTTCGCACCGATGGGCATGCCTTCACGGAGCTTAAAGTTCGACACCGAACGCTTGGCGATGGTGGCAACAGCCTTCTGACCGGTAATGGTCGTCAGCTCGTCCACGCCGTTATCCACCAGCTTCTTGTCGGCTACAGCCGCGCCAATGCCGCGGTTGATGCAGATTTTGGTGATGCGCGGTACCTGCATGATGCTCTTGAACTGGAATTTCTCCTGGAGCGCCGGTACTACGTCTTTCTTATAAATTTCTTTCAGTCGTGCCATGATGAGGGGGCTGCTTAAGCCGTTTTGGCGGTGGCACGCTTGGCTTTGGCAGGAGCAGCAGCCGGAGCTGCGGCGGCTGCGGCGCCTTTGCGCACACGCTCACCGGTGGTGGGGTTAATAGCCTGCACATTGCTTACGTGCATGGGCGCCTCCATCTTGGTGATGCCGCCCTGGGGCGATTTGGCGCTCGGCTTGTTGTGCTTGGTCACCAGGTTCAGCCCTTCCACGATAACGCGCTGGGTTACCCGGTTTACCGACTTGATAACGCCGGTCTTGCCCTTCTCGTCGCCCGAAATCACCTTAACGGTGTCGCCGGTCTTTACGTGGAGCTGTACGGGGTCTGCTTTTTTGATAGCCATGTCTTACAGTACTTCGGGGGCCAGCGATACGATTTTCATGAACTGACGCTCACGCAGCTCACGGGCCACTGGGCCGAAGATGCGCGTGCCGCGGGGCTCGTCGTTGTTGTTGAGCAGTACGGCCGCGTTGTCGTCGAAGCGGATGTACGAGCCGTCCTTGCGGCGTACTTCCTTTTTCGTGCGAACTACTACGGCCTTGCTCACGGTGCCCTTCTTGGCGTTGCCCGAGGGCAGCGCCGACTTAATGGCTACCACAATCTTGTCGCCTACGGAGGCGTATTTCTTGCCCGTGCCACCCAGTACGCGGATGCAGAGGACTTCCTTGGCGCCGCTGTTGTCGGCTACCGTCAGGCGGGATTCTTGCTGTATCATCGGTCTGGATTACTTAGCGCGTTCAACAATTTCAACCAGGCGCCACCGCTTGGTCTTGCTCAGGGGGCGGGTGCTCATGATGCGCACCGTGTCGCCTTCGCCGCACTCGTTTTTCTCGTCGTGGGCGTGGAATTTCGTGGTTTTGGTCACGAACTTACCGTAGATGGGGTGCTTTTGCTTCTGCACCACAGCTACCGTGATGGACTTGTCCATCTTGGAGCTCGTTACCGTGCCGGTGATTTCCTTGCGCATGTTGCGCGAGGCTTCAGCTGCGGCCTGGTCTTGGGTATTTACGTCGGTTGCCATCGGTTATTGAGCGGATTTAGTGGCCTGCTCGTTTTTGCGACGGTTTTCCTCGGTCAGCAAACGGGCGACGGCTTTACGGTTAACCTTGATGCGGGCGGGGTTTTCCAGGGGCGAAATCGCGTGGGCGAAACGCAGCTGCTGGCCCTGGGCCTGCTCGGTTTTAATTTGCTCTTTCAGCGCTTCAGCGGAAAGGCTTTTGAGGTCGGTCTTGTTCTTCATGGCTTACGCGGCTTCGGTGTAGTCGCGGCGAACCACGAAGGAAGTTTTCACGGGCAGCTTCTGGGCAGCCAGACGGAGCGACTCCTTGGCTACTTCCAGCGATACGCCGTCCGATTCGAACATAATCATACCCGGCTTCACGCAGGCTACCCAGTACTCGGGCGAACCTTTACCCTTACCCATCCGCACTTCAGCAGGCTTCTTGGTAATAGGCTTGTCGGGGAAAATACGGATCCATACTTGCCCTTCGCGTTTCATGGCGCGGGTCATGGCAATACGGGCAGCCTCAATCTGGCGAGCCGTAATCCAAGACGTTTCCAGCGACTTGATAGCGAACGAACCGAAGTCTATGGAGCTGCCGCGGTAGGCCAGGCCAGTCACGCGACCCTTTTGCATCTTGCGATACTTGGTCCTTTTCGGTTGTAACATTTGATTTTAAATAAAAAGAGTTGTTCTGAAAGAATTGGGCGAACAGCCGGAGATTTCACTTCGTTCACCGCCGAGGGGTATTCGAAGTGAAATCTCCGCTTATGTTCTAGCGACGCGGGCCGCGACCGGCACCACCACCCTGGGCGGGACCGTTACGACGGGGACCAGCGTTGTCGCCGGCACCGCCACGGGGACCACGGTCGTTGCCGCCACGGCCGCCACGGTCACCGTCACGACGGGGGCCACGGTCACGGTCGCCACGCTCGCCGCGGGGGCCGCGGTCGTCACGACGACCACCGCCTTCGCCGCCACCGGGGTTGGTGAGCTGCTGGTTGGGCGAGAGGTCGGGCTTGCCGAACACCTCACCGCGCATTACCCACACCTTGATGCCGATTTTGCCATACACGGTCTGAGCTTCCGACAGGGCGTAGTCGATGTCGGCGCGCAGGGTGTGCAGCGGCGTACGACCTTCCTTGTACTGCTCCGAGCGGGCAATCTCAGCGCCGCCGAGACGACCACCGCACTGAATCTTGATGCCTTCGGCACCAACACGCATAGCGGCCTGGATGGACATCTTCATGGCGCGACGGAACGAGATACGGGCAGCCAGCTGCTGGGCGATGCTTTCACCAACGAGCTTGGCGTCCAGCTCGGGGCGCTTAATCTCGAAGATGTTGATTTGAACGTCCTTGCTGGTGATTTGCTTCAGCTCGTCCTTAATCTTGTCGACTTCCTGACCGCCTTTGCCGATTACCACACCCGGACGAGCCGTGTTGATGGTGATGGTGATGCGCTTCAGGGTGCGCTCAATCACAATGCGGCTGATGCCGCCTTTCTGAATGCGCGCGTTGATGTACTTGCGGATTTTTTCGTCCTCCACCAGTTTCTCGGCGAAGTCCTTGCCGCCGTACCAGTTGGAGTCCCAGCCTTTGATAACTCCCAGACGGAAGCCAACCGGATTTACTTTCTGTCCCATATTAACTTAGGATTTGGCGTCGGCCTTAGGGTTTTCGGTGGTGGCAGCTTCGCGAGCGGCTTTGCTGCCCATTTTCTCAACCTTGGTGTCGATTTTCAGCGTCACGTGGTTGCTGCGCTTGCGGATGCGGTGGCCACGGCCCTGGGGGGCGGGGCGCAGTCGCTTCAGCTGCCGGCCTTCGTCGACGAAGATTTCGCTGATGTAGAGGTTTGCGTCCTCAATCCGCTCGTCTTCGTTTTTCTGCTGCCAGTTGGCCAGGGCCGAGAGGAGCAGTTTCTCAATCTTCTCGGCGCCAATATTGGCTTCGAAGCGCAGCAGGCCCAGGGCCTGCGTTACTTTCTTGCCGCGCACGAGGTCGGCCACCAGGCGCATCTTGCGCGGCGAGGTGGGCACATTGCGGAGTTTAGCTACTGCTTCCATCTTAGCGCTTGCCTTTATCTTTTTTGGCGATGTGACCACGGAAGTTGCGGGTCGGGGCGAATTCGCCCAGCTTGTGCCCTACCATGTTCTCGGTCACATACACCGGGATGAACTTATTGCCGTTGTGAACAGCGAACGTGTGGCCTACGAAATCCGGGGAAATCATCGAGCGGCGCGACCAGGTCTTTACCACCGACTTCTTACCGGCCGTTTCGAGGGCCGTGACTTTCTTTTCCAGCCGGAAGTCAATGTACGGCCCTTTTTTGAGTGAACGTGCCATAATTACTTCTTGCCTTTGCGGCTCACAATCAGGTTCTCCGAATACTTGTTTTTGTTGCGGGTTTTCTGACCCTTAGCCAGAATACCGTTGCGGCTGCGGGGGTGACCACCCGACGAGCGGCCTTCGCCACCACCCATGGGGTGGTCGACGGGGTTCATGGCTACACCACGAACGCGGGGACGACGACCAGCCCAGCGGTTGCGGCCGGCTTTGCCCATGCGGACGTTCATGTGGTCGCCGTTCGAAACGGTACCAACCGTGGCCATGCAGGTAACGAGTACCATGCGCATCTCACCGGAGGGCAGCTTCAGGGTAGCGTACTTCTCTTCACGAGCTACGAGCTGGGCGTAGGTGCCGGCCGAGCGGGCCATGGCAGCGCCCGTGCCGGGGTGCAGCTCAATGTTGTGAACGATGGTACCGAGGGGGATTTCGCGCAGCGGCAGGGTGTTGCCCACTTCGGGAGCAACGCCGGTGCCCGACTCAATCTGCGCGCCAACCTGCAGGCCGGCGGGAGCGATGATGTAGCGCTTCTCGCCGTCAGCGTAGCTGAGCAGGGCGATGCGAGCCGTGCGGTTGGGGTCGTACTCGATGGTCTTCACGGTAGCCGGAACACCGGCCTTGTCGCGCTTGAAGTCCACGATACGGTACTGGGTTTTGTGTCCACCGCCGATGTAGCGGTTCGACATCTTACCGGAAGAGTTCCGGCCACCCGATTTGTTGAGGGAAGTCATCAGCGACTTCTCCGGGGTCGACGTGGTAATCTCGTCGAACGCCGGCGCAACGCGGAAGCGCTGCCCTGGGCTGGTTGGTCTGAGTTTTTTGAGTGCCATTACTAGCTAGTTGTGCTTTTGCGGCGAAAAATTAGGTTTTAGGTCTTAGGAGCTTAGGTCTTAGCAGGTTTACTAAAACCTAAGTCCCTAAGACCTAAAACCTCTTAGAGATTTCCGTAGAAGTCGATTACGTCGCCTTCCTTCACGGTCACGATGGCCTTCTTGCCATGTGCGCGGCGGCCCGAGATGGAGCCACCTTTCGTGAACTTCGACTTAACCTTGCCAATGGTGCGCATCGTGTTGATGTCGGTCACGGTCACGCCGTACAGCGTTTCGATGTCCTTCTTGATTTGCACTTTGTTGGCGGTGCGCTCCACTTCGAACGTGTAGCGGCCTTTTTCATTCAGGCCCGTGGCCTTCTCGGTCACGATGGGGCGTTTCAGGGTGCTCATTATTCAGCGGTGCTATAGAGTTGAACCAATGAATTCAGGCCGTCTTCCGAAAGCAGGAGCGTGTCGGTGTTGAGCAGGTCGTGGGTGTTGAGGCCTACCGGCGTCGACACTTTTACCTTCTGGATGTTGCGGGCGCTCAGCACCACGTTCTTGTCGGCAGCACCGGTCACGAGCAGGGTCTTCTTGCCGTTGCTCAGCTTCAGGTTATCGAGGATAGCCACGAAGTCCTTGGTGCGGGGGGCGTTCAGGGAGATGTTCTCCACCAGGGCCACCTTGCCGTCTTTGGCCAGGCTCGACAGAGCCGACAGACGAGCCAGACGCTTGGTCTTTTTGTTGAGCTTAAAGCCGTAGTCGCGAGGCTGGGGACCGAAAATGCGGCCACCACCAACGAACACACCCGACTTCATGCTGCCGGCGCGGGCGCCGCCCGTACCCTTCTGCTTCTTCAGCTTCTTGGTGGTACGGTTTACTTCCGCACGCTGCTTCGACTTGTGCGTACCCTGGCGCTGGTTGGCCAGGTACTGCTTTACGTCGAGCCACATCACGTGCTCGTTTACTTCGAGGCCGAAGATGGCGTCAGACAGGGCAACCTTGCGGCCGGTGTCTTCGCCTTTGATGTTATATACTGCGAGTTCCATCGTATCGTCTATTTCTCGAGTACCACGTAAGAGTTTTTGGCACCGGGTACCGAACCGCTCACCAGGATGAGGTTACGGTCAGCCACAACGCGCATCACCTTCAGGTTCTGGATTTTCACCCGGTCGTTGCCCATGCGGCCACCCATGCGCATTCCTTTGAATACGCGGGAAGGCCAGGAGCACGCACCGATAGAACCGGGGTGACGCAGACGGTTGTGCTGGCCGTGGGTCTGGCCACCAACACCCTGGAAGTTGTAACGCTTTACAACGCCCTGGAAACCCTTACCTTTTGAGGTGCCTACTACGTCCACGAAATCGCCTTCCGTAAACAGGGAAGCGTCAATCGTAGCGCCGGCGGCGTAGGTCGATTCGGCGTCGAGGCGGAATTCAACCAGTTTCTTCTTGGGGGTGGTACCGGCTTTAGCGAAGTGACCAACCAATGCTTTGGTGGTGTTCTTGGCTTTCTTCTCGCCGTAGCCAACCTGAATGGCGGTGTAACCGTCATTGGCGACTGTCTTTACCTGCGTCACTACGCACGGACCCGCCTCGATGAGCGTGCAGGGAATGTTTTTCCCGTCCGGAGTGAAGAGGCTTGTCATACCGATTTTTTTACCGATGATGCCAGGCATTCTAGTGTGGATTAATGAACACAAAAAGAAAACGGCCGAGTGCCGTTTTCTGAAATGGAGTGCAAAGCTAAGAAAAATCCAGACGAAATCCCAGCGTGGCGGAGAAATAATTTTCTAAGTGAGGCATTTAGCCCACGGTTCCTACTCCTTCGGCCATGCCTGCGCCCATAAATGCAAAGCCCGCCGGGGCTTGCTCACCGGCGGGCTTTAACAGCGAATGGACCTTATCCACGTTTATATCCGGCTCCACACTGTACCAGCCCTCGTGTCGAAACGAACAAGGCCCTCGTTTTTGGTGACGAACGTCCGTATAACCGTGGAACTTGGCTTGGAGTCGGTATAAAAAGGAATCATGGAGCTTTCCAGTACATTCTGGTAGCTGCGCCCGCCCACTACGAGCTGGGAGTGAAGCTGGCTGGTATTGCCGTTTCCCGTACTGCGGGGCGGCACCCCGTCTTCCACGTTGCCGATGGGCAGCTCAAACTCCATATCGGCCCATACCAGACTGGCCAGCACTTTTACCTCGGAGTTGGTAGCGCCTGGGGCCAGGCTTAGGAAGTGCCGCTTGGCTTGCACACTGTCGGTGCGCTCGAGCTGGATGTTGATGGCCTGCACGTAAAAGGTGGGGCAGAGCGTGCCTTTGCTGGTGCCCTTGGCGTCCATCTTGTCTTCTACCTCTTTTATCAGGTAGCTACGCTCGTAGCCGGCGGCGTTGCGGAAGCGCCACACCGCTCCTTTCACGTAGGGATTTACCCAGGCTTGTTGCCCAGCAGTAAGCCTGTATTGGGGCAGGCCGTCGTCATCACACACTTCCTTACAGCCGCTAGCGACAAGCACAGCAAGGCTGAAAACTGGTATCAAAATCCGGGCTTGCAGAAAAGAGGAAGGCATTATTAAAGAGTGTGGGTTTAAAAGAGATTGTTGGAGCCTCCATCCCGAACGGAAGTTTAGTTTTTTAGCTATATCCGGTCCCAGGCAGTACCGGCCTTGGTTTCAAACCGAATGATGCCCTCAGTCTTGGTTTGAAAAATGCGCACCACGGACGAGGGCGCTTTCCCCGCTGCTACCACTGGGGCAATCGTGCACTCTATCACATTCTGGTAAGTGCGACTTCCAGCCGTGTACTGAGCCAATATCCGCGAGCTGCTCACCGAATTGTAATTAACGGGAGTTGAACCTTCTTCAACCTCTCTTATCGGGAGCCAGAAGGAATTTCCGTCCCAATACAGTGCGGCGGTGAAGGGGGTATCGCGGCTATAGCTGGCAGTGGCTAGCTGCAGGCTATGGCTGGCAGTATGTGCTGAGTCCGTACGTTCCAAACTCACGGTGAGGCTTTGATGATAGTAGCTGGGGCAGAAGGAAGATTTACCGCCCCCTCTGCCGAGCATATCATCGGCAAAACTTTTAATGAGGTAGCTTCGCTCGTACCCGGCGGCATTACGAAAGCGCCAAGTGGTGCCCTGCACAAAAGGATTGGCCCATTCGCGCTGCCCACTGGTAAACTGGAACTGTGGCTTGTCGCCTTTGTCACATACCTCGTCGCAGCTGCTGAGTACGGATGCTGCCGCTAAAAGAAGAAAAAAGGGTTTTTGCAGGGTGGTTGGGTACATAAGCGGATAAAGTGACAGGGAATTGAGGCTTGTGTCCTTAGATAAAAGGAAAGCCCCACCATGTTACCATGATGGGGCTTTCTGCTAAAGGGTTGCTTCCTCAGACTTTGATTTCTACATCAACGCCGCTGGGCAGCTCCAGCTTCATGAGGGCATCCACGGTTTTCGACGAGGTCGAGAAGATGTCCACCAGACGCTTGTAGGTGCAAAGCTGGAATTGCTCCCGGCTCTTCTTGTTCACGTGGGGCGAGCGCAGCACGGTGAACTTCTCCTTTTGCGTGGGCAAAGGAATCGGACCGCTCACGATAGCACCGGTGGCCTTCACGGCCTTCACGATTTTTTCGGAGGATTTGTCGACCAGGTTGTGGTCGTAGCTTTTCAGCTTGATGCGAATTTTCTGGTTCATTGTATTTGGTAGGGGCCGATTGCCCCCGTTAGAAAAGCTTTATTATAATGGTTAGTTATTAATGGTTAATGATTAATGCCGTTCAACGAATCATTAACCACTAACCATTAATCATTAACCACTGCTTATTTACCTCCTTTGGCTTTGGCAACGATGGCGTCGGCCAGGTTGGTGGGCACCTGCTCGTAGTGCGAGAAGGTGAGCGATGCTGAAGCACGACCCGAAGAGATGGTGCGCAGGTCGGTTACGTAGCCGAACAGCTCCGACAGGGGAACGTCAGCCTTGATAACCTGAGCACCGGCCTTGGTGTCCATGCCCTTCATCAGACCACGACGACGGTTCAGGTCACCGGTTACGGGACCGGTGTACTCGTCGGGGCAAACTACTTCAACAGCCATGATGGGCTCCAGCAGTTTCGGACCAGCCTTGCGGGCAGCTTCGCGGAAGCCGTCGCGGGCTGCGAGTTCGAACGACAGGGCGTCCGAGTCAACGTCGTGGAACGAGCCGTGGTAGAGGCGCACCTTCATGGTTTCGAGCGGGAAGCCGGCCAGCGGGCCACGCTTCATCGCCTCTTCAAAGCCCTTCTGGATGGGGGCGATGAATTCGCGGGGGATAACACCACCTACGATGGCGTTGTCGAACTCCAGACCAGCCTTTTCCGGCTCGGTTTCTTTCGGGCCCAGTTCAAACACGATGTCGCCGAACTTACCGCGGCCACCGGTCTGCTTCTTGTAGGTTTCGCGGTGGTCGACTTTCTTGGTGAGAATCTCCTTGTAAGCAACCTGGGGAGCACCCTGGTTGATTTCAACCTTGAACTCACGACGCATGCGGTCGATGATGATTTCAAGGTGGAGTTCGCCCATACCACGCAGGATGGTCTGGCCGGTTTCCTCGTCGGTGTTCACGCGCAGGGTGGGGTCTTCCTCGATGAGCTTGGCGATGGCCATGCCCATTTTGTCCACGTCAGCCTGGGTCTTGGGCTCGATGGCGTAGCCGATTACCGGCTCGGGGAAGCTCATCGACTCCAGAACCACGGGGTTCTTCTCATCGGTCAGCGTGTCGCCGGTCTTGATGTCCTTGAAGCCTACACCAGCAGCAATGTCACCCGCCTGAATCTTGTCAATCGGGTTCTGCTTGTTGGAGTGCATCTGCATCAGGCGCGAGATACGCTCCTTCTTGCCGGTGCGGTTGTTCAGCACGTAAGAGCCGGCGTCCAGTACGCCGCTGTAGCAGCGGAAGAAGCACAGACGACCTACGAAGGGGTCAGTAGCGATTTTGAAGGCCAGCGCGGTGAAGGGCTCCGAGTTGTCGGGGTGACGCTCGATTTCAGCACCCGAATCGGGGTTGGTACCGATGATGGGGGGCATGTCGAGGGGCGAGGGCAGGTAAGCCATTACGGCATCCAGCATGGTCTGCACACCCTTGTTCTTAAAGGCCGAGCCGCAGAGTACGGGCGAGAACTTCATGTCGATAACCGCCTGGCGGATTACCGTCATCATTTCCTCGCGGGTAATGCTGTCCGGGTCGTCGAAGAACTTCTCCATCAAGGTGTCGTCGTACTCAGCAACGCTCTCCACGAGCTTCTCACGCCACTCAGCTACCGTGTCAACGAGGTCCTCGGGAACGGGGATTTCGTCGTACGACTTGCCTTCGGTCTTGTCGTCCCACACAATGGCTTTGCCGGTGAGCAGGTCAACTACGCCTTTGAAGGTGTCTTCGGCACCGATGGGGATTTGCAGGGGCACGGGGTTAGCGCCGAGCTTGTCCTTAATCTCCGTTACTGCCTTGAAGAAGTCGGCACCGGCACGGTCCATCTTGTTGACGAAGCAGATGCGGGGCACCTTGTACTTGTCAGCCTGACGCCATACGGTTTCCGACTGGGGCTCCACGCCGGATACGGCGCAGAACAAAGCCACGGCACCGTCGAGCACACGCAGCGAGCGTTCCACTTCTACCGTGAAGTCAACGTGGCCGGGGGTGTCAATCAGGTTGATTTTGTACTGCTTGGTCTCGCCCGTCTGGTTGCCTTTGGCATCGGTGGGGTAGTTCCAGAAGGTGGTAGTAGCAGCCGACGTGATGGTGATACCACGCTCCTGCTCCTGCTCCATCCAGTCCATCGTGGCGGCACCATCGTGCACTTCCCCGATTTTGTGGGTTTTACCCGTGTAATACAGAATACGCTCCGACGTCGTGGTCTTACCGGCGTCGATGTGCGCCATAATCCCGATGTTACGGAGGTACTGGAGGTCTTTGTTAACGGCCATTTTTCAATGAGTGAATGAGTGAATGGCTGAATGAGGTAAATGTTTCTGGTCAGAATCATTCACTCATTCACCCATTCAGTCATTCGCACTTGAATTAGAATCGGAAGTGCGAGAAGGCCTTGTTGGCCTCAGCCATGCGGTGGGTGTCGTCCTTTTTCTTCACGGCGGCACCTTCACCTTTTGCGGCGGCGATGATTTCGCCGGCCAGCTTGTCCTTCATGGTTTTCTCACCACGACGACGAGCGTATTGAATCATCCACTTCGAACCAACGGCGATGCGGCGGTCGGCGCGCACTTCAATCGGCACCTGGAACGTGGCACCACCTACGCGGCGGCTCTTCACCTCCACGGTCGGCATTACATTGTTCAGGGCTTTGCGCCACATTTCGAGGCCGCTCTCCTTGGTGCGCTGCTCCACGAGGTCGCAGGCGTCATAGAAGATGGTGTACGCCAGGTTTTTCTTACCGTCGTACATCATGTAGTTCACGAAACGCGTTACCAGCGTCTCTTTGTATTTGGGGTCGGGAAGCAGGATACGCTTCTTCGGTTTGCTCTTACGCATGATTTTATGTAGTTGTCCGTTGTTAGTTGTTAGTTGTCAGTTTCCGGCGGCCGTAGCAACCCGACAACTGACAGCTAACAACTGACAACTAATAAATTACTTCTTCTTACCGGGTGCTGGTTTGCCACCTTTGCCGGTTGCCACGGGCTGACCGGGCTTGGGACGCTTGGCGCCGTACTTGGAGCGGCGCTGCAGACGACCGTTTACGCCGGCGGTGTCGAGGGCACCACGGATGATGTGGTAGCGAACACCGGGCAGGTCTTTTACCCGGCCACCACGAATCAGCACGATGCTGTGTTCCTGGAGGTTGTGGCCTTCACCGGGGATGTATGCGTTTACTTCCTTACCGTTGGTAAGACGCACACGGGCCACTTTGCGCATAGCCGAGTTCGGCTTCTTAGGCGTGGTGGTGTACACACGGGTGCACACGCCCCGACGCTGCGGGCACGAATCAAGGGCGGGGGACTTCGACTTTGTAGTCAAAGCCTCGCGGCCTTTCCGTACGAGTTGGTTAATGGTTGGCATTTAGCGGTTGGTTTGTTTGGAGCCGTTTGCTCCTAAAATTTTGGCTTGCAAAGGTAAGAGTATTTCGCCGCAATAGCAAACAGGGTGAGTAGGTTAATTTTAGGAGGTGAGCTTATTCTTTAACCAAAAGGCCGCCCTACTTTCTGTAGGGCGGCCTCCTGAAGGTTAGCCAAGCATTTTTTGTGCTAGCTCGGTAAGGTGGAGCTGTAGTAGGAGCACGCAAGACAAAGCAGTTGGCTTTACTTGTAAGACTTCCTTATCTGCTTACTCTACCACTAGTTGTTGGGCCTGCCCGCTGATGCTCACCAAATACACGCCCGGAGATAGCTGGTCCGGCAGCTTGAGCTTCAGCGCTCCGACAGGGGGCATCTGTCCCCGGCCTACTTCGCGACCGAGCAGGTCCAGCACCCGCACCAACTGGCCGGGGGCTGCCCCACGTACCCACACCTCCCGCACATTGGTCGGGTTGGGCCACACATCCAATCCGAGGCGACCAGGCGCGGGCGCGTGAGTGGCCAGAGGCCCACTTGTCAAGCGGGCCACAAAGCCGGTTGATTGTCCCGGTCCGGCCTGCGGTAAAGTTGTAGCACCGAAGGTGGCCGTCGAGCTGGTGAAGAAGCCGCCGACGTACAGGCGACCGGCGTTGTCGGTGGTTATTGTTCGGGCCACGGCTGGGCTAATGGCTTGGGCCCACACCCACGCGCCAGTGCCGGCATCCAGCTGTGCCAGCTGCACTCGGCCACCGCCTAGGAGTGGGCTCTCGAAAGCAGCTGGCCACCCGTAGATACCTGCGGCCACGTAGAGCCGTCCCTGTCCGCCCAAGGCAATAGCCCCTAGCACGTCGTCTTGCATGCCACCCGCGCGGGTGGCCCATTGCCAGGTACCTGTAGCGGCCTCTAACCGAGCGACGAATACGTCACCGTGAAATCTGAGGGATGCACCACCGACCCGACTGCTCATATTCGGCAACACGGTGCTACCCACGCGCATTGCAGAGCCTTCATATCTTCCACACACATACAAGTGCCCACTGGTATCCTGCGTCAGTTGAATAATACTTAAATCCAGTAGGTTTTGGTTCGTAACAGCATCGCCCTGTATAGCCCATAGCCAAGTACCACCATCCGTGCACTTCGCTACAAAAACGTCGCCCCCGGTATTAGAACCTGAGTTGGGAATAAGCTGGGTAGTTAGCGTGGTGGCACCAAAGCTCACGGACCCGTACTTAAAAATGCCGGCCAGATACAGCTCACCTTGAGCACTATGTACCATGCTGGTTATTTGAGGCGCTCTCGTGCCCGCATCCCGCGCCCATAGCCAATTGCCGGCCCCGTCCAGCTTGGCAATAAAGGCATGACCGGTCTGCGAGTAAGGGAGTATGAAAGAACCAAAGTCCGCGGTGTCGCTCCATAAGCTACCAGCGATATACACTTGGCCTTGCGGCGTAATAGCCAGTGCGGTAGGAAAGTCCTCGTACGTTCCTCCAAACCGGCGTGCCCAGAGCCATTGGCCGGTGGTGCCGTTGAGCTTGGCAATGAAACCGTCGCGCCAGCGGCTGGAATTGTACAGTGTGATACCTCCGAACGAGACGCTGTAGCTCTCAAATGTGCCCGTAACGTAAACATCGCCGTTGCTATCGACTCCTAAGTCGGTGACTTCTTCGCGCAAGGTACCTACTCCCTGCACAGCCCACAGGTAGGTGCCGGCTGCGTCCAGCTTGGCGACAAACACATCGGTAGGGGCCAGCAAAGTCGGGTCCACAGGCACAGCACCAGCCGAGGTTAGGATGGTGCTGCCCAGCAAGGTGCTACCATCGAAAATCCCCCCTACTATGGTATTCCCCTGGGCATCCGTTGCCAGTTTGGTCGGCCCACTCGGGAAGATATTCTGGCTGCTGGCACAGGTAGTAGCCCGGTCGAAGGTGGGAGTTTGAGCGTAGCTGCTTAGAGCCAGACACTGCCAAACCATCGCCCATAGCAGAAAGCGCTGCCAGCCGCCAGAGCATAAGGGAACCGTCAAAAAGGCAACGTGGCTGTAGGTCATGGGTGCAGTAAGTATACTCCTGTGGCTTGCTGACAGTCAGAAACATACTGCCCCCGATTTATGTAACCAGCAGCAGTGCGCCTTAGCTGCACAAGGTACCATAAAAAAGAGCCTATCAAGCTGCAACGCTCAATAGGCTCTCACATTTCGATAGAACCAGCTTACGCCTCCCCTATCGAGCCCCCGAAGTTCATGGGGTAGCTGGGGGCGTCGTTCTGCATTTTAATGGGCCCGTGAGCCTGCTCAAACCGCTCCACGTTTTCGGCTAGGGCTTGCAGCAGGCGCTTGGCGTGCTCGGGCGTTACCACCACGCGGGCTTTCACTTTGGCCTTGGGCAGGCCGGGCATCATGCGGATAAAGTCGATGACAAACTCACTGTTGCTGTGCGCAATCATGGCGAGGTTGGCGTACTCGCCCTCGGCCATAGCCTCAGAGAGTTCAATGTTGATGGCGTTGGGGTCGGGGTTCTGGTTGGGTTGCATATTTAGTGTTCAAGTTTTGTTTGCCATTCATTCAATACTGAACGAACTGCGGCATAGGCAAGGAACAAGCTTATGGCGAATAAGAAGAGAAACCAGATGAACATGAAAACCGGTGGCCACACTTTCTCTAGAAAAGCAAAGTATCCCAATGGGATTTCAAGCAGATAGCGTCCGGACACATACGCTAGAAGTGCGCTGCCGCCTAACACTGCAGTGCTTATAAGCATTCTACATACGAAGGTCAGCCACCATATCCATTTCATCATCCATCGAATATAAAGAAAAAGCCGACCGGGTCACCCCGGTCGGCTTTTCCATTACAAACCTAAGCGAAATTACTCGGCCGAAACCTCACGCTTGCCGGCACGCACGGGGCGCTTGGCGGGCATGGTTTCTTCGGCGGCCTTGGCCGCAGCTTGGGCTTCCACTTCTTCCTTGGAGGCAACAATCTGGCGGGTGTACTCGCACAGACCGGTACCGGCCGGAAAGCCGGGCACTTTTCGTTACCAATACCTCTTTGTATATCTTTAGCACTTTCAACCCACTCCGTTATGCCTCTCATGCTCATCAATGCCCCGGACGATGGGGCTGTAGCGGCCGTGCAACACCTGAGCAGCGTTCAGGTGCTAGCCGTGGTGGCCGGCCCTCAACCAACAAAGCCCGTGGGCGCTGCTCCGCAAAAGCCTCGTAGCTGGCTTGGCTTACTGCCCCAAGAGGCTGGCCAGCGCATGTTGAAGGAAGTAGCCGAGCTGCGTGACGAATGGGAGCGAAATTCTTAGTTGATACCAACACCATTATAGAGCTGGTAACCCAGCTGCTGCCCCCGGCGGGCGGCGCGTGGGTTGATGGCTTGGTGCTGCGGGAAGAACATGCTATCAGCGTCATCAACTGGATTGAATTGTTGGTAAATCCGAGGTCAGCACAGGAAAAGCAGGTGCTGGAACTCTTTGTGGCCACTTCCCCGGTGCTACCGCTTGATGCGGACGTAGTTCGGCAGACCATCTTGTTGCGCCAGCAATACCATACGAAGCTTCCCGATGCTATTGTGGCGGCTACGGCTTTGGTACATGGCCTCGTGCTGGTGTCGCGCAACACCTCCGACTTCAGCCGTATTGCGGGCCTGGTAGTCGTCAACCCACACCACATTCTTTAGCCGCGCTCCTAGGCGAGGTTGGCGTACTCGCCCTCGGCCATGGCCTCGGAGAGTTCAGTGTTGAAGGCGTCGGGGGCGGGGTTTTGGTTGGGTTGCATATCGAAGTCCTTTAAGGGATTTAAGTACAAGTTAGCTACTGTTCGGGCTGATGCCCCTCCAGCATTGTCCTCTCCATATATTCTACGGCTTTGCCAACAGTGATAGAAAACACTCCGGCATTACCAGCATCAAAGCTTTGCCGCCATTCATTATAGCCTTCGCTATATTCCGGCAGGCTTTTTACGATTCCAAGTTGCTTGGTTACACTTGAGTCCATAGCCGCTTCCGAAAACGGCATGTGGGATATTGTCTCACTGTATTTCTCAGGCTTGATGGACGTTTTGACCTTCACATTGCTCACATAGATGTGAATTATGTTGCCTATGCTGTCTTGTCCTTCAATTTTAACAATCGTCAATTTCGCATCAGGCTCCGAAGGCCGGGTATTATAGGCCCAAACCTGACCTACTTGGTACTTTGACTTTGTAGCCTCCCGCAAGCGTGATTTTTCAGAATCCACAGAGCAACCGATTACCAAAGCGCATAAACCGAAAAGTAGTGCGAATTTCATTTGACGCATGAGGTTAGGGCAAACAAAAAAGCCGACCGGGTCACCCCGGTCGGCTTTTCCATTACAAACCTAAGCGAAATTACTCGGCCGAAACCTCACGCTTGCCGGCGCGCACGGGGCGCTTGGCGGGCATGGTTTCTTCGGCAGCCTTGGCCGCAGCCTGGGCTTCCACTTCTTCCTTGGAGGCAACAATCTGGCGGGTGTACTCGCGCAGACCGGTACCGGCCGGGATGAGGTGGCCCACAATCACGTTCTCCTTCAGGCCGAGCAGCTCATCAGCCTTGCCACGGATGGCGGCTTCGCTGAGCACCTTGGTGGTTTCCTGGAAGGAAGCCGCCGAGATGAACGAGGCCGTGCCGAGCGAGGCCTGGGTGATGCCTTGCAGCGTGGGACGGGAAACAGCCGGCTGGGCGTCGCGCACCTGCACGAGGCGCAGGTCACGGCGTTTCAGGCTGGAGTTCTCGTCGCGCAGCTTGCGGGCATTCACAATCTGGCCGGGCTTCAGGTTGGTCGAGTCGCCGGAATCCGTCACCACCTTCATGTCGATGATGGTGTCGTTTTCCTCCATGAAGATGATTTTGTCAATCACCTGGTTTTCGAGGAACGACGTGTCGCCGGCGTCCAGAATCACAACTTTCTGCATCATCTGGCGCACGACCACCTCGATGTGCTTGTCGTTGATTTTCACACCCTGCAGGCGGTATACTTCCTGAATCTCGTTCACGAGGTATTCCTGCACGGCGCCCGGGCCCTGAATGCTCAGGATGTCGGAAGGCGTAATGGCACCATCCGACAGCGGCATGCCGGCGCGGATAAAGTCGTTGTCCTGCACCAGGATGTGTTTGGACAGCGGCACCATGTACTTCTTCTTCACGCCGTCCTTCGACTCCACGAAGATTTCGCGGTTACCACGCTTCACCGAGCCGTAGGTTACCACGCCGTCGATTTCCGACACCACGGCCGGGTTCGAGGGGTTGCGGGCTTCGAACAGTTCGGTTACGCGGGGCAGACCACCGGTGATGTCGCGGGTTTTGCCCACGGCACGCGGAATCTTAGCCAGGATGTGACCAGCCTTGATTTTCTCGTTGTTCTCCACGTTCAAGTGCGAGCCCACCGGGATGCTGTACGACTTCTGACCCTCAACGTCGCCCTTCTTGCCGGGCCGCACGATGATGGCCGGGTTCTGGGCTTTGTCTTTGGATTCGATAATCACCTTCTCGCGGTGACCGGTCTGCTCATCCGACTCCTCACGGTAGGTGATGCCTTCCGTTACGGCGTCGTACACGATGGTACCGTCAAACTCGGCCAGAATTACGGCGTTGTAGGGGTCCCAGGTGTTCAGCGACTGGCCTTTCTCTACCTCCTGGCCTTCTTTTACCAGCAGGAAGGAGCCGTAGGGCACGTGGTGGGTGATGAACACCTTGCCGGTGCCCTTCTCCACGATGCGGATTTCGCCCGAGCGGCCCATCACTACCTGGGTAGATTCGCCTTCGGCCGTTACCGTGTCCACGGTGCGGATGTCTTCGAACTCAATCACACCGGCGAACTTGGCCTTCAGGCCCGATTCTACGGCGATGTTGGAGGCCGTACCACCTACGTGGAAGGTACGCAGCGTGAGCTGGGTGCCGGGCTCACCAATCGACTGAGCGGCGATAACACCAACCGCTTCGCCCTTCTGCACCATGCGGCCCGAGGCCAGGTTGCGGCCATAGCACTTGGCGCAGATACCGCGCTTGCTTTCGCAAGTCAGCACCGAGCGGATTTCCACCGACTCGATTGCCGTAGCATCGATGCGGCGGGTGGTATCTTCCTTAATTTCCAGGCCCGAAGCCAGAATCACCTCGTCGGTGAGCGGGTCCACGATGTCGTGTACCGCCACGCGGCCCAGGATACGCTCCGACAGGGGCTCTACCACGTCCTCGTTGTCCTTCAGGGCGAAGGTCTCGATGCCGCGCAGGGTGCCGCAGTCTACTTCGTTCACGATGACGTCCTGCGACACGTCTACCAGACGACGAGTCAGGTAGCCGGCGTCAGCCGTCTTCAGTGCGGTGTCGGCCAGACCCTTACGGGCACCGTGGGTTGAGATGAAATACTCGATAACGTCCAGGCCTTCTTTGAAGTTAGACAGAATCGGGTTTTCGATGATTTCACCTACCGAGCCTTGCAGCGACTTCTGGGGCTTGGCCATCAGGCCACGCATCCCGCCCAGCTGACGAATCTGCTCGCGCGAGCCGCGGGCTCCCGAGTGCATCATCATGTAGATGGAGTTGAAGCCCTGGTTTTCCTTCTCCAGACGGCCCATCAACGTTTCCGTAATCTGATTGTTGATGCGCGTCCAGATGTCGATAACCTGGTTGTAACGCTCGTTGTCGGTAATCAGACCCATCTGGTAGTTCTGAGTTACAGCGGCCACGTCGGCTTGCGCCTGGGCTACCAGCTCGTCCTTCTCCTTGGGAATCTGAATATCACCCAGACCCATGCTCAGGCCGCCTTTGTAGGCCGATTGGAAACCGAGAGTCTTGATGTCGTCGAGGAACTGTGCGGTGCGGGCCATGCCGGTGCGCTTAAACACCAGCGAGATGATTTGCTGCAGCTTTTTCTTGGTCAGCAGCTCATCTACGAAGCCTACTTCCTCGGGCACGAGCTGGTTGAACAGCACGCGGCCGGCTACGGTCTCCACGATTTTAGTAACGAGGTTGTCTTCTTCGTCGCGGACTTTGGTACGCACCTTAATGTAGGCGTGCTTCGACAGCTGGCCTTCGTTGATGGCAATTACCACTTCCTCATCGGAGTAGAACACCCGTCCTTCGCCTTGTACCGTCTCCTCGGGCGTGCTACGCTTGCCTTTGGTTACGTAGTACAGGCCCAGAACCATGTCCTGCGACGGTACCGCGATGGGCGCGCCGTTGGCCGGGTTCAGGATGTTGTGCGAGGCCAGCATGAGCATGGAGGCTTCCAGGATAGCGGCCGGTCCCAGGGGAACGTGCACAGCCATCTGGTCACCGTCAAAGTCAGCGTTGAAGGCCGTACACACCAGCGGGTGCAGCTGAATAGCCTTGCCCTCGATGAGGCGGGGCTGGAAGGCCTGAATGCCCAGACGGTGCAGCGTAGGAGCCCGGTTGAGGAGCACCGGGTGGCCTTTCAGCACGTTTTCCAGGATGTCCCACACTACGGCGTCCTTGCGGTCCACAATCTTCTTGGCCGACTTCACCGTCTTCACAATGCCGCGCTCGATGAGCTTGCGGATGATGAACGGCTTGAACAGCTCGGCCGCCATGTTCTTGGGCAGGCCGCACTCGTGCAGCTTCAGCTCCGGGCCTACCACGATAACCGAACGACCGGAGTAGTCGACACGCTTACCGAGCAGGTTCTGACGGAAGCGGCCCTGCTTGCCTTTCAGCATGTCGGACAGCGACTTCAGGGCGCGGTTGCCTTCGGCGCGCACGGCGTTCACCTTACGCGAGTTGTCGAAGAGCGAGTCCACGGCTTCCTGCAGCATGCGCTTCTCGTTGCGCAGAATCACCTCGGGCGCCTTGATTTCAATCAGGCGCTTGAGGCGGTTGTTGCGGATGATAACGCGACGGTACAGGTCGTTCAGGTCGGAAGTAGCAAAGCGGCCACCATCCAGCGGCACCAGGGGGCGCAGCTCCGGCGGAATCACCGGCACCATGCGGATAACCATCCACTCGGGCTTGTTCTCGATGCGGGTAGCGGCGTCGCGGAATGCTTCCACTACGCGCAGGCGCTTCAGGGCTTCCGCCTTGCGCTGTTGCGAGGTTTCGTGGGCGGCCGAGTCGCGCAGGCTGTAGGAAAGCTCATCGAGGTTGATGCGCTCCAGCAGCATCTGCAGGGCGTCGGCACCCATGCGGGCGATGAATTTATTGGGGTCCTCGTTGGGCAGCATCTGATTCTCCCGGGGGAGCTTGTCGATGATGTCGAGGTATTCGTCTTCGGTGAGGAAGTCGAGCTGCTGTACGCCTTCTTCGGCCAGGGTGCCGGGCTGAACAACTACGTACCGCTCGTAATAGATAATCTGGTCGAGCTTCTTGGTGGGCAGGCCCAGCAGGTAGCCGATTTTGTTCGGCAGGCTCTTGAAGTACCAGATGTGAGCTACGGGCACCACCAGTTCGATGTGGCCCATGCGCTCACGACGCACCTTCTTCTCGGTCACCTCCACGCCGCAGCGGTCGCAGATGATGCCCTTGTAGCGAATCCGCTTGTACTTGCCGCAGTGGCATTCCCAGTCTTTTACCGGACCGAAAATCCGCTCACAGAACAAGCCGCCCATTTCGGGCTTGTAGGTGCGGTAGTTGATGGTTTCAGGCTTTACCACTTCGCCGGTGCTGCGCTCCAGAATTGCTTCGGGCGAGGCCAGGGAGATGGTTACTTTGGAGAAGTCCTGAACCAGTTTCTTATTTTTTGCAAAAGCCATTTGAGTGGTTTTAAGCTGTTAGCTGTTGGCTTTGGTCTGTTTGGGCTTCGTCAGTCGCCAGACTGAGCGCAAGCTGGTCAAAACAGTTCGACGCTTGAAAAAGTGCGTTGGCAGAACAGATAGGTATGTTTTGCCGCTTCCACAAGGTCTTATTGGTAAACTTTCCCGGAGTTCGCGGGCTGTCCTGACCATATCTCGGAACAGCTGCTAGATGAGGGCATTGCGCTGCCGGCATCAACCGGATAATATGGCTGCTGGTTGCTTGCTTCCTGCTGCCTGAGCAGCCACGGAAACAAGCAACCAGTTACCAAAAACTTACTAATCCATGGTGATTTCCAGGGCCAGACCACGCAGCTCGTGGAGCAGCACGTTGAACGACTCGGGGATGTTGGGCTTGGGCAGCACGTCGCCTTTTACAATGGCTTCGTATGCTTTGGCGCGACCAACCACGTCGTCCGACTTCACGGTGAGGATTTCCTGCAGCACGTTGGAAGCACCGAAGGCCTCCAGCGCCCACACTTCCATCTCGCCGAAGCGCTGGCCACCGAACTGGGCCTTACCACCCAGCGGCTGCTGCGTGATGAGAGAGTACGGACCGATGGAGCGGGCGTGCATCTTGTCGTCGACCAAGTGACCCAGCTTGAGCATGTAAATCACGCCCACGGTCACTGGCTGGTCGAACTGCTGCCCGGTCAGGCCGTCGTGCAGGTAGGTGCGGCCAAAGCGCGGCAGGCCGGCTTCGGTCAGCTCCGCCGACACTTCGGCTTCGGTAGCGCCGTCGAAAATCGGAGTCGAGTAGCGGCGGCCCAGCTTGAGGCCGGCCCAGCCCAGTACTGTCTCGTAAATCTGGCCGATGTTCATGCGGCTCGGTACACCCAGGGGGTTGAGCACGATGTCCATCGGGGTGCCGTCGGCCAGGAAGGGCATGTCCTCATCGCGCACGATGCGGGCCACCACGCCTTTGTTACCGTGACGGCCGGCCATCTTGTCACCCACCTTCAGCTTGCGCTTCTTGGCGATGTACACTTTGGCCAGCTGCACGATGCCGGCCGGCAGCTCGTCGCCCACCTCCAGGGTGAAACGGTTGCGCTTGAAGCGGGCGGTGATGGTGTTGCGGCGCTTGGCGTAGTTTTTCACCAGGTCCTGCAGCAGGCCATTCACCTTGGCATCGGCTGTCCAGCCTTCCAGAATCAGGTCCTTGAACAGGTTCACTTCTTCCGGAACGGCGTAGTTGCTCTCGTCCTTGTAGGGGTTCTTATCGGGGAAGAGGCCTTCCGTAATGTTCTTACGGTTGAACTTCACGCCCTTGGCAACCATCTCCTCGCCGAAGCGGTGCTTCACGCCCTGGGAGGTTTTGCCTTCCAGCAGCTGCACGAGCTTGTCAATCATGATGGCCTTTACGCCCCGCAGCTCGTGGGCATACTTGTCCTTCAGGTCTTCAACCTCTTTCTTCGACTTGGCCCGCAGGTTCTTGTCCTTTTTAGGACGCGAGAACAGCTTGGTGCCAATCACCACACCCTGCAGGGAGGGCGGCGCCTTCAGCGAGGCGTCCTTCACATCGCCGGCCTTGTCGCCGAAGATGGCGCGGAGCAGCTTCTCTTCCGGCGTGGGGTCCGTCTCGCCCTTGGGCGTGATTTTACCAATCAGGATGTCGCCTTCCCGCACCTCCGCGCCGAGGCGGATGATGCCGTTGTCGTCGAGGTTGCGCACGGCTTCTTCGCTTACGTTCGGGATTTCCGAGGTCAGCTCTTCTTCGCCGCGCTTGGTCTCGCGCACTTCCAGCTCAAACTCCTCAATGTGAATCGAGGTAAAGATGTCGTCGCGCACCACGCGCTCCGAGATGACAATAGCATCTTCGAAGTTGTAGCCCTGCCAGGGCATGAAAGCCACCTGCATGTTGCGGCCCAGCGCCAGCTCGCCCTGGTGGGTGCCGTAGCCTTCGCACAGCGGCTGGCCCTTGCTAACCCGGTCGCCACGCTTCACGAGCGGCGTCAGGTTGAGGCAGGTGTCCTGGTTGGTGCGGCGGAACTTGATGAGGTCGTAGGTAATACGCTCGGCATCGAAGCTCACCATGATGTCGTCCTCCGAGAGGTCGTACTTCACAATGATTTTGTTGGCGTCCACGTAATCGATTACGCCTTCGCCTTCGGCCATGATGAGGGTACGCGAGTCGGTGGCAATGCGGCCTTCCAGGCCGGTGCCCACGATGGGGGCCTCCGGGCGGAGCAGCGGCACCGCCTGACGCTGCATGTTCGAGCCCATCAGGGCGCGGTTAGCATCGTCGTGCTCGAGGAAGGGAATGAGCGAAGCAGCCACCGATACAATCTGGTTGGGCGCCACGTCCATGTAGGAGTACTCCTCGGGGCTTACCACGGGGAAGTCGCCTTCGAAGCGGCCCTTCACCAGCTCCTGGGTCAGCTTGCCGTTCTCATCGAGCAGCGAGTTGGCCTGGGCAATGTGGTGGGTGTCCTCTTCCTCAGCGGTCAGGAACTTCACGTTCTCGCTCATGTCCACCTTGCCGCCTTTCACGTCGCGGTAGGGCGTCTCGATGAAGCCCATGGCGTTCACGCGGGCGTGCACGCACAGCGACGAAATCAGACCGATGTTCGGTCCTTCCGGCGTTTCGATGGTGCAGAGGCGGCCGTAGTGCGTGTAGTGTACGTCACGTACTTCGAAGCCGGCGCGCTCACGCGACAGACCTCCTGGCCCGAGCGCCGATACACGACGCTTGTGCGTCACCTCGGCCAGGGGGTTGGTCTGGTCCATGAACTGCGACAGCTGGTTCGTGCCGAAGAACGAGTTGATAACGCTCGACAGGGTGCGGGCGTTAATCAGGTCTACCGGCTTGAAGTCCTCGTTGTCGCGCACGTTCATGCGCTCCTTGATGGTGCGGGCCATACGGGCCAGGCCCACGCCGAACTGAGCGTAGAGCTGCTCCCCTACCGTGCGCACGCGGCGGTTGCTCAGGTGGTCAATGTCGTCGACAATGGCCTTGGAGTTAATCAGACCAATCAGGTACTTCACGATGAGAACAATGTCCTCATTGGTCAGCACGCGGGCCTCCTGGCTCATGTCGATGCCCAGCTTCTTGTTAATCCGGTAGCGGCCCACTTCCCCGAGGTCGTAGCGCTTGTCCGAGAAGAACAGCTTCTGGATGATGTCACGGGCAGTTTCTTCGTCGGGCGCCTCCGTGTTACGGAGCTGACGGTAAATCTGCTCTACAGCTTCCTTCTCCGAGTTGGAGTTGTCTTTCTGCAGCGTGTTGTAAATGATGGCGAAGTCCGCGATGTTAACGTTTTCGCGGTGCAGAATCACCGACTTGGCCCCGGCTTCGAGGATGGTGTCGATGTCTTCTTCCTCAATGGTGGAGTCACGCTCCAGCAACACTTCGTTGCGGTCGATGGAAACCACCTCGCCGGTGTCTTCGTCCACGAAGTCTTCCGTCCAGGTGCGCAGCACGCGGGCGGCCAGCTTGCGGCCCACGGCCTTCTTGAGGTTTTTCTTGTCGGCCTTCACCTCTTCCGACAGCCCGAACAGGTCGAGGATGTCTTTGTCGGTGCCATAGCCGATGGCGCGCAGCAGCGTCGTAACCGGGAATTTCTTCTTGCGGTCGATGTACGCGTACATCACGTTGTTCACGTCCGTGGCGAATTCAATCCACGAGCCTTTGAACGGAATGATACGGGCCGAATACAGCTTGGTGCCGTTGGTGTGCTTGCTCTGGGCGAAGAAAACACCCGGCGAGCGGTGCAGCTGCGACACGATAACGCGCTCGGCACCGTTGATAACGAAGGAGCCCTTCACGGTCATGTAGGGAATGTTCCCGAGGAACACCTCCTGCTCAATCGTCTCGAAGTCTTCGTTGTCCTTGTCGTTGCAAATCAGACGCAGCTTGGCTTTCAGCGGAACCGAGTAAGTCAGGCCACGGTCGATGCACTCGTCAACCGAATATTTGGGCGGGTCGACGTGATAATCAATGAAATTCAGCACGAAGTTTTCGCGCGAATCGGAAATCGGGAAGTTCTCGGCAAACACTTTGAACAAACCCTCGTTAGAACGGCTTTCGGCGGCCGTCTCCAACTGAAAGAAATCCTGGAACGACTGCACCTGCACGTCCAGGAAATCCGGGTACTCGATAACCTTCTTAATCTTGGCGAAGTTGATTCGCTCGGCGGCCGGTTTCTTCAGGGAGGCCGTTGTTGCTTTCGGTGTAGCCAATGCGTTGAGGTTTAAATGATGGACACAGAAGCGTAATAAGATTGCCAAGCTCAAGCCTGGCAAAGGGGAAGGCGCACACCCTGAGCACAATGCCCAGGCCAGTAGCGCAGTCCAAAAAAGCGCCGACGGGGCGCTTTCAGTTTTTCAGGCCGAAGCCTGGGATAACTAACGGACTACAAACAGGAAAAGACCTGGCTTAGTTGCCAGGTCTAATCCTTATTTGAAGCGGGTCCGCAGATGCTTCAGGAGCAGAAATTACTTAACTTCTACTTCAGCACCGGCTTCTTCCAGCTGCTTCTTCAGCGACTCAGCTTCGTCCTTGGCTACGCCTTCCTTCAGGGGCTTGGGAGCACCGTCAACCAGTTCCTTAGCCTCTTTCAGGCCCAGGCCGGTCAGGTCCTTCACCAGCTTCACCACGGCCAGCTTCTGGCCACCGGCAGCTTTCAGGATTACGTCGAAGGCCGTCTTCTCCTCGGGAGCTTCAGCAGCAGCAGCGCCAGCGCCGCCACCAGCCATCATTACGGGAGCAGCAGCAGCGGGCTCGATGCCGTACTCGTCCTTCAGGATGCCTGCCAATTCGTTTACTTCTTTCACCGTCAGGTTTACGAGCTGCTCAGCGAATGCTTTCAAATCTGCCATTTCTGTAGATTGTTAAAAAAGGGGTGTTGTTGAAAATTTGAATGAGTGCGAAAAAGCAGCGGGCTTAGGCAGCCTCTTTTTCGCTGAGGGTTTTGAGGATACCAGCCAGCTTGTTGCCGCCGCTCTGCAGAGCACCGATAACGTTCTTGGCGGGCGACTGCAGCAGGCCGATGAGTTCACCGAGCAGCTCCTGCTTGCCTTTGATGGTAGTGAGGGTCTCCAGCTGATTGGCACCGATGTAGATGCTGGCATCAACGTAAGCGCCTTTCAGTACCGGCTTGGGCTCAACGCCACGGCCGTAGTTCTGCGACTTGTAGAAGTCACGCAGCAGCTTGGCCGGAGCCGCGCCGCTCTCCTGCGAGAACAGTACGCCCGAAGCACCTTTCAGTGCGGCGTCCATCTCCGAAGTATCGTGGCCGAGGGTGTCCAGCGCCTTACGGATAAAGGTGTTTTTGTACACCTTGTATTCCATACCGCGGTTGAAGCACAGACGACGGAATTCGTTGATTTTAGCCACTGACATTACCGACGCATCGACAATGTAGAACGAGTTGTGTGATTGGAGTTTTCCGCTCAACTCATCCACGAGGGCTTGTTTTTCTTCCCGGGTCATGTTTGGTTGGGTTAATTAGTTAGCGGAAGAAACCTGGCTGTCTACCGGTACACCGGGCGACATCGTGCTGCTGAGCGTGATGCTCCGGATGTAGGTACCCTTCGAGGAAGAAGGCTTCAGACGGCCCAGGGTCTGGATAACCTCCAGGGCGTTTTCGGCCAGCATCTTCTCGTCGAACGACACTTTGCCTACCGAGCAGTGAATGATACCGGTCTTGTCAACTTTGAAGTCGATTTTACCAGCCTTCACTTCCTGCACAGCCTTGGCTACGTCGGTCGTCACGGTGCCCGACTTCGGGTTCGGCATCAGACCACGGGGACCGAGCACACGGCCCAGGCGACCCACTTTGGCCATTACGGCCGGCATGGTGATGATAACGTCGATGTCGGTCCAGCCTTTCTCGATTTTCGAGATGTAGTCGTCCAGACCTACGAAGTCGGCGCCGGCGGCCAGGGCCTCAGCCTCCTTGTCGGGAGTCACGAGAGCCAGAACACGAACGGTTTTGCCGGTGCCGTGGGGCAGGGTGGCTACGCCACGTACCATCTGGTCGGCTTTGCGGGGGTCTACACCCAGGCGAACGTCGATATCAACCGAGGCGTCGAACTTGGTGTAAGTGATGTCCTTCACCACTTTCGCGGCTTCCAGGAGGCTGCGTACTTCCGTCAGGTCGTACTTGGCAAGGGCTTCCTTGCGCTTTTTGCTGATTTTTGCCATCTTGCTTTTCTCCGTTTAGTTATTCAGCAAAGGGAGAATCGCCCTTGATGGTAATACCCATGCTGCGGGCCGTGCCAGCTACCTGCTTCATGGCCGACTCCACCTTGAAGGCGTTGAGGTCGGGCATTTTGGTCTCGGCAATGGTACGGATTTGGTCCCAGGTCACCGAGCCTACCTTGTTACGGTTGGGCTCTTTCGAACCGCTCTGCAGCTTGGCAGCCTCCATGAGGAGCACCGGAGCCGGAGCAGTCTTCACAACGAAGTCGAACGACTTGTCGGTGTACATGGTAATCAGGACGGGGCACACTTGGCCGGCTTTATCTTGGGTGCGAGCATTGAACTGCTTGCAAAACTCCATGATGTTCAAGCCTTTGCTACCAAGTGCAGGTCCTACCGGCGGCGAGGGATTCGCGGCGCCTCCCTTTATCTGCAGACGCAGATAACCTCTGATTTCTTTGGCCATTTGGTTTGGTTGGTCTGTGGCTTCTACGTCGTAACTCGTAGTTGCCTCAGTTGTATAAAACTCCTTTTCTGGAAGCCCTGCCGACCCGGAGCATTAAGCCGGCATGGTATATTTTAGGTCTTAGGGACTTAGGGCTTAGGTTTTAGTGAGGTTATGCCCATCTAACACCTAAGCCCTAAGACCTAATGACTACACTTCTTTCTCTACCTGGGTGTAGCTGAGCTCTACCGGCTGCGAGCGGCCGAAGATTTTCACCACTACGTTCAGTTTCTTGCGCTCTTCGAACACCTCGTCCACGTTGCCGGAGAAGCCGTTGAAGGGGCCGTCGATAACCTTTACCAGCTCGCCAACCACGTAGGGCTTGTCGAGGGTAGCGGCCGACTCCTGCTCCTGCTCGTCCACGATGCCGAGGATGCGGTTTACTTCGGAGATATGCAGGGGCACGGGCTTATTATTGGCCGCGTCCTTTTTGTCTTTATCCCCGAGGAAGCCAATCACGCCAGGCGTGCTGGTGATGATGTGGTCTACCTCCCCGTGGCCGAGGTCGGCGTGAATAATGATGTAGCCGGGGTAGAGGTTGCGCTCGCGCACGCGCTTCTTGCCGTTGCGCATCTCGAACACCTTTTCCACCGGAATCAATACCTGCGGAACGTGGTCGGTCAGGTTATGACGGCCGAGCTCGGTCTCGAGGTAGTTCTTCGCTTTCTTTTCCTGGCCGCTCACGGAGCGCACCACGTACCATTTCAGTTCGCCCATCTCAGTTACCGATTAGCGAAACGAGTTATAGAATGCCTTGAGCAGCGACTCAAAGCTCACGTCCATCACACCGACCACGATAGCAAACACGAGCGAGCCTACCAACACGAGACCGGCGCTTTTCTGAAGCTCGACGGAAGTGGGCCACGTTACGTTGTAGCGCATTTCCTCGATGGTGGTGCGGAAATAGTTGCTCAGTTTGTCCATTGGATAAAAAACCGGCCCTGGCCGGCAATAACTAAATGGGGCGGAGCCGAAGCCCCTGGAATAAGCACGAGTGGAGAGATTCGAACTCCCATCAAAGGTTTTGGAGACCTCTATTCTACCCTTGAACTACACTCGTAGGGAAACACCCAGGACCACAAATGTGATAATGGGAGTGCAAAGGTAAGGATAACAAGTAGAAAAACAAACACTATCCTATTCAAAAAAAGTAAACCTGCTGTAAATGGAACCCCCTGCTGCGTTACTAAGAAGCTCATCAGCCCCGGGAAACAAAAAACGCCCCCGATTGCTCGGGGGCGTTTTCATGATTCAGCGCTTACGCGGAGAACTAGTCGAGAACTTCGGTTACCTGACCGGCACCTACCGTACGGCCACCTTCGCGGATAGCGAAGCGCAGGCCTTTCTCCATGGCTACTTTGTTGATGAGCTCCACGGTGATGGTGATGTTGTCGCCGGGCATTACCATTTCAACGCCCTCGGGGAGGGAGATGATGCCGGTAACGTCGGTGGTACGCAGGTAGAACTGCGGGCGGTAGTTGTTGAAGAACGGGGTGTGACGGCCACCTTCCTCTTTCGAGAGAACGTAAACCTCAGCCTTGAACTTCTGGTGGGGAGTTACCGAGCCGGGCTTGCAGATAACCATGCCGCGACGGATGGCTTCTTTTTCAATGCCGCGGAGCAGCAGACCTACGTTGTCGCCAGCTTCGCCGCGGTCGAGGATTTTGCGGAACATTTCCACACCGGTTACGGTCGACTTCAGGCCGGGGGCAGCGCCCATGCCGAGGATGTCAACCTGCTCACCCGAGTTGATGATACCGCGCTCGATACGACCGGTAGCAACCGTGCCACGGCCGGTAATCGAGAACACGTCCTCTACGGGCATCAGGAAGGGCAGGTCGGTCAGACGAGCGGGAATCGGAATGAACGAGTCAACGGCGTCCATCAGCTCGTTGATTTTGGGAACCCAGGCAGCGTCGCCGTTCAGGCCGCCCAGAGCCGAGCCCTGGATAACCGGAATGTTGTCGCCGTCGAAGTCGTAGAACGAGAGCAGCTCGCGGATTTCCATTTCCACCAGCTCGAGGAGCTCGGGGTCATCCACCATGTCCACTTTGTTCATGAACACCACCAGCTGGGGTACACCTACCTGACGGGCGAGCAGGATGTGCTCACGGGTCTGGGGCATGGGGCCGTCGGTAGCAGCTACCACGAGGATAGCGCCGTCCATCTGGGCAGCACCCGTTACCATGTTCTTCACGTAGTCAGCGTGACCGGGGCAGTCAACGTGAGCGTAGTGACGGTTCTTGGTGGAGTACTCTACGTGAGCGGTGTTGATGGTGATACCACGCTCTTTTTCTTCGGGAGCATTGTCAATCGAAGAGAAGTCACGCTTTTCGGCCAGACCTTGGTTAGCCAGCACCATGGTGATAGCAGCGGTCAGGGTCGTTTTGCCGTGGTCAACGTGGCCGATGGTGCCGATGTTCACGTGCGGCTTGGACCGGTCGAAATTTTCTTTAGCCATTGTAAAGAGTAAAAAAAGAGGTGGTGAAGTGAATTTAAGGAAAAATCGACCCTACAACAAGAAAGCGAGACCCAGCCCCTGGAATTGGAAAACTGTGCTTCGCTTGCCTGTGAGAACCGCTCCCGGCAGCTGGTTAAAACTACCGGGACTTGTTGTAATCTGAGCCATTTATGGGATTTGAACCCATGACCTCTTCCTTACCAAGGAAGTGCTCTACCACTGAGCTAAAACGGCTTATTTTCAATTAACAATGAGCAGTGAGCAATTATCAATGGACGCTGAACAATATTACTCATTGTTCATTGCCAATTGCTCATTGACATTAGAGCGGGAGACGAGGTTCGAACCCGCGACCTGCAGCTTGGAAGGCTGCCGCTCTACCAACTGAGCTACTCCCGCAGATGGCATCTAAAAAGTGGGGGTAACAGGACTCGAACCTATGAACCCGAAGGAGGTGAGTTACAGTCACCCGCAATTGCCGCTATGCGATACCCCCATTTTGGTGCTTTTCGGCCGATTGCCGGAAAGCTGAGCCCTTACTTTCCTTTCTGCCGGAGCAGTAGTGTTTCGTAAGGAGTCGCAAAATTAGAGCTTTTTACACACAAGGCAAGTAGACACTGAAAAAAAGTCTGTGCTTTTTTTTCAAAACGCGGCTACTTGCCTGCTACATAAGGCTGTAAAATGTACGCAGGCGGTCGTCCTTTTCTTTTTCCTTGATGTCCTGTAGCATGGCTTTGATGTTTGGGTTGGTCGGAACCAGCAGGGCCAGCCCCCGGTAAGCGCCCAGCCGCACGTAATATTTGGGCGAGTTACGGGCGTGCTCCTCGAGCACCTTGATGCCCTTGTCCCGCTCTACGGGCGGAATATTGGTCATCAGACCACCGAACGCCTGAAAGTAAGTATACAGGTCGGCTTCGGCTACATCCGGCAAACGGCGCAGAAACCAGCCATACTGGTCAAGTCCGCCAAACTTGGCGTAGTAGTTGGCAATGGCCATTAACATGATGGCGCTGGGTGTTTCTTCCAGCGCCGCAATCTGCTTGCGGGCATTTACCGTGGCGTTCTTGGTGAGTGCCTCGATACTGGCGGCCGCCACGGTGTAGGAACTGTCGTTGAGTGCCGCCAGAAAGTTAGCACCGTAGTTGTCGTTGGGGAAGCTGGCCAGCGTAATCAGGGCCTGGGCCCGCACCCGGGGATGAGCATCGGCCGTGGCCAGGCGCTGAATCTCCTTCTTCACCGCACCAGTTTCGGGGCCGCGGTAACGGCGCAGGTGGTCGAGGGCAACGCGGCGCACCATCCAAAACTTATCATTGAGGGCGTTGCGCATCATGCCGCTCACGGCCAGCTCCATGGTTTTATTTTGCAGCAAGTCCAGCACCTCCACTTTCTGCTGGTAGCTGCGGGCGTGGTAGAACTGGTGCAGCAGCTCCTCGGTGCTGCGGTCTTCCTCAAACTGAGCCAGCAGCTGGCTTTCGTTGTCGAACTTCACCAGGCTGGGCTTCTGCGCGGCGGGCAGGCTAAACGTCTGGTCGGCTTTGCTGACGGTAATGCGATGCTCCGTTAGCTGGTTGTTAATCCAGACGCCTACCGTGACCGGCAGGCGGTATACGGGCTGAAACAGGGTATCCTGCACCTGCTGCACGCGCAGGGCTACCTGCCCGTTGGCAAAGGAGTGGGAGATGCGCAGCTCCGGATGGCCGCGCTGCATAAACCATTGGTTGAAAAACCACATCAGGTCTTCGCCGGTAACCTCCTCAAACGCCGTGCGCAGCTTGGATATTTCCACCGCCGACTGCTTGTTCTGTACGAGGTAGCGGTTCAGGGCGGCGAAAAAGGCTTCGTCGCCGACGTACTTGCGCAGCATGTGCAGCACGCGGCCGCCCTTCTGGTAGGAGTGCCGGTCGAACATGTCTTCCCGGTTTTGGTAATGGTAGCGAATAAGCGGCTCGCGCTTGCTCTGGGCTTCCTCCAGGTAGATATTCAGCTTGTTATGCTGCACCAGCGCCGCCTCGTCGGCCCCCAGCTTGTACTCGGCCCAGAGCAGCTCGGAGTAGTCAGCAAACGACTCGTTGAGTGGCAGGTTAGCCCAGGACTCACTGGTGACATAGTCGCCAAACCACTGGTGAAACAGCTCGTGCACGATGGTGGACTCCCCGCTGTCGTAACCGGCATCGAGCAGCTCGCGGCGGGTGGCCTGAATGCTGGCCCCGTGCGTGGTAGCGGAGGTGTTCTCCATCGCTCCGCTCACGTAGTCACGCACCGGCACCTGGGCATACTTTTCCCAGGGGAAGTCGACGCCCAGCTTCTTGGAGAAGTACTCCATCATTTCGGGCGTGCGGCCGAAGATGGCGCGGGCGGTGCCGGCATACTTGGGCTCGACGTAGTAATCCACGGACTTGCCGCGCCAGGTGTCGCTTACCACGGCAAAGTCGCCTACTACCATGGTGGCCAAGTAAGGCGCGTGGGGCTGGCTCTGGCGCCAGGTATCGGTGCGGGTACCGTCGGCGTTGGGTTTGGAGGAAACAAGCAGGCCGTTGGACAGCGTTTTAAACTGACTTTCCACCGTCATGCTGATTTCCTGGGTCATGCGCTGGTTGGGCTTATCGATGGTCGGAAACCAGCAGGAGTTGGCCTCGGTCTCGCCCTGCGTCCATATTTGCCGGGGCTTGTTGGGCTCCGTTCCCAGCGGGTTGATAAAGTACAGGCCCTTGTTAGAAGTAATGGCATCGGAGCCCCCAGCCGGCAGCTCGTTGGGCTTGGCTACGTAGGCGATGCGCAGCTGATAGGCTTCGGTGCGGGCATAGGCCCGGTCCAGGTTTATAGTCAGCTGCTTTTTGTCGTAGGCATACGTCAGCGTTTTGGGCTTCTTTTCGCCCAGCAGTTCCACCTTCTGAATGTCGAAGCCTTTGGCATCGAGCACAACCTGCGACTGCGGGTAGAAATGAGGGCGTAGGGTGAGAACGGCAGTACCCAGCAGGTGCTGGCTCTTGTAGTCGAACCGAACGTCGAGCTTGGTATCGACCACATCGGTAAGGATGGTAGCCGCCGGCTGGTATGGCGCGTTCTGCGGAAGCCAGGAAGGCACGACAATGCCCTCGACGGGAGTCGCGGGAGCTTCGGGCGCAGGAGCCTTTTTTGCAGGAGCAGGCTTGGCGACCTGCTTGCCCGGAATAGGACGCGCAGGCTGAGCCACAGCGGGAAGGTGTAGCAATAAGAGCAGGCCAGCCAGGCCCGCAACCGTATACTTCATGCGGATAGTAACAGTCGAAAAACGCCTCAATTTCTGAATTAATTTGAGATTTGGGCTACCTTTAACCCCTCTCCCGCCCTATCCTGCCTGCTTCAAATGCTTCAAATCAGCACCGGTCCCAATCAACTCTGGGAAGTTGACTATCGCGACGCCGACACCATCATGCTCAATAACCAGCCTTTTACCTGGGATGTTGCAGAGCTAAGCCCGGGTCGCTTTCATATTCTACACGAAGGTCGCTCATACAACGCAGAAATCGTTTCAGCGGATTTTGGCAGCAAGAATATTGTTTTAAAACTGAATGGCCAACGCGTGGAGCTGCAAGCCAAGGACCGGTTCGACCTACTGCTCGAGCGTATGGGCCTGAGCAATGCCAATGCGGCGAAAGTAAACGAATTAAAGGCCCCCATGCCTGGTCTTATCGTAGATGTGCGGGTGCAGCCCGGCCAGGCCGTGCAGAAAGGCGACCCGCTGCTGGTGCTGGAAGCTATGAAGATGGAGAACATCCTCAAGGCCCCGGCCGATGGCACGGTGGCAAGCATCAAGGTAAATTTGCGCGATAACGTGCAGAAAGGCCAGGTGCTGGTGCAGTTCTCTTAATTCCTATTGTCTCCTACTGATTTCACTTCCCCGCTTTTGAATTACCAACGAATCCTTCTCAAGCTCAGCGGCGAGGCGCTGATGGGCCAGCAGCAGTATGGCATCGATGCCGAGCGCCTGATGCAGTACGCTTCCGAAATCAAGGCCGTAGCGGCCTCGGGCGTGCAGGTAGCCGTCGTGATTGGCGGCGGCAACATCTACCGGGGCGTGCAGGCCGAAGCTTTTGGCCTCGACCGCGTACAAGGCGACTACATGGGCATGCTGGCCACGGTTATCAATTCCATGGCCCTGCAGAGCGCCCTGGAAAAGCTGGACGTAAGCACCCGCCTGCTCTCGGGTCTCACCATTCAGCGGGTGTGCGAGCCTTACATCCGCCGGCGGGCCGTACGGCACCTGGAAAAGGGCCGCGTGGTGATTTTTGGGGCCGGCATTGGCTCGCCCTACTTCACTACCGACTCGGCCGCCTCGCTGCGCGCCATCGAGATTGAAGCCGACGTGGTGCTGAAAGGCACCCGGGTGGACGGCATCTACACCGCCGACCCGGAAAAAGACCCCACGGCGACGCGCTACACCGAAATCACCTTCGACGAGGTGCTGGAAAAGAACCTGAACGTAATGGACATGACGGCCTTCACCCTGTGCAAGGAAAACAACCTGCCCATTATTGTATTCGACATGAATACCGCCGGCAACCTGGCCCGCCTGCTCGACGGCGAGCCCATGGGCACGCTGGTGAGCATGGGCGACAAACAAGTGAAGAAAGCCCGCAAACCCTTGCTCGACCCGAAAGCCACGCTGCTACAGCCCCTGGTAGGCAACCAGCCGGAGCAGGCGTAAATTTTAGTTGTCAGTTGTTAGTTTGCACTGATAATGGCTAATTACTGACAACGGACAACTTGCAACTGACAACTCTTAAAGAAAAATGGACGAAGAAATTCAGTTTTACCTGGCCGATGCCGAGGAATCGATGAGCAAGGCGGTGGCCCACGTGGGCGTGGAAATGAGCCGCATTCGGGCGGGCAAAGCCTCGCCGGCCATGCTCGACGGCCTGCGCGTAGACTACTACGGCACTCCCACCCCCGTAAGCCAGGTAGCCAACATCTCCACTCCTGACCCTCGCTCGCTGCACATCAAGCCCTGGGAGAAAAACATGGTGGGCGAGATTGCCAAGGCCATCAAAAACAGCGACCTGGGCCTGAACCCGGTGAGCGACGCCGATGGCATCCGCCTCAACATTCCGGCCATGACCGAGGAGCGCCGCCGCGAGCTGGTGAAGCAAGCCAAAAATGAATCGGAAGCCGGCAAGGTCCGGGTTCGCGCCATCCGCAAGGATGTGAACGAAGCCCTGCGCAAGCTGCTGAAGGAAGGCGCTTCGGAAGATGCGATTAAAGTGGCCGAAGACAAGGTGCAAAAGACCACCGACACTTACATTGCCGAAGTAGAGAAGCTGCTTGGCAAGAAGGAATCGGAGATTATGACCATCTGAGGTCTGCTTATCCATGAAGAAGCCCGGCGATGCATCGTCGGGCTTTTTTTGTGGTTGCTGTTTCCCGCAGTGTTCCGCAGTGGAAAAGCGCAGTGGTTGGCAGCGTTGTTCTAGCGGGCCTTTGTGAGGTGCTCTTCTACTGTCGGGGGTACCAGGTAGCGAATGGACTGGCCGGCCTGCAGGCTGGCGCGGATGTAGGTGGCGGAGATGTCCAGTAGCGGGGCCTGCACTACCCGCACGCGGGGGAAAGTGGCCAGGTCAGGTAACTCGGTACCGGGGCGGGGGTAGACGTAGATGTCTGTTTCCGCGAGCAGACGGCCGGCCTCCTTCCAACGGGGCAGGCCGGGCAGGTTGTCGCCGCCCATGAGCAGGACGAAGTCGTGGCCGGGGTGGCGCACACGCAGCGCGTCGAGCGTGGCGATGGTGTAGCTGGGGCGCGGCAGGTCGAACTCAATGGGTTCGGCGCGCAGGCGGGGATTGCCGGCAATGGCCAGCTCGACCAGCTGCAGGCGCTCAGCCTCGGGCAGCAGGTCGTGGCCTACTTTGAATGGGCTCTGGGGGGAAATAACCAGCCAGACCTCACTGATGTCGGTGCGGGTGGCGAAGTGCTCGGCCAGCACAAGGTGCCCCGTGTGAATGGGGTTGAAAGAGCCGAAAAGCAGGCCGATGCGGGAAGACATGTTGCTGGTTTCTCGTTGCTTGTTTCTGGTTGTTGCTCTGGAACCAGAAACAAGGAACCAGCAACAAGAAACCGTTAAACGATGGCCGGCTCGGCGTGGATGAAGTTGCGCACCAGGCGCTCGGCTTGGTCGGTAGCTTCGTCGAGGTTGTCGTTGACTACCGTTACATCGAACCGGTCTTCAAAGGCCAGCTCGAAGTTGGCTTTGTAGATGCGGGAGGAGATGCTGGACTGGGAGTCGGTGGCGCGGGCCTGCAGGCGCTGCTCCAGCACTTCGATGGAAGGCGGGCGCACGAAGATGGCCAGGGCGCGGTCTTTGTAAAACTCCTTGATGCTCAGGCCACCTTTCACGTCCACATCCAGGATGGCATGCTTACCGCCTTCCCAAATGCGCTCGATTTCCGACTTGAGCGTGCCGTAGAAAGCACCCTCGTATACTTCTTCCCACTCCACGAACTCGTCGTGGCGGATTTTATCCTGAAAATCCTGAACGGAGATGAAGTAATAGTCCTTGCCGTTCACCTCGGTGCGGCCGCGGCGGTCGCGGGTGCAGGCCGAAATCGAGAAGCTCAACTCGGGCAGCCGCTGCATGAGGCGGTGAACGATGGTGGTCTTGCCGGCGCCGGAGGGTGCCGAAAACACGATGATTTTGCCTTGCATCGCGCAAAGCTAGCCGGTTTTAAGCCATTTCGGCACTCACGCGAGCCATAATAGACTCGTGCAGCTTGGCGGGAATGGGCTTACGGGCCACGCGCTCATTCAGAAAGCTGATGAAGACACGCTGCTTATCAATGCTATCGAAGCAGGGCGAGCAGTCGGTGGCGTGGTCGTAGAGGTAGTCTTCGTCCTCGGCCGTCACGGGCTGGCCTTCGATGAGTTGGTCAAGTACAGTGTTCACTCGTTCGCAGTCGGGGCCGTTATCCGGCGTAGCAGCAACGGGGGCCGACGTATTGGTGGAAGGCGTAGCGGTAGGATTCATATTTTCCAAGATTGAAACAAGTGAGGGTCAGGAGAAAAGCGTTGAGGAATTAAAGTGGCGTTGCTGCTGGACTTAATTATTTTCGTCGTCGGTTAGTTCCGCATCGGCGCTGTTTTCATCATTGCCATAGCCCATGGACTGGGCATATCTCTCCAGTTTGTCCTTGAGAAAGTTGCGGGCGCGGTGCAGGCGGGAGCGCACGGTACCGATTGGAATATCAAGCACTTTGGCCATTTCCTCGTAGGTAAACCCTTCAAGGTCGCAGAGGATGATGACGGTACGGAAGTCTACCGGCAAAGAATTCAGGGCGCTGGCTACCTCGTCGCCGATTAAGTCGCGGGCCGACTGCTGGCGCATGTCGGACGAGGAAGCGCCTACTTCGCCTTCCGACTCCACGTCGTCGGGGTTGTAGTAGCCTTCAATCTCGCTGTAGTCGACCTTGGCCGGCTGCTTGCTTTTTTTCCGGAAGTCGTTGATAAACGAGTTCTTCAGGATGCGGAAAAGCCAGGCTTTGGCGTTGGTGCCGGGCTCGAAGTACTCGAAAAAGCGGTAGGCCTTGAGGTAGGTCTCCTGCACGAGGTCGTTGGCATCATCCTCGTCGAGGGTGAGGCGGTAGGCAAAATTGTAGAGCGGGTCGAGCACGGGCATGAGCTCGGCCTGAAAGCGCCGGTCCTTTTCCTCTTTGCTTAATTTTACCCGTTCGGAAGTGTCGCTCATAAGGTGGATGGATAGGACGGGATGGGGGAAAGTAGCAACTGTATACCCCGCAACCTACGAAGCAAGGGACGGAGTAGATATACTACAGCCCGTCTTAAACTGTTTTTTCGGCTTCGGGGTTGGCCTGCGCCCGTGCCCGGCGCTCGGCGGCCACCACAATGAAGCCGTAAGAAAACACAAATAAGTTGAAGCCCAGCTGCATTTCCAATAGGGAATCGACCAGGGTGGCGGCCGCCTGCACGGCCAGCAGCTGCACCACAAACAGGTTGCGGCGCAGGGCGGGGTGCGTCAGGGGCCCCAGCAGCACCCACAGCCAGAGCAGCAGCCCCACGAGGCCGCTGCTGACGAGGAAGTGCAGGTACTGGTTGTGAATCATGACGCGGTTTTCTTTCAGCAGGCCAAAGCTGTGCTGGTCGTACTGGCGCATCATTTCCAGCTCGGTATCAGCTGGGGCCACGCCCAGCACGGGATTTTCCCGGATGATGTTGCCGGCATTGCTCCAGGCGGCCATGCGCCGGGCAATGGAAAACCGGTTGATGTCTTGGCCCTGGGCAAACTGCTGATAGTCGTAAACGGTAGCGGTCCAGCGCCGCTGCACCGATTCCAGGGTGTTGTAGGCAATAATGGGGAAGAGCACGGCGCAGGCCAGCATAATGAAAGCCAGCCGGGGCCGGCGCAGCAGCAGAATGCCGGCATTCACCAGCACGGCCGCGTAGAGGGCGAGAATGCCGGTGCGGTAGGCCAGAATGTGCAGGGCCAGGGCGGAAACGATGGCGCTGCCCAGCAGGGCGTAGCGCCACCACCTGGGCTGCTCGGTCGGGCGGGCCAGCAGCACGCCCCAGCAGGCTGCCAGGGCCAGCATGATGCCGAAGTGAATGTGAAACACGCCCAGCGCGGAGGGAATGTTCTGGTTCATGCTCACCAGCTTGTTCACGTACTCGCGGTTAAGCAAGTACTTCACCACCGTGGCCGCCGCCACCGCCGCCGCTACCAGCACGTAGCAGCGCCCCACCCAGCGCCGCTGCTCGCCGCTGAGCGGCACGGCCAGCGCAAACACCAGCGGGATACCAAGCCAGGGCAGCTGCCGGAACAGCTGGTGCCGCCACTCAGCGAGGTTTTCGGTGTAGAATACACTCAGCAGCAAAAGCAGATACACAGCAGCCAGCGCCCACACGGCCCGGATGCGCAGGGCCTGGCGCAGGGCAGGCCGCCAGCCGGGATTGGTAAAGGCAGCCACCACCCCCAGCACGGGGCTAAGCGACACCAGAGCCCGGGAGGCAAACAGCCCGATGGCCCCTGCCAGACAGGCAATAAACAGCAGCAGCTGAGATAAGCGGCCGGAACGGTATAAGTCAGTTAGCAATGAGCAATGAACAGTTAGCAGTTAACAATGAGCAGTGAACAGTGAGCAGGTGGCAGTGCGCCTTTAATCTGAGCTAAGCTACGAAGGGAGCATGGGCAAAGGCTGCCAGGCCAGCACCTGGGCGGCCACGGTAAGCGGGGCAATGGCTCGGATGCAGGCGCAGGTAGCGGGCTCGTCGCGGCAGTCCTCGCAGCCGGGCTTGTCGAATACCGTGAAGGCGGCATGCTCGCCCAGGGGGCCCCAGCGGCCGGGGTGCATGGGCCGGATGGGCGGGTACAAGCCCAGGGCGTGGCGGCCCAGCGCGGCAGCCAGGTGCAGGGGCCCGGTGCTGCCGGCCACCAGCCCATCGGCCGCGGCGATGAAAGCCAGGAACTGCGGCAGGGCCAGCTGCCCGGTGAGGTCGGCCGTGATGAAGAAGCTGTGGGCGGCCAGCCAGGGCGCCAGCTCCTCCCCCTCGGCGGCGGTACCGGTGATGAAGACGCGGTGCCCGGCCTCGTGCAGGAGCTGGGCCAGCTGGCCGAAGTTGGCCAGGCCCCACTCGCGGGCGCTGCCGCGGCTGCGCGGGTGCAGGATGACGTTGAGCTGCCCATGCTGGCGGGCCTGCAGGAGCTGCTGCCATTGTGGGGCCAAGGTCTCGGGGGCCTGCAGCTTTACCAGTGGCGCTATTTCCAGCAGGGGCAGCTCCCCGGCGTGCCCCAGGGGCTGCAGCAGGCTGAGGTTGAGCTGGGCCTCGTGCAGGGGCGAGTGGCGGCGGCTAAGCTTGACGAGGCGGTTGCAGGTAAGCCAGTGAATCCAGCGGTTGCGGGTGCCGATGCGCACCGGGATTTTGGCTTTCTGGGCCAGGCGAGCCAGGGCTTTCCGGGGGAAAACGTGGATAATAGCCGTTGCTTCTTCCCGGCGCAGGCGCTGCACCTGCTCGGCTTCGGGCAGCTGCTGCAGCTCGTCGAAGTTGATGAAGCCATCCACCCAGGGGCAGGCGGCGGCAATAGGCGCGGTATAGGTGCGGCCGATGAGCACCACCCGGCAGCCGGGAAACAGCTGCTTCAGCCGCCCGCACACGGGCAGGGTGAGCACAACGTCGCCAATGGCGTCGGTGCGGGAGACGAGGTAGGTCTGGCTCATGGGGCAGTGGTGCTGGGCCCCGCCCCCCGGCCCCCTCCCCTGCGGGGGGGGGGGAGGCGGCTGGGGGTTGACAACACGTCGGGGTCGGTTTTCAGCTTGGCGAACTTCAGGAATACGCCCAGGGCGGAGATGGTGGCGATGCTGAGGCCGGCGAAGCCGTCGAGAAAGCCCAGGCGGAAGAAGTAGCCGTGCACGAACTTCCACCAGGGCTTGAGCAGCAGGTGGAAGAGCGTAACCCGGGTGTTGCCCTTCAGGGCCTGCTCCTGGGCCGTGATGGTGGTGAACTTGTTGAGCTGGGCCACGTGCTGGGCAATGGAGTGGTAGCTGTAGTGCAGGGCATCGCCGGCCAGCTGCCCGGTGCTGAGGCCGGCCTCCACTTCATACCGCTCGTGCAGCAGCAGGCCGGTCCAGCGGCCCTGGCGCCGGTCGTAGAGGCGCAGCTTGCGGTCGGGGTACCAGCCGCCGTGGCGCACCCAGTGCCCGCAGTAGTTGGTGAGCCGCGCCAGGGAGTAGGCCGCGTGCTCCCAGTGGGCCTTCGCCCGGCGGATGGACTGGCGCAGCTCCTCGGTCAGCACCTCGTCGGCGTCGAGCTGCAGTACGTGGTCGTACTGGGCCTGGGCGGTGGCGAAGTTCTTCTGCTCGACGTAGCCAGCGAAGGCGTTTTGCACCACGCGGGCCCCGTGCCGCTCGCAGATGGCCACGGTGCGGTCGGTAGAAAAAGAGTCGACTACCAGCACCTCGTCGGCCACGTCGCCCAGCGCCTCCAGGCAGCGGGCGATGTTGGCTTCTTCGTTGAAGGTGATGATGACGACAGACAGGGGCAGCAAGCGGCACATGCCGGCTAAGGACCGGGCCGGGCAAAGGTAAGGCCGCCGGGAGGCTCCATTCGGCCCCATATTTACCGGGCGCTTCGGCCAGCCCACTCTTTTCTGCTTATGCCCCTGGTTTTACCACCTTCGCCCACTTTCGCTACTGCCAAAGGCTGGCGCATCTTCCTCTATGTGCTGCTGCCGCCCATGGCCGCCATTTTTCTTGCTATGCCGCTTCTGGCGCAGAACGCCAAGGAGCCCAGCCTGGGACTGACGGCCTTCATGGCCGTGCTGGGTATTGGCATGGGTGGCTTTTTCATCTATGGCTTGCTGGAAACGGTAAGATGGCGGCTTATCCTGGGCCCGGAGCAGCTAAGTCAGGTAGGTGCTTTCAAAACCAAAACCCTGGCCTGGGATGAAGTAAAAGGTTACCGCATCACGCAGCAATACACCTTTGTCGTACCCAAGGACAAGCGGAAGAGCACGCTCAAGATTGGCTACACCACGGAGCGCTACGTCGAGCTGCAGTCCTGGCTGGCCCGGCATTTTCCCAACGCGGATGTTCTGGAGCAGGAGGCCGCCGAAAAGGAGGCGCTGGCCGACCACGCCCTGGGCAACAGCACCGAGGAAAGAAGCGAGCAGCTGGCCCGGGCGGCCGGCACCGCCAAGCTGCTCAACATTGCCGGCGGCCTCAGCGCTGCCTGGCTGATTTTCTTTCCGCGCCCTTACGAATGGGCGGTTATCTGCGCCCTGGCGGTGCCGCTGCTCGCGGCGGCCGCACTGTGGCGGCATCAGGGGGCGCTGCGCCTGAATGAAACCACCAATAGCCCCTACCCTTCTGTATTGCTAGCCGTGCTCCTGCCCAGCCTGGCCCTGAGCATCCGGGGCTTGTTCGACTTCGAGATAGTAGCCTATCAGCAGCTCTGGCCGGTGGTGGGCCGGGCGGCAGTAAGCATGGCCCTGCTGCTGGGACTGGGCACCCGCGAGTGGCTGTTTCGCCGGCAAACGGCCTTTGCGGCTTCGCTCACACTGGTTTTTATGGCCGCCCTCTACGGCTATGGCGCCAGCACCTGCATCAACGCGGCGTTTGATGGGCAGCGGGGCCGGGTCTTCCACACCCAGGTACTGGCCAAGCATTCTTCCTCCGGCAAAACCACTACGTACTACCTCACCGTGCAGCCCTGGGGCCCTTTCCCGGAAGTGGCCGACATACAGGTAGCCCAGGAGCAGTACCAGCTGATGCGCCCCGGCAGCGTAGTCGATATTCGCCTGCGGCCCGGCCGGCTGGGGGTGCCCTGGTATGCGGTAGAATAGCCCCGGCTACCTCACCACGCTCCAACTTTCGTAACGCTAAGCCGCCCGCCTTGCGTAACTTGCACCGCCAATCGATTCCCCTTCACATGAAACAGAAGTTCCTCTCCGGCCTGCTGGCCCTTGCCCTGCTCTCGTTCACGCTGCCCTCCTGCGGCCCGTCGGTAAAAGAGGGCGACGATGACATTGTTACCACCGAGCTGCCCCCGCTGCCTGCTGCCCCCGACACCACCGGCGGCAAGGCCATGCCCGCGCAGTACCGGGAGCTGAACGCCGTGAACGCCACGGAAGACATCAAGAAGATGCAGCCGCAGATGTAATCTTTACAATGAACAGTTAACAGTGAGCAATGAGCAATGCCTACCGGGCACGCTCATTGCTCTTTTTTTGCCTGAAATTCCCCTCACACTTCATTGCTCATTGTTCATTGCTCACTGATAATTGCATCCTGCGCCGCGGCGTGGAAGCCGACCTGCCCCAGGTGCTGGGCCTGATTAAGGAGCTGGCCGAGTACGAGCGGGCTCCCGAGGCCGTCACGAATACCCTGGAGGCCATGCGGCGCGACGGATTTGGCCCGGTGCCCATATTCGGCTTTTTCGTGCTGGAGCGCGGCGCCGACATCATCGGGCTGGCCTTGTTCTACACGGCTTACTCCACCTGGAAAGGGCGCATGCTCTACCTCGAAGACCTGGTGGTGACGGAAAGCGCCCGGCGCGGCGGCTACGGCAAGCTGCTGTTCGACGCTGTGGTGGCCGAGGCCCGCGCCACCGGCGCCCAGCGCATGAAGTGGCAGGTGCTGGACTGGAACGAGCCGGCCATCGGGTTTTACAAGAAGCTGGGCGCCAACATCGAGAATGAGTGGCTTAATGGCAACCTCGACGCGGGGCAGCTGGCGGCTTACGCGGTATCTGCGCAAGCTGAGGAAAGAGGAAGTTAAAAACCATGCTTGTTGGCTTTTAGCTGCTATTACGCAGCAACCCTGAGAAATTGCATTAAGGCTGCCGATAAAACGCAACTCCTGTGACGGCCGCTAGAGCCGCACAAACTTGCGGCTGCCTCCCTGGCCCTGCTCATCGCGCCAGCGCAGCACATACATACCGGGGCTTAGCCCCGTCACATTCAGGCTAAGCACGTTGAGGCCCTGGCGGGCCGAGGTCTGGGTGCGGCGCTGCAGGCGGCCCAGCGCGTCGTACATGAGGAACAGCACGGCACCACTGGCCGGGGCCGGATACTGCAGGTAAAGCCGCTCGCCCTGCACGGGGTTGGGGAAAATAGCGAAGTCGGGCGACTCTCCTTCGCTGGTGACGGGGGTGGCCTCGGTGTAGTCGAAAGAGCCATCGGGCCGCTGCAGGCGCAGGCGGTAGAAGTGCAGGCCCTCGCGCAGCTGCTGGTCTACGTACTGGTACTGCCCGCTGCCCTGGCCAGCCCCGGGCGTGGCCACGGTTTGCCAGGCCGTGGTATCAACGCCATTGGTGCGCTGCACGGCAAAGCCGCTCAGGAAGCATTCGTCGCGGGTAGCCCAGCTCAGCACGATGCCCGTGCCGCCCGCAAACCGCGCGCTAAAGCGAATAAGCGGGGCCGGGAGCATGGCGGCACCGCCGCAGCCCAGCTGCCGAAAGCTACGCTCGCGCAGCACCCGGCGCCCGCCAGCAATGTCGCTGGCCGGGTCGAGGCTGCGGGTGTTGCGCCCGGGCTGCACGGCGTAGTGCATCACGGCGCCGAGCTGGATAAGGTGTGACAGCTGCTGGGCGTGGCCCAGCTCGTGCAGGGCTACGGTTTCGAAGTCAATCTGCCGCAGGGCCCCAATGGCCAGGGCGGGGCCAAACTGGAAGTTGGCGGCGTCGTCGAACTGCATGTCGATTTCCTTCACGTAGAACACTACCTGCCGGTTGGCGTCGTAGCAGCCGCTGTAGTAGCTGGTGGTGCGGCCCAGCACCTGGGCCGGCAGGGCGTCGCTGGCGTTGTCGAAAGCCACCACGTTCTGGCCATCGTCGGCAATGGCGTTGCTGGCGATGCTACTGCCCACGCGCCAGTTCATGCCCGTCTGGCAGCGCCAGGTGTTGAGGGCCCGGCGCCAGGCCGCGCCGGGGGCCGGCTGGGCCCGGAAGTTGGCGCTGAACCGGAAGCTGATGCCGCCGCTGTCGTTGCTGGCTACGTGGTTGGGCCGGGCCAGCAGGTTGCCCTCGGTGCTTTCCACGTTGGTGAGGGCGTAGATAATGGAAATTGTGCCTGGGCTTTCAGTTTGCAGCTGGCCGCCGGTGGTGAGGCGCACCCGTCCGCTGCCGGCGGGCTTACGCCCCTCCCCGGCCGAAGGCACGCGCACCTGAACGCGGGTAGGCGTCCAACTCACATAGTCGCTCTCCCGGGCCTTCACCCAGGTAGCTCCGCCGTCGTCGGCGTTTTTGAACTCAACAAAGCCCGAGCCGCGGGAGGCCCCGAAGTCGTTGCCCACGATGGTGAGCACGGCATCGACCCCGGCCGGCAGCTGCGCGGGCTGCAGGTCGCTGATGCTGGGGGCCTTGGTGCGCAGGCTGCCCTGCGGGGCCTGCAAAAGTGCCTGGGCGGCCCGCAGCGCGGGGTTGGGCTGCAGCACGCGGCGGGGCTGGCCGGTCAGCTGGGCAAGCTCCTGGTAGAAAGCGGCCCCGATGCTGGGGTAGGTGCGGAAAGGCTCCCGCGCCGTGTTGTCGGCCAGGCTGTACCCGATAAAGCCCTGCTCGCTGCCGAAGGGAGTCCAGAGCCGGCCGCTTTCGGCGGGCAGGCCGGGCCAGGGGGCGGGGCTGAGGAAGAACACGCCTTGCTGCCCCGGCTCCAGGTGCAGGGTGTTGGTGAGGGTTTGCTGCGTCAGCCCCAGGCGGCCGCCTTCGGTGATGAGCACCAGGCCGGCCGTATCGGCCACGCTGCCTTTCAGCAGGCTGAACACCCGCAGGCGGTGGCGGGTGTAGAGGCGGCGGTGGCCGGCGTCCCAGAAGCTCTGGGCATCGCGCACTTCCGCTTCGAGGATTAAGCCGGCCTGCTGCACGCGCAGGGCCGGGTCCAGGGGCAGCAGCAGGCAGTGCAGGTCGGGGGCGGCCGGCTGGGCCCGGGCAGTAAAAGCAGTGCTCAGGGCAGCCACCAGGGCCAGCAAGGGGGCGGCCTGACGCAGCCGGGCGTAAAAAGACACTATCATAGGCAGCAAAAAAGCAGAACGTGCCTAAGATACGGGAAGCCCCACATTTGGGCTAAGGCTCAGACCAGCATTTCCTGGCGCAGCGAATTCAGGAAGCAGTCGAAGTACAGCGGGTAGTCCTGGTGCTTGAGGCGGGCGGCGTAGTACTGAATAAACAGGCCCTCGGGACCTACGCGCACGCTGCGCAGCTTGCCCGCGCTGAGGTAGGGCTTGGCGGCCCAGCTGGCCATCACCTTCACGCCCATACCCGCCTTCACCAGCTCCAGCGAGGCCTCGGTGAGGGGCACCACGCTTACGCCGCCAGGCTCCACGCCGGCCGGGGCCAGCAGGCGCTGGTTGAGAATAACGCTGCTGAGCGGCAGGGAGTAAATGATGAGGGTTTCGCTGGCAAAGTCCTCGGCCGTGACAAAGGGCCGGTTTTCCCAGCAGTGCCCGGCCGGCACCAGGGCCCGCAGCTCGTCGCTGAACAGCTCGATGTACTCGATGTTGGGGTCGGGCACGGGGTCGTTGGTGATGACGACGTCGACGTTGCCGCTGCGCAGACGCGGCAGCGGGTTGCTGGTGGCCTCGAAGTCGATGCGCAGCTGCACGTGGGGAAAGTCGCGGGCGAAGGTTTTCATCAGGCCCGGCAGCCAGTGGTAGCTGGTGTAGCACTCGGTGCTGAGGCGCAGCACGCCTGTTTCGCCGCCTATCAACTCCTTTATTTCGGCGTGGGTGCGGTTCCAGCGGCTGAGGATGTCGTGGGCCGCGTCCAGCACCTTCTCCCCCACGGGCGTGAGCACCATCTTCTTGTTTATGCGGTAGAAGATGGGGGCGCCCAGCTGCATCTCGGCTTCTTTGAGCTGGTGGCTGAGGGCGCTGGGCGTGAGGTGCAGCTTGTCGATGGCGCGGGCAATACTGCCTTCTTCCACGATGGCGCGCACCAGGCGCAGATGACGGATTTCCATAAGCGGGAGCAGGTTTTAGGCGAAAGGCAATGCGACAATGGGCAAAGCCGCCGCTACCCCGGTAAAGCTGCGGCCGCGCGTCCAGACGCAAAAATATTGCCCGGGGCTGCAGCAGCCAGGCGCAATTTCTTCAGGAAGTAGCTGAAAAAAATTCAGCTTCCTTTTTGTGGGGCTGCAGGCAACGGTGCGGCCAGCAAAAGCGCCTAACAGCCCAACTACCGCTGGTTGAATTTCCTTCAGCCAGATGATGAAATAAACTCGCTTTTCTGGTGTGGCAGGGCCCGCCACCTTTGCGCCATCCCAATGCCACACCCCATGAAGCAGTACCTGCCCCACGCCCCACCTGCCGCCCGCGCCGCCCGCCGGGCCGCCCACTCTCCGCAACCACCCCTCTCTTTTTCCTCACTCCTATTTTTTCTGTAACCTCATGCGTACTTCCCTTCTTCTCCTCCTTGCTGCCCTGAGCCTGAGCACTGCAGCCACTGCCCAGACCACCCTCCTCGCTGCCCACACCAGCACCACCCTCAGCGCCCCCGACCCGGGCACCAAGCCCGAAGCCCGCAGCCTTATCACCCAGGTGGTAGAGGCCGAGCTGCAAACCCCCGCCCTGCAAAAAAGCCGCGCCAAGCTGGTGTATGTCGACATCAAAGGCGATGCGGCCACGGCCCGCGTGGAGCAGGCGCGTCCGCTGCCCGTTCGCAGCTACTACTACCACCTGCGCCTGCAGGACGGCCAGTGGGTTATCACCGGCCGTGACAACTCGCCGCAGGTGAAGCTGTAATGCCGGGAGCGCCCGGGCTGCAGCTCAAAAAATGTATGAATCCACCCCATACAAAGCCCTGGCCCTGGCCGGGGCTTTGTTGGTTTACTGGCCCTGGGGCGCGGGCTGGGGCTGCCAGGAAGGCCCGCCGCCCCGCACCCGGGGCCAGCCCTCTACATACTCCAGCTTATCGAGCAGCAGCACCCGGCGCGAGTACCCTTCGGAGTCGTCGATGGCATCGAAGGTGGGCTGCCGGGGGCTGATGGCGTGGTAGGCAATCCAGTCGTCGCCGGCCGCGTCGGTTATCACGCAGTTGTGGCCGGGGGCGCGCCAGTGGGCATTTTCCTCGAGCAGGGTAGCGTAGGGATTTTGCGTGTAGGCCGCCAGGGTTTCGAAGGGCCCGGTGGCGTGGCGGCTGCGGGCCACCAGCACGGCGTAGTGGGCCTGGGCCCCGCAGCAGTTGTCGCCCGAGAAAAACAGGTAGTACCAGCCGTCGCGGTAGCGCACCCAGGCCGCTTCCACCAGGCGGTGGTAGTCGCGGGTATCGTCGGTGGAGCTGGGATGTACCAGGGCCTGGGGCACCGTGCCCGGCTGAAACGACAGCCGGTCTTCGGCCAGCTCCTGCACCCAGATGGGGCCAAAGCCCGAGCCCCAGTACAGCAGACGCTGCCCGGTGGCGGGGTCGTCGAAAGCCATGGGGTCGATGCAGGTGAAGCCCGGCCCGTTGAGCAGGGGCTGCCCGATGTCGGTGAAGGGGCCGGCGGGGCTGTCGGCCACGGCAGCGGCCAGGCTCAGGCGGTCGGCACCATCGGGGCGGGCCGAGTAGTACATGTAGAAGCGGCCCGCGTGCTCGCTCACGTGCGGAGCCCATATTTTCTGGCTGTGCCGGGCCCATTGCGGCTTTTCGGGCAGGCAGTCGCCCAAATATTCCCAGCGAACAAGGTCCTGGGAGCGGGCCACCTGCATGTTGATGATGATGCCGCTGCGCTTGGTCTGGGTGCCGTAGGCGTAGTACCAGCCATCGGTGCAGCGCAGCAGGGCCGGGTCGGGGAAGTTGTCGTCCCAGATGGGATTGGTGTAGGTAGGCATCGGCAGCGGGGGTATAGGCGTCTTGGTTAAAGTAGCTTGCGAAACCCAGTGAATACGCGCAGCAGCAGCCAGGGTGTTGTCGGTGCTGCTGCACCGAGCCGGCTGCGGGCCCAGCCTGGGCGCCAGGGGCAGCCGGCCAGGGCCGTGGGCCGGAGAATAGCTACGGCCCCGTACTTGTGCAAGGAAGAGCCCGGCACGCAACGCCCGCCAGCTTTAAGCATCTGTTAGCCCTGAATTCATTTCCCATTACTTACCTCATCCATTTTAAGAATGCCTGCCTTTTTACGACCTGCCGCCCTGGCTTTTCTGCTGGCCGGTGCCCTGCCTGCCCTGGCGCAGTCGGCTGCCGAGCTTACCTACACCATCAGCATGGACCCGGCGGCCAACTCCAACGAGTTTCAGGTGAAGCTGGAGCTGCCCAAGCTGGGCAAGGAGCAGGCCATCTACCAGTTTGCGGCCACCGCGCCAGGCACCTACCAGGTGATGGACATGGGCCGCTTCGTGCGCAAGTTTGAGGCCTTTGATGCCAAAGGCAAGGCCCTGCCCAGCAAGCAGGTTTCCACCAACCAGTGGCAGCTGGAAAGCCCGGACAAGACCCGCGAAATCCGCTACACCATTGCCGAAACCTGGGACACGCCGGTGCAGGAGCACCAGATTTACCACATGTGCGGCTCCTCGCTGGAGGCCGACCACGCCCTGCTGAACGGGCAAACCCTGCTGGGCTACCCCCAGGGCTGGCAGGCGCGCCCCCTGCGCATGAAGCTGAATTACCCGAAAGCCTGGAAAGCCGGCTCGGCGCTGGTGCCCGATGCCCAGGGGTACTACCACGCCAAAAACTACGACCACGCCGTGGACTCGCCCATTCTGCTCGGCCGCCTCACCGAGGCCAGCACCAAGCTGGGCGATGCCGACGTGGCCTTGTACTGCTACTCCAAAACCGACCTGGTGAAGGCCGAGCCCCTGCTCAACCACATGCAGAAGATGCTCGGGGCGGCCCAGGCCTTCCTGGGCGGGCAGCTGCCGGTGAAGCGCTACGCCTTTCTCTACCACTTCGAAGACGAAGAGCACGGCGCCTGGGAGCATTCCTACAGCTCGGAATACACGCTGGAAGAGCGGCCCCTCACGCCGGAGTCGGCCCAGGCCATTACCGACATGGCCGCGCACGAGTTCTTCCACATCGTGACGCCGCTCAACATTCACTCCGAGATTATTCAGCAGTTCAACTTCGTGAACCCCACCGGCTCGCAGCACCTGTGGCTGTACGAGGGCGTGACGGAGTGGGCGGCGCACACCATGCAGCTGCGCAGCGGCCTCATCAGCCTCGACGAGTACCTCAACACCCTGCATAGCAAGGAAAGCTTCGAGCGCACCCGCACCGACACCACCTACAGCCTCACCCGCCTGGGGCTGAACTCCTTTGCTGACGAGGGCCAGGCGCAGTACATGAACATCTACCAGCGCGGCGCCCTCACGGCTACCCTGCTCGACCTGCGCCTGCTGCAGCTCTCCGGCGGCAAGCGCGGCCTGCGGGAGGTGCTGCTGGAGCTCACCCGGCTCTACGGCCCCGACAAGCCCTTCAGCGAGCAGAACTTCTTTGAGGAGTTTACCCGCATGACTTACCCGGAAATCGGCGACTTCTTCCAGCGCTACGTGAAAAATGCCGAGCCCCTGCCCCTGCAGGAATACTTTGCCAGCGTAGGCATCAACTACAGCCGGACCCGGGCCACGGGCAAGCAGGAAGCACGACTGGGCATGGGCTTCGGCCCCCGTGAGGGCAAGGTGGTAATTACGCAGCTGGCGCCCGAGGTGCGGGCCTGCGGCCTGGCCGAAGGCGACGAGCTTCTGGCCTACCAGGGCATCAGCCTGGGGCCGGCCACCATGGGCGACATCATGAAGAAAATCCAAGCCAGCAGCGCCGGCCAAGCCTATGAGCTCACCATCCGCCGCGGCGGCAAGGAGCAGAAAGTAGCCTGCAAGCTGCAGGGACGCCCCGAAGTAAAGCGCTTTCACTTCGAAGCCGACCCCACGGCCACGCCGGCCCAGCTGGCTCTGCGTCAGGTGTGGCTGAAGAATCTGTAGGTTTGCATCATCTTCCTTAACACTTTACGCCCATGCTGCTTGCCATTCTGCTCCCCGGTTTATCAATGATGCTGCACGGCCACATTCTGCGCGGCCTGCTCTGCTTTTTCCTGCAGTTTACCCTGATTGGCTGGCTGCCGGCGGCTATCTGGGGCGTGGCCTCCCGCAACCAGGACCTGGCCGAGCGCCGGCACCGGGAAACCCTGGAAGTACTGAGGGCCCGCGGACGCTAGGCCCTCCCCTGACGCTTCCGGCCAGCCGGACAGGCATAGCCCGAATTACAAGCACTAAATGAGACAAGCCCCGGCGCTAAGCAGCCGGGGCTTGTCTCATTTAGTAGAACCCGCTTCAGGCAGCAGGCTCATCGGCCGAGGGGCCGTAGATGCTGGGCACGGGCACGTCGAGCAGGCGTAGGTAGAGGCTGAGCTGACCGCGGTGGTGCACGCAGTGGCTGATGAGGTGGCGCACAATCTGGGTGCGGGGCTGCTGCAGAATGATGTAGTCGCCGTGGCGCAGGGTCCAGGCTTGCTCAAACGCCTCGGCACTGGCTTCCTCCAGGGCGGCCTGCGAGTCGGCGCCGCCGGCATCGAAGCGGCGCAGCAGCTCGGCAGAGGTAGCAGGCAGCTCGGCATGGTCGGCGGCGTAGTTAGCCAGGTCGTACTCCGCGGTGCGCAGGGTGCTGGCGATGTTGGCCAGCAGGTCGGCCACGTGCGAGGACAGCTTGCCCAGGGTCATGGACTTGGGGTGGGGCTGCCAGCCGAAGTAAGCTTCGGGGGCGCGCTCCAGCACGCGGCGGGTGAGGTGCAGCTCGTGGGCGAGCTCGGGCAGGAAAGCCTGCGCCTGGGGCGCGGGGGCAAGGGCAGTCAGCATGGCTGGTGTGGGGTTTGGTGGATGATGACGCAAACCTCGCGGCCGGGTATGACAGCCCTGTGTCAGCAGTGCGATGCCCGGCAAAACTTTTTTGCTTTCTATGTGGGCTGGCAAAAATGCTCGTAGGCTTCGCGGGCTTTTTCGCGCAGCGCCGCTTCCAGCGCAGGCGGACTTACGGGGCTAACAAGCGGCCCGAACAGCAGCAGCCAGCGGGCCAGGGAGTCGAGGCAGCCCGTCAGGAAAGCCATTTCCGTGCTGCCATCGGGCAGCACCCGCTCCTGCGTCCAGCCAAAGTAGTGCTTGTTTTCCTGGGCCTGCGCCAGCCCTTGCGGGGCAAAGCGCACCACCGCGGCGTAGGCCTGACGCCGCTCGGCCTGCTCGGCCCAGTAGCTCTGCAGCGTTTCGGGGCGGGGCGCAAACTGCTCGGTGCCTACCTGCAGGCCGGCAATGCGGTCGAGGCGGAAGTCGCGGAACTCCTGCCGCAGGCGGCAGTAAGCCACCACGTGCCAGTACTGCCCGAAGTACACGGCAATGGGCTCTACCTCGCGCCGCGTAGCTGCTCCGTGGTGGCCCGCGCGGTAGTCCAGCGCTACGACCCGGCAGCCGGCAATGCTGGCCAGCAGCTGCTGGTGGATATTGGGGTCGGGCAGGGCTGTGCTGGCAGTCCGCGCCCGGCCCGGCAGCACGGTAATGCGCGGGCCCAGGGCTTCGAGGTAGTCGCGGTCGGGGCGGCGCAGCACGGCCCGCAGCTTGTCCATGGCCGCGGTGCTAAGGCGGGCCGTGCCGGCGTCGGTCAGGCGGGCAGCCAGCTGCTCGGCCAGGAGCAGGGCCGTGGCTTCTTCGCGGGTAAACATCACCGGGGGCAGGCGGTAGCCCTCGGCCAGGGAGTAGCCCACGCCGGCTTCGCCGCACAGGGGCACGCCGGCTTCTTCCAGGGTGCGCAGGTCGCGGTACACGGTACGCAGGCTCACGCCGTAGCGCTCGGCCAGCTCCTGCCCTTTTACCACCCGTCGGGCTTGCAGCTGCACAAGAATGGCCGTGATGCGGTCGAAGCGGTTCATGCCTCAAATTACCGCAATTTCCCGGCTGGTGCAGCTGTTGAAAGAAGTTAAGAGTGAAGAGTTAAAAGTTAAAACCTGTTCCGGTTCTCAACTTTTAACTCTTCACTTTTAACTTAATCTACCGTCCTGGCATTCGCATAAGCGCTGGCTACGGCGCAAAACCGGGCCGCTACGTAAACAGCCGGTGCCTGCTTCCACTCTACTTCTGCGTGTTCAAGCCACCTGGCCTTTGCCCGGCCTGGGCCTGCTGGCGCTGCCTGATGCCCCTGCCCGCCGGCTGGCCGGCTACGACCTGCACACCGGCCTGTCTATAGAAGCGGTGCTACCCGAGGGAACACGGCACGCGGGCTCGGCCACTGTGGAGGAGATAACCCGACAGGCCCAGACCCAGCGAGGGCTGCTGCTGGACCTGGGCGCGCTAGCCCACCTGCCGGCCGGCACCGAAATCTGGCTACTGGAATAAGCTGCCAGGGGCTGCCCTACTGGGCGCGGCGCACACTGCTGCCGCCACTGGCATTGGACTTCAGCACCCGGGCCTGGCCTTTGTAGCGCACGTCGGAGCCCCCGCTGGCAGTGGCGCTCAGCTCATCGTCTACGCTCACGTTGGCATCGGCCCCGCCGCTGGCGGTAATAACGGCCGCCTTGCTTTGCAGGCCAAAAGCCAGGTAGTCGGCCCCGCCGCTCACGCTCACCGTCTGGCGCTCTACGCGGCCATCGAGGCGCAGGTCGGAGCCGCCGCTGGCGGTGCCACTCAGGGTGCTGGCGTTTAGGGTCAGGGTTACGTCGGAGCCGCCGCTGGCCGTCACCCGGAAGCTGGTGGCTTTAATGGGCGACTGCCCACGCACATCGGAGCCGCCGCTGGCTGTCACGGCCTCCAGCTGCGGAGCCGTTACGTAGACGTTGGCTTTGCGATTGCTGCTGAGCAGGTTCTTCCAGGAGTAGCCCTTCTCCCAGTTAATCACCAGCGTGCCGCCCTTCACTTCGGTAATGAGGTGACGCTGCACGTCGTTGTCGGCCTCCACCACTACGGCGGTGCTGGGCCCCTGGGCCAGAAACACATCGATGCCGCCGCCGGCCTCTACGGCCCGGAAGCTGCCGGGGGTGCGGCTTTGTTTGGTTTGGGCAAGAGTGGTACCGGCCGTGGCCAGCAGCGTGAGCAACACCAGGGAGAAGCGCTTCATACGGGTTGAGCTGTTGTTAGTGGGAGTGTGTAAGCCTAGATGCAGCTACCTGCGCTGGCGTTGTCTGGGATTTTATTTTTGACGTTCGCCTTGCCGAAAATAGCGGCCTCAGCTGGCCCAGTGCGCCTTCTATTCAATAATTAAGATAAATTTCTCATTGCCTTTGCCCCAATGCTTGTGTTGGGCAGTATGGAAGCCTATCTTGCCGGCACTTTCCCCCGCCCCATCTCCTGAATGGGGCGCTGTGCTGGCCGAAGTATTTTCGGCCCTTCTCCTTCACCGCAGCTTAAGCTGCCCGTGAACCTCAGGCTTCCTGCCGCCGGCAGGCTACCCGTTGTTCGCATTGTGCGTGTACTGCCAGCCGGCTTCCGGCGCAGCCGCGTTTCTACCCCTTGCGCCCTCGGTACGCGGCTGGCTGCAGCAGCTGCGGTTGAAACCGCCCTATCAGCGGTTTTGCGTTTTCTCCTTTTGGTTTTCTGATGCCTGGCGACCCGCTTTGGGCACTATCGGTAGTGCTGTGCCCTTGCTCGCGCAGGCGCCGCCCGGAAACCTGCGCCTCCGGCTTTTTCGCTGCCCGCTGCTGCCCGGATAGGCTGGCGGCCGGGCCCCCGAATGCCCACGGCGCTGCGACATCACATGCGGGCCCCACTTCCCGGGCCCGGGCAGGAGCTACGCCTGCCAACAGGGGCGGCTGCCGAAAAGCCCCACCAAACCGAGTAGGCACTTCAACTCACATTTCAACTCAACCATACCATGGGCTTTCTTGGACTTATTCCGGCCGACGAGCTGGCCGCTGCTTACAACACCCAAACCAAAACCCTGACCCTCTTTGCCACTGGTGAAGTGCAGGATTACACTTACGGCATCACCTTCGCGCAGGTACCGCTGATGGGCGGCCTCAAGTTTCAGCTGGAAGGCTGGACCGGGCCGCTGCACGACTCGAAGTCGCCCTACACCCACGAGCAGAACTTCAGCATTCAGCTGCCCTCGCCGGTGGCGCCCTCGGGGCAGGTTATCATCGCCGATGCCAACCATCCCGAAGGCGTGGCCGTGGAGGTACGCTTCCTGGGCCTGCTCCCACCCGGCGAAAGCCAGCCCGCTCCTCAGCAGGCCGTAGCAACGGCCGCCCCGGCCATGGTGCCCGGCCACGAGCAGCTGAACGTGCTGTTCAAAATGCCCTTCCTGATTAAGGAAGCCGCGGCCGTACCCCAGGGCGGCAGCATCGCCATCAAGTTCGACTCCACTATGCTGGAGCTGCAGCAGGCCGGTATTGAGGGCAGCAACATTGCCTGGACGCTGAACTCCCTGCAAACCGGCAACACGCAGGTGGTAGTGAGCGTGTTCGGCGGCATCGCCCAGTACGTGCTGCAGAAAGTGTACGACGTGCGGGTGTTCGTGCTCGACGAAGTGCAGAACAGCAGCCCGGCCCCGCAGGCCATCCTCAGCTTCCTGGGCCGGGTAAACATTGCCGTGCGCCTGGTGCAGGACCAGTACCCCGACGCGGCCCTGTACGAGGTGGAGGCCCTGCCGCCCAGCCCCCGCTCCTGCACCAATCCCAACGAGCTGTCGAAGCTGAAAGTGGTGTTTCAGGCAGGCAAAGGCACGGTCATCATTGAATCGACGGGCTGGGGCACGTTTGGGCCGGTGCAGTACATCGCCCAGCCCTGGATGGAAGACGTGGTGATTCCCTGGCCCGTGCGCATGGAAGCCACTGAGGCCGACTCGCTGCTGAAGAAAGCCGGCTACACCGGCGCCTACGGCGCCATGACGCTGCGTCACCCCCTCTACCCCGGCATCAACCAGCCCTACTACATCTTCTCGATGAAAACCGGGCAATACGTATTTGTAGGAGTGAACGACAAAAAGGTGAGCGTGAATCCCGTGGGTCAGGCCATTCCGGTGGCCGAGGCCAGCGACGTAGCCCAGGCCCAGGAAGCCTAGCAGCTCCGCGCTCACACCTTCAGCCCTGCTGAAGGATAAGTACCATTTGGTAGATTTAAATGACTTCGGAAATGCCCCGGCTTTTGGCTGGGGCTTTTTTTGTTAGCCCCTCCGGCACCAGCCAAGCACTGCAACTATGCCGGACGACACCCTATTACCACCTGCTGTTCCGCACGAGCTGGCGCGCTGAAGCAAGAAGTTTCTGGTTCCTTGTTTCTGGTTAGAACGTCAACCAGAAACCAGCAACCAGCAACTAGAAGCCGCTGCTTCGCCAGCCATCCCGTAACAGCCCTTACTCAAACCAGTGCACCGTGAACGTGGTGCCCTCCCCCACGGCGCTGCTTACTTCCAGGTGGCCGCCATGGCTTTTCACGATGCGCTGCACCAGGTACAGGCCCACGCCGGCCCCGCCAATGTGGGGGTGTTGGCGCTCGAAGAGCTGAAACAGCGCCTCGGCGTCGCTGCGCAGGTCCATACCCAGGCCGTTGTCCTGCACCCGCAGCTGGGGCTGCCCGGTTTCCGAGAGGCTGCTGGCTACCACCAGGTGCGGTGGCCGCTCGGGGTGGGCAAACTTGAGGGCGTTGCTGAGCAGGTTATGCAGCACGCTGCGCAGGTTCGCCCGGCCGTAGAGCAAGGAAGGCGCCGCCGTGAAGTCGAGGTCGACGGTGGCGCCGGCTTCTTCTACCTGGGCGCGCAGGCCCAGCAGCACTTCGTCGGCCACGCTGCCCAGGTCGATGGCTTCGGCCGGGGCAGAAAGCTGGCGCTGCTGCTGCACGGTGTCGGCCAGGTCGCGCAGGGTCACATCGAGCTGGCCCAGGGCGTCGTCGACCATGCCCAGCATTACTTCCTGGTCGGCATCGTTGAAGGTGGCGCTGCGGCGCAGCTCGTCGAAAAGGCCGCGCAGGTTGTTCAGGGGCTGGGTGAGGTCGTGGGAAGCCGCGTACACGAAGGTGTCAAGGTCGCGGTTGGTGCGGGCCAGCTCATCGTACTGGGTTTGCAGCACTTCGCGCAGGCGGTGCTGGTCTTCCACGTCGGTGCAGGCCCCAAACCAGCGCGGCCCGCGGGTATCGGTCAGCTGCCGGGCCCGGATGATGTGCCAGCGGTACTGCCCGTCGTGGCGGCGCATGCGGTACAGGCCTTCGTAGGGCTCGCCGGTGGCCACGCACTGCACCCAGCGCCGCGCCGCCGCGGCCTGCTCGCTGGAGTCGAGCAGGGCCACCCAGCCGGTGGGGCCCAGCTCCTCGGCCGACAGGCCGGTGTATTCGGCCGTATGCTGGTTGTAGTAGTCAATAAACCCCTCGGCCGTAGCCGTCCAGATAAGCTGGGGAATGCTGTCGGCCAGGAAGCGCAGCTCGGCCTCGCCGCGTCGTAGGGCGTCGGCCAGCTCGCGCTGGTCGTGCACCTCGGTCACGGCCCCGTGCCAGAACACGGGCTGGTCGGGGGCGTGCAGCTCGGGCAGGGCGCGGCTCAGCAGCCAGCGGTACTGCCCGTCGTGGCGGCGCAGGCGGTACTCGTAGCTCCAGCCGATGCCGGCGGCGCGGGCGGCTTCCGACTGGTACTGCACCCGCAGCCGGTCGTCGGGGTGAATGAGCAGGGGCCACATGGTGCCCAGGTCGGCCGTGGGCGGCTGCCCCGTGAAGTAGTACCACTGCGGGCTCACGTACTCAAACCGGCCGGCCGCGTCGATGGTGAAGGTGATTTGCGGAGCCGTTTCGGTGAGCACGCGCAGGCGGGCGTCGAGGCGGCGCGTTTCAATGGCCAGCTCGTTGGCCCGCTGCCGGGCCTGCTCCTGCACGGTTACGTCGACGGCAAACACCAGCAGGCCGCGCACCTGGCTGTGCTCATCGCGCAGGGGCTGCAGGGAAATATCGAAAAAGCCCGGGCTGGCGGCTTCGCCGTCGGCGCCGGGCCGGGGCATGCCGTAGGCTTTGGCCACAAAGCCCCGCCCGGAGCCGTACACCTGCTGCATCACCTCCAGCAGGTCGGCGGGCACGGCGCCGGGGCGGGCCGTGAGGGCCTCCCCCACCGGCGCCTCGCCGCCCAGCAGGGCCTGCATGGGGGCATTCACAAACTCAAAGCGCAGCTCGGGCCCCAGCAGCGTGGCAATGCTGGCCGGCACGTGGCGCAGAATCTCCTGGAACTCCAGGTCCTGCACCCGCAGCTGCTCGGTAAGCTGGCGGGCGGGACTGCCCTCGCGGCCGGGCCGGCGCGTGGTTTTTTCCGTTTTCTGGGCCGTGCACAGCACGTAGCCGGGCCGGGGGCCGGGCCCAGGCCGAAGCTGGGGCTGCCACCACTGCGGCTCATCACCGGCAGGGCCGTAGGGAACCGGCGGCAAGGGCGGCAGCTCCCGGGGGAAAGCGGCCAGAGCGGCTTCGGCGCCTTCGCACCAGGCTTTGCCCAAGGCCGCAAAAGGGTTTGTCTCCGACAAGCTGATTCCTTCTACTTCAGCAGCCTCTACCCCGGCAATAGCCAACAGGACCTCGGAGGCGGCCAGCACGCGGCCGTCGTTGCCCAGCACCAGGGCCGGCAGCGGCTGGGATGAGAACAGAAAAGCGAAGTCAGCAGGGGCTAGTGGCATAGGCAGATAACGGACCGTCGTTGCCGGCTGTTTTCCGAAGCTGGCAGTTCACGGTGGTAAAAGCTCCACAAAACCGATAGGTAGCGGCCTTTGTTTTGAACGAGTTAGATACCGGCTAATTTACGCTTGCGAGTCGACTGCCGGCTCGGGGCCGAATACGGCCTGGCGCAGCAGGTCCAGGAGCAGGGAGTCGGCAATGGTGAGCGTGGCGGGGTTGGCCGGGGCCTCGTCGGGCGAGAAGAAGTCCTGGAACTGGGCAAAGGCGGCCGGCTCCAGGGGGTGGAACGCCATAGACCAGCCATCGAAGCTGCGGGCCGCAATGGGGCGCTTGGCCAGCCGGATAACGTTGGAGTGGCGCCCATCGCGGGAGATTTTCTCAAACAGGGGCTCCAGCACCTCCGCTTCGCCCTCGATGAGCTGGGCAATGTTGCCGTGGCTGTAAAACAGCACGCCGGACACGTTGTGTCGGGCATTGTCGCGGCGGCACTGTTCGAGCAGCTCCCGCAGGTTGTCGTCGGACAAGGGGCGCACGGCCCGGCTCATGTAGATAATATGAATCATGGATAATTGGCAGCGGCCGGGAAAGACCTGCAAGATACGGCCGGGCTTACTCTCGGCCGGCAGCCGGGGCTGGCAGGCGGCTGGGCTTGCTTTTCCTTTAGAAAGACACCATTAAAGCGGCCTGCAGGTCAGTGCACCCTTCTTTGGGCAGTTAAAAGCTAAAAGTGAAGAGTTAAAACCCGGACGGATTTTCAACTCCTCACTTCTATACTTCTCGCGAAGTGGTCTGCGAAACCTGAACGATGTAGAGAAGCAACCCAAGGTCAGCGTCTCTACATCCGCCAGACGATTTTCGCAAGGCTCTTTGGGACGAGTATCATTCTCAACCCACCGAGAAAGAACCACTCTTACAGGCTCAGCAGCTCGCGGAAGCGTACCGACTGCTGGCGCGACACCTCCACCTCCTGCCCGTCGGTGAGGGTGATGCGCAGGGTGTTGCTAAACCAGGGCTCGATGCCGGCAATCCACTTCAGGTTGACAATCTGCTGGCGGTTGGCGCGGAAAAAGACTTTGGGGTCGAGGCGACTCTCAAGCTGCTGCAGGGTGCGCGGAATCAGGGGGCGGTGCTCCTCGAAATGAATGCGGGTGTAGCTGCCGTTGATTTCAAACAGGCGGATGTCGGCCAGGCGCACAAACCAGCACCGGTCGCCGTCTTTCACAAACACCTGGTCCTGGGCCGTGAGCGGGGCCGGGGCGGGCTCCTCCGGCTGCGGGGCAACGGGCACTGCCGCGGGCTTGCTGAGCTTGGCGCGGGCCTTGGCCAGGGCAGCGGCCAGCCGGGCTTCCTGCACGGGCTTGAGCAGGTAGTCGAGGGCATTCACCTCAAAGGCCTGCAGGGCGTACTCGTCGTAGGCGGTGGTGAAGATGACCTGGGGCGCAGCCTCCAGCGAGGCCAGCAGCTCGAAGCCGCTGGTGCCGGGCATGTGAATGTCGAGCAGCAGCAGGTCGGGCTGCAGGGCCTGAATCTGTTCGCGGGCCTCGTCGGCGTTGCGGGCCTCGCCGGCAATGTGTACCTCGGGAAAGGCCTGGAGCAGGTGGCGCAGCTCGGTGCGCGCCAGGCGGGAGTCGTCAACCAGCAGTGTGTTCATAGGAAGCGGAAGTAAGGGCGGGGCGGGTAGCGGGGAAGCCGGTGACGGGCAGGCACAGCTCGGCTACCACGGTGTCGGCCTGCTGGGGGTCGTTGGCAATGTGCAGACTGGCGGCCGGGCCAAACAGCAGCTGCAGCCGCTCGCGGGCGTTGCGCAGGCCCACGCCTTCGTGGCCGGGGCGGGGCTGGTAGCGGCCGGTGTTGCGCACGGTCACCAGCAGCTCGGCGGCGTCGGGGCTGAGCTGGGCGCTGAGGTGGATTTCGCCGCCCCCGGGCCGGGAGGCAATGCCGTGCTTGATGGCGTTTTCCACCAGCAGCTGCAGGGTCATGGGCGGAATCTGCACTTCGAGCGCGGCCGGGTCGGCCACCAGGCTGTAGCGCAGGCGCTCTTCCAGCTGCATGGCTTCCAGCTCGCAGTAGTGGCGCACAATCTCCAGCTCCCGGGCCAGGGCCACCTTCTCGGTGCTGTTGAGCTGAATGGAGTAGCGCAGCAGGTCAGACAAATGGGTAATCATGTCGCGGGCGCGGGCGGGATTTTCCAGCACCAGGGCCCGGATGTTGTTGAGGCCGTTGAACATGAAGTGGGGGTTTATCTGGGCCTTGAGGCTGCGCATCTCGGCCTCCTGCACGGCGGCGGCCAGCTTCCACTTGTCAATCTCGGCCTGCTTGTAGCCGTCGAGGTAGTGCAGGCCGAAGTAGATGGCCGACCAGCCCCACATAGTGAAAAACACGTTCAGGGCGTAGCCGATGTACTGCACCCAGGGCATGGCCTTCAGCTCGCCCGGCGGTGGCACCAGCAGAAACATCAGCACGGTGAGGCTGCCGATAATCACCTGGCTGACTACCCCAATAAGCACATGGGCCACCAGCAGGCGGGGCAGCAGGGCCGCAATGGGCAGCTTCACCCAGCCATGGCGGCGCACGTAGTTCCGAAACAGGTGGCTCAGGCCAAGCAGGGTGCCCGTCACCCAGACTTCGATGGGGATGATGTAGACCGAGAACTTACCGAAGATGGCGGCCAGCGCGCCCCCGAATAAGCCGTACAGCGTCCAGCTGATAAGCTGCAGCTTCCAGTATAATCGGGGTCGGATAGTGAAGGACGACATGGCCGGCAGTGGGAAAACAAAGGCAAGTTAGAGTAGGGCGGAATTCCATTCCGCGGAAAAGGTGGTCGGCTCTGTTGGCCTCGCGGAATGGAATTCCGCGTTACTTCCTGGCCTGCCGCAGGAAGCTGTCGGCCTGGGTGAAAAACCAGGCGGTGTCGTCCCACATCAGGAAGTGGCGGCCGGCTTCCGACATCTCGATGCGGTGCTGGGGCAGCTGGGCGTACTGCTGGGCGAAGATGGCGCGGGTGCTTTCCATGGTGGAGCCGTAGGCTTTGTAGGCGGCCCAGGCGCCCAGCACCAGCACCGGCTGCTGGATGCGGGCCAGGTCGGCGCGCAGGTCGGTGGTGCTCAGCTCATACATGGCCTGGCCCACGGTGGCCGGGTCGGAAGCGACGCCCCAGCGGTCGGCCAGGGAAATGCGGGCCGTGTCGGTGATGAGGCCGGCCAGCATCTGGCGGCGGGCGGCGGCGGGCATGGGGCCGCTTTGCATCTGCTTGCGCATGGCTTCGGCGCGGGGCTTCACCTTTTCCGCGGTCAGGCTGGGGTCCTGAATGGCCGACATAAAGGGCAGAGAATCCAGAATCAGCAGGGGGCCCAGGGCGTTGGGCTGGGTGCTGCTCATCCACAGGGCCAGGAAGCCGCCGAGGCTATGGCCAACTACCACGGGCTGGTTCAGCTTCTGCGCTTTCACGTAGGCCAGCAGCTGGTCGCGCACGGGCAGCAGCAGGGGGCTGGCGCCGGGCACGGCGGGCTGTCCGCCAAAGCCAGCCAGCGACACTACGTGGCACTGGTACTGCTTCTGGTAGTGGGCCACGGTTTCGTCCCACACGGCGCCGGGGCAGGTCAGGCCCGGAATCAGCAGCATGGGCTGGCCTTTGCCAACCACTTTCACCGTGAACAGCGGGTGGGCGGCGGGGCTGTCGGCAGCTGGCTGGGCTAGCTCGGTAGTAGGGGTGGCACCTATTGCGCTGGCAATGGCAGCGCCGGTGAGGAACAGGGCCAGGGGCAGGCAGCGGGCGATGGAAGTGAGTTTCATAAGGATTCGGGGCGTTTTGGTGACATGATGATGCAAACCTAGCGGCGCCCCTAAGCCCTCGAAACAGAATTTAAGCGAGCCGTCGAACGGGCGGCCGAACGGTTATTAAGCCCGGCGAATGGTATGCCTGGGAAGTAGCCTCTTTCAAGCGGCCCTGCTTATGTCTTTCTTTTTTACCAAAAATCATGTGTTCGTTACAAACCAGTGCTACACATTAGCGTATCAGGCGCAGTGTATTGTAGTTCTACTCCTATTGCCGCCTTATGCGTTCCTACCTACTTCTCAGCGCCTGTATTGCGCTTTTGACTGCTGCTCCGGCCCTGGCCCAGCAGCACAAAGCAAAGGCTGCGGCCAGCCGCACTGCTAAAACCAGCAAAGCAGCACCACGAAAGCAGCAGGCCGCTCCGAGCCAGCCGGCTGCACCGGCAATGCCGGCACCGAGCGAGCCCGCCGCGCCCGCCCGCCTGGCCTGCGCCCCTTTAACCGGGCAGGTGCTGGACGTAAACAGCCGCCCGCTTATCGGTGCTACCGTGATGGTAAAGGGAACCTCCCAGATATACGTCACCGATGCCGAGGGACGCTTTCAGCTGGGCGACGCCATATATGCCGACCAAGTGCTGCTGGTTGAGTCGCCGGGCTATACCGTCCAGGAAATGTCGCTTGCCGACTGCTCCCTGCCTGTCATTATGCTGAAGCCGGCTCCCGGCACCCGCATTAAGCAAAGCGGCAAGCGCGCCGGGCAGGTAATACGGATGGGCAACAACGGCCTGTAAAGCGGCCTGCCCGTTTGTCGTAGAAAAGCCCGGCCCAGACAGGACCGGGCTTTTTTGCGGCTTTCTACACCTTCGCTATTCACTTTGCTATGCTATCCGAAGCTGAAACCACCCAAATAAGCAAGTACCTCAGCCTGGTGCTGCGCCACAAGCCCGAGATGATTGGCCTTGCGCTGGACGAAAACGGCTGGACCGACGTGCCCACCCTGCTGCACGCCCTGAGCCGCCGGCAGATAACGCTCAGCCTGGCTGACCTGCGCCACGTAGTGGCCACCAATAACAAGCAGCGCTTTGCCTTCAACGACGACCAGACCCGCATCCGGGCCAACCAGGGCCACTCGGTGGAAGTAGCGCTGGGCTATGAAGAAAAGCAGCCACCAGCGCTGCTTTACCATGGCACGACGGTACGCTACGTGGGCGATATTCTGGAAGAAGGCCTTAAAAAGCAAAGCCGCCACCACGTCCACCTAAGTGCCGACGAGGCCACGGCCCGCACCGTAGGCCAGCGGCGTGGCAAACCCATTGTGCTGGGGGTGAAAGCCGCAGAAATGGCCGCCGCCGGGCACAGCTTTTACCAGTCGGCTAACGGCGTATGGCTTACCGAGCACGTGCCGCCGGCATTTATCGAGCCTTTGCCTGAATAAGGAAAACCACATTTATGGCCCCCAATTCAAGCAGGCAGTATTATAACTGTACTATGTATAAACACTACAGTTTTTGCACTTTTCAATAAAACGGGTAAGCAGGGCATTTATTTAAAAATCTAATCATTAACTCTTTATTAAAACCATCATCTTTGCAAGGGACTGAACCATTTTTATCCGGGCTTGCTTAGCTTTGCAATCCCCTTCTTTTGAACTTCTGGCTAAAGTGCAGTTTATCTACCGCCCCGCACGGGCTGAAGTTCTATTTCTACCACCAGTCCTATCCCTAATTATGTTACCTCCCCCCACTTGGTTCGTCCACTACTTTTCCTGTTTGGCAGCCTGCTGACGCTGACTGCCCGGGCTCAGACCCCAGCCTACAACTTTTATTACGGCAACCTGCATTCGCATACCAGCTATTCGGATGGCAACCAGGACGAAGCGACGTCGGGCGCCAGCACACCGGCTGATGCCTACGCCTTCGCCGATGCCTCGCTGCAAATGGACTTTCTGGGTGTGAGCGAGCACAACCACTCCCAGGCGGGGATGCAGCGCAGCAACTACGCCCTGGGCCTGCAACAGGCCGCGCAGGCTACCAACCCACAGTTTGTGGCCTTATTCGGTATGGAATGGGGCGTCATCTCGGGCGGCGGCCATATGCTGGTGTATGGAGTAAACCAGCTCCTGAACTGGGAAGCGGGCAACCTCGACGTGTTTGTGCCCCGCAACGACTACCAGGCCCTGATGCGGCAGATTAACCGGCGCCCCGGCGCCTTCGCCCTGTTTGCCCACCCCGCCAACCTGGACTACGGCGACCTGGCCGGCGCCGCCCCTTTCAGTCCCACGGCCGACAGTGCCGTGGTGGGTACGCCGCTGCGCTCGGGCCCGGCAACGTCGACCAACGTCACGTATTCCAACAACAGCACTTCTTCCTTCGAAAGCACTTACCAGCGCATGCTGGCCAGGGGCTACCACGTGGGCATGGGTTTCGACCACGACAACCACAACACCACCTTCGGCCGCAGCACAGCCGGCCGCCTCGTGGTGCTGGCGCCCACCCTCACCCAGGCCAGCATTATGCAAGCCATGCGCGAGCGCCGCTTCTATGGCTCCGACGACTGGAACGTGCAGGTTACCCTGAGCTGCAACGGGGCGCCGATGGGCAGCATTCTGACCAGCCCGGCCCCGGCAGCTCTGAGCGTCACGGTGAGCGACCCCGACAATGAAAGCATCCGCAGCATCACCCTGATGCGCGGCGTGCCTGGCAGCCTGGTCAACGCCGTAAGTGTGGCGACCAGCACAACGGGGGCCGCCGCCCTGAGCTATACCGACCCCGCCCCATCCGGCACGGCGTATTACTACGCCATCATTATTCAGGCCGACGGCAACCGTATCGTGACTTCGCCCATCTGGTATACCCGCAGCGCAGTAGTTAGCGCCGCTACCGTGGCGGCCAATCCCCTGGCATTTGAGGTATTTCCCAATCCTACCCCCGGCACCGACGTCACGATTTCCTATTACCTGCAGCATCCGGCGGCCGTGAGCCTGGAGGTGATTGATGTACTGGGCCGTAAGGTGTACGCTCTAAGCCAGAACGAGGTACAGGCCAGCGGCCCGAAGGCCTACACCCTGCCTGCCACCGGCCTGCCGGCTGGCATCTATACCATCCGCCTGACGCAGGACGGCGTCGTAACGCATCGCAAGCTGGTGGTCAGCTACTAGCAGCCCACAGGCAGCGCCGGGTCAACCAGTCGGCGCATACGGATTGTTGTTTCTGACCAGTTTTTTAAGTGGAGAAGCCCTGACGAATGAAAGTTCGTCGGGGCTTTTTCTTTAAACGACAATAGCCGTGGGCCGGGCCCTGCGCCAGCGGCCGTGTGCCATCTCAACTCAAGCATTCCGGTGCTATACTGCGGCCGGTTCAGCGTTTTCCTGTCCATGCCGGGGCAGGAATTGCTGCCCTCCGGTAGCTCCGCAGCCAGGCGGCGGCCCCCAGGCCCAGGGCGGCAATCAGCAGGCCGAGCGATTCCCGCCCTTCTTCCACGGTAGTGCCCGGGTTCATGGGGCCGGTCAGGCCGTCGAACCGGGCGGGCCACCACCACAGGGCCAACGCTACATACGCCAGCGCCAGCCCCGCCGGCAGCCAGCGCGGCATTTCCCGGGCAGTAGCCGCCCAGGCCATTACGGCTGCCGGCACCAGGTACAGCGTTACCCACAGTGCCGGGTCGGGGTCGTTGAGCTGCAGGTAGGCGAAAGCCAGGTACATCAGGGACAGGCCCCCGAATAAGTAGCGGTGACGGCGCATAAGCAGTAAAAAATCAGCTCCTTCTCATAGGCCATCAGCTAACCGCGCGAATGGCACATTGCAAGGCATGACCACCTTACGCGGGGCCTGGGCAAAGGATACACGCCGCCCGTACCGCCCAATGTAAGCTCAACCATAACTTGGCATCGGCGCTACGAGTAGAAGAGCAGTCCGGCTTCGCTGTCCGGATTTCTTTTCCTTCTCTCTTTATGCCAACACCTACCCTATTTCACCGTTCAGCTACTGGCTTGGCGGCCCTCGCCCTTGTGCTCACTGGCAGCCTTACCGGCTGCTACAAGCTGCGGGGCCATTACGGCGGCCCCAAAACCTATGAGCCCGCCACTCGTCGCCTCGATGCCGCCGACGTGGCCCTGCCCGCCGGCTACAAGGCGGAAGCCATTGCCCAGGGACTGACCTACCCTACTGGGGTGGCGTTTGATGCCCAGGGCACGCCCTACATTCTGGAGGCGGGCTACAGCTACGGCGAAGTATGGACGGCGCCCCGCCTGCTGCGGCTCGAACCCAACGGGGAAACCAAGGAGGTATACAGCGGTGGCAAGAACGGCCCCTGGACGGGCCTGGTCTTCCACGAAGGCGCCTTTTACGTGTCGGAAGGCGGCAGCCTGGAGGGCGGCCGCATCCTGCGCATTACGCCCGCCGGGCAGATGTCGGTGCTGGTCGACAAGCTGCCCAGCCTGGGCGACCACCACACCAACGGCCCGGCCATCGGCAGCGACGGCTACGTGTACTTCGGGCAGGGCACGGCCACCAACTCCGGCGTGGTGGGCCCCGACAATGCCGACTTCGGCTGGCTGACCCGCAACCCCAAGTACCACGAGATTCCCTGCCAGGACATCACCCTGGTTGGCCAGAACTTCGAGTCCGACAACCCGCTCACGGAAGACAAGAAAGACAAAGTCACCACCGGTGCCTACCTGCCTTTTGGCACGCCCAGCACGGCGGGCCAGGTAATAAAAGGACAGCTGCCCTGCACCGGCGCCATCATGCGCGTGCCGCTGCGCGGCGGGCCGCTGGAGCTGGTGGCCTCGGGCCTGCGCAACCCCTTCGGGCTGGCTTTCCACCCCAATGGCACGCTCTACACCACGGAGAATGCCTACGACACCCGCGGCAGCCGCCCGGCTTATGGGGCCGGCGATGTGCTCTGGGCCGTGAAGCCCGGCACCTGGTACGGCTTTCCTGACTTCTCGGCCGGGCAGCCCATGAACACCTCCGACTACGAAACGCCGAAAAACGACCCCAAATTTCTGCTGGCCAAGCACCCGCAGACGCCGCCCAAGCCCGCGGCCATCCTGGGCGTGCACTCCTCTTCCAACGGCTTCGACTTTTCGCGCTCGGCCAGCTTCGGCCACGTGGGCGAAGCATTTATCGCCCAGTTCGGCGACATGGCCCCTAACGTGGGCCGCGTGTATGGCCCGGTGGGCTTTAAAGTGGTGCGCGTGAACGTGCAAACCGGCGCCGTCGAAGACTTTGCCGTAAACAAGGGCCGCACCAACGGGCCCTCCTCGGAAATCGGCCGGGCAGGCCTGGAACGGCCCGTAGCTGCCCGCTTCGACCCCAAGGGAGAAGCGCTCTACGTGGTCGACTTCGGCATGATGCCCATGACGGAGCAGGGGCCCTCGCCACGCAAGCAAACCGGCGTGCTCTGGAAAATATCTAAAATATAATGGTTGTCAGATGTTCGTTGTCAGTTGTCAGTATCGTTCTGCCGGCTGCTTCATCAGAACAACCTGACAACTGACAACCAACAACTGACAACTACCACGCTATGAAACGCGCTTCCTCCCTGCTCCTGCTGCTGCTTGCCCTGTGGCTGGCCGCCGCCTGCACTACCGCCCGGCGCTCCGAGCCCGTAGCGGCCCGCCCGGTACCGCTAAACGATGCCCGGCTGGCGCGGGGCCACCTCGTGTACATGGAAAACTGTCAGAAGTGCCACCCCGGGGGCGAAGCCGGTGCCGGCCCATCGCTGAACAATGTTCCGCTGCCGGGTGTGGCCCTGCGCGCCCGCGTGCGCAGTAGAGCCTTTTTCCTGGGCGTGGGCCGCATGCCTTCTTTCAAGAAAAACGAAATCAGCTCCGAGCAGCTCGACGACCTGGTGGCCTACCTGAAAGCCCTGCGCCGCGCCAAACCCGACGAAGCCCTGACCAGCGGCCCGGTGCGCGACCCGAAAAAGCTGTAGCGACGCGAGCCGCCGCTACAGGCCGGGGCCGAAGGTGCGGCAGGTGCCCAGCCAGTGCATAGCCGCCTGCTCTTCCACAAAGCGCTGCACGCGGTACGGGCGCCCGTCGAAATATGTGAGCGGCGGCACTTTAACATCCTGCTCCAGGTCTTTCAGGTGGCTGGGCATGAACAGGAAGGCCAGATTCACGGGCGGGCCCAGGCGCTCGCCCAGCAAGGGGAAAAATGTTTCCACCATCCAGGGCGTCGCCTGCTGGTTGGCGTGGTTGCGGCGGCGGGCATCTATCAGCCACAGCCGGGCCTCAAAAGTTTCGGCTGCTTCCAGCAGGCGGTGGTAGCCGATGCGCAGCTCTTCTTCCGTGGGTTGGCGCAGCCAGCGCCCTACCAGCACTTCCAGGTCGGTGCGGTACTGGTACTCGAGGTAGTCGAGGGCGACGGCATTGGTTTCGAGGAGAGGCATCAGCGGGTTGATAGAGCGGAAAGCCTGAAGGTACCACGGCCCGACTTATAATTCCTGGAAATAGCCTTTCGCCCCCCTCTTCGGCACCTGGTCTTGAAGGCCTCTACGCATTGTCCCCAGTAAACCAGGAGAAACAGCAAAGGGCTTCCGCGCGCGGAAGCCCTTTGCTGTTTCTTCTAGCAGGCCTTGCCACCTGCCGCTGCCATTAAGTAGTCGCTCAAAAGTAAACGAGTTGTTAGTTGTTAGTTATTAGTTGTCAGCTCGTTCTTACAATGCAACTATCAGAACGACCTGACAACTAACAACTAACAACTAACAACTGACAACTGATAACTTAATGATTGATTGGAGCCTCAATCAGCAGGAAGCGGGTGCCGGGGCCACAGGCCAGGCTGACCTCTCCGGTTTCCCAGAGGCCGATGCTGTCGCGGGCTGCCAGCTGCTGGCCGGCTACCTCTACGCTGCCGCTGATGACAAACACGAACAGGGCCTTGTTGAGCGGGTTGAAGCTATACGCCACTGTCTGCGGCTCTTCGTAGTAGCCAAGCGAGAGGCGGGCGTTCTGATTTATCCAGCAATGCGCCTGGCCTTCTTCGTTGCTGACAATGGTGGTGAGGCGGTTTTTGCGCTGCTCCTCCGGGAAGTGGCGGCGCTGGTAGCGCGGGGTGATGTTCTGCAGCTTGGGCTCAATCCAGATTTGCAGGAAGTTCACGTCGTCGTCGCCCACGTTGTATTCTTCGTGGCGCAGGCCGCTGCCGGCGCTCATTATCTGCACCCAGTCCTGGTGCACCACGTCCTTGTAGCCCATGGAGTCGATGTGGTTCATGCTGCCGGCTAGCAGCACGGAGATGATTTCCATGTTGGCGTGCGGGTGAATGCCAAAGCCCTTGCCGGGCTCCACAAAGTCGTCGTTGAAGGCCCGCAGCAGGCCAAAGCCATTGCGCTGGGGGTTGGCGTAGCTGCTGAAGCTGAACGTAAAGTTGCTTTTCAGCCAGCCAATGTCTTTGCGGCCGCGCTCATCGGCGCGGGTGATGGTGTATTTCATACGGTTACGGGCAGCTGCTGGGGGAATACAAACTCGTCGAGAGCCTTGCGCCGGCGCGGGGCCAGCTCGCGGCTGCGGAAAGGCTCCTCCAGCTGCTCGGCCTCGCCGGGGTAGCCCAGGGCCAGGAAGGCCACTACGTCGAGGGTATGGGGCAGGCCAAACACCTCGCGGGTGCGGGCCATGTCGAAGCCGCCCATTACGTGGGTGCCCAGGCCCAGCGCCGTAGCCTCCAGGGCCAGGGTGGCGTTGGCCGCGCCCACGTCGTGCATGGCCGTGCGGTTCGGTTGCCCATTGTCGTAGTGAGTTTTCACCAGGGAGATGGCCAGCACGGCCGCATGGCGGGCCCAGGGCTGGTTGCCCGGCAGCAGGCAGCTAAGCAGGCGCTCAAAAGCTTCGGTGTCGGCCTGGTGCGCGTAGATATAGCGCCAGGGCTGCTCATTCATGGCGCTAAAGGCCCAGGAGGCGGCCTCAAACACCTGGTTGAGCGTATCAGGCGCAATGGCCTGGCCGGTGAAGGAGCGCGGGCTCCAGCGCTGGCGAATCAGCGGGCTAACGGGATAAGTGGTGGGGGCGGTTTTCATCGAATAAAACAGACGTTGGGGTTAGGACTTCAGAGCTTAGATATTAGACCTTAGACATGAGACGTTAGAAAGTTCTTTCGGCCGAACGATTCTCATGTCTAAGGTCTAAGGTCTCATGTCTAAGCTTTAAAACTCCATCGGCACTTCCATGAGCAGGATTTCGGCGTCGGCATCGGCGGTGATGCTGAATTGCTCGGTGTCCCAGATGCCAAAGCCGTCGCGGCGCTGCAGGGCCTGCCCGGCTATGCTTACCTCGCCTTCCAGCACAAAGGCATATACGCCGTTGCCGGCTTTCTTCAGCTGGTACTCGGTGCTGAAGCCTTTGTCGAGCTTGCCCAGGTGAAACCAGGCATCCTGGTGCAGCCACACGCCTTCGTCGTCGGGGTTGGGCGATACTACCTGCAGCAGGCGGTTGTGGCGGTCTTCGAGGCGGAAGCTCTGCTGGTCGTAGCGGGGCTTTACGTCGCGGTCGTTGGGAAACACCCAGATTTGCAGGAACTTCACCGGGTCTTTGGTGCTGTGGTTTTTCTCGCTGTGGGCAATGCCGGTGCCGGCGCTCATCACCTGCACGTCGCCCTGCCGGATAACCGCCTTGTTGCCCATAGAATCCTGGTGCTCGAGGTCGCCCACCAGCGGAATGGAAATAATTTCCATGTTGTCGTGTGGGTGCCGCCCAAAGCCCATGCCCCCGGCCACGGTGTCGTCGTTCAGCACGCGCAAGGCGCCGAAGTGAATGCGGGACGGGTTCTGGTAGCCGGCAAAGCTGAAGCTATGGTAAGAATTCAGCCAACCGTGGTTGGCGTGCCCCCGGGTGTTGGCGGAGTGCAAAACAGTCTGGGCCATTTCTCAGGTCTTAGGTATTAGGAACTTAGGGATTAGTAGCTCAGGTATCAGGCTTGCTTAGGTCTTGGCCTTCGTGATGAGGAAATGGTTGAAAAACTACCCAAGACCTAACGACCTAATACCTAAGCCCTAAAATCAACCCTGCTTCACGAGCTGGATTTCGCTGTGCAGCTTGATTTCGTCGCTCACTACCACGCTGCCGGCTTCGGTTACGGCGTTCCAGGTGAGGCCGAACTCCTTGCGGCTGATTTTGGCGTCGACGGTAAAGCCGGCCTTGGTCTGCCCGTAGGGGTCGACCACGATGCCGCCCAGCTCCACGTTCACCGTCACGGGCTTGCTTACGCCGCGAATGGTGAGGTCGCCGTGCAGTAGGGCCGTGTCGTCGCCGGTTTTCTCAAACTGCCGGCCCACGAAGCGAATCTGCCCGTGGCTGGCCGCATCGAAGAAGTCGGCCGACTTCAGGTGGGCGTCGCGCTGCTCGTTGTTGGTGTTGATGGAGTCGACATCGGCCGTGAAGACGATGGACGAGGCCTTGCTGAAGTCGTCGCCCTCGGTGCTTACCTCCAGGTCGAACGTTTTGAAGTAGCCCGTGACGGTGGTAATCATCAGGTGCTTCACTTTGAACTGCACTTCGCTGTGGGCGGTGTCTACTTTCCAGTTGGTGGCCATGGTATTAGGGTTTTTGAGGGGAAGAAAAAAAGGTGATGGGGCAACGCCGGTTGCTCCGACGCCACCACGCCGCTTTTCCAGCTGCGCGCTACAAATGTACATACATTTAATGTACATACATTAGTTCCGGCAAAAATTTTTCACCCCTCCCTAAAACAGCGCGGTCCGCAAGACCGGCTCCCGGTGGGGGCCGGCCTTGCGGACCGCGTCGATACGTTTGCCAGCAGCAAGCAGAAGCAGGGGCTGGGCGACCAGGTTAAACCCAGCGACTCAGGAACTGCATGAAGGCGTCTTTGTATTGGTCGCCCACGGGGATGGTAAAGCCTCCAATCTGCACCGTGAGGCGGCGCACGGCTTCAATCTTATCCAGGGCCACAATAAAGGAGCGGTGAATGCGCAGAAAGCGGCGGGGCGGCAGCTTTTCCTCCATGGTCTTGAGGCTCATCAGGGAAAGCAGGGGCTTGGGCGTGCTTTTCAGGTGCACCTTCACATAGTCTTTCAACCCCTCCACGTACAGAATATCGTCGAAGGCCACGCGCACCAGCTGGTACTCGGCCTTGAGAAAGAGGTGGTCTTCCTCGGTGGCCGGGGCGGCCTCCTGGCTGGCCTGCTGCCGCTCCACGTAGTTGCGGGCCTTGGTAGCCGCCCGTAAAAACTCCTCGTAGTTGAACGGCTTCACCAGGTAGTCCAGGGCATCGACGCGGTAGCCTTCCACCGCGTACTGCGAAAAGGCCGTGGTGAACACAATGCGCGGGCCGTCGGGCCCCAGCACGCGGGCCAGCTCCAGCCCGGTAAGCTCCTGCATCTGAATATCGAGAAAAGCCAGGTCGACGGTTCCCTTGTGCTCGTGCAGGCCGCGCAGGGCTTCGATGCCGCTGCCATAGCGGCCCACCAGCTCCAGAAACGGCGTTTGTCGGATAAAGGCACACACCAAATCCAGAGCCAGGGGCTCGTCATCAACGGCAATGCACTTGAGCGTGGTCATGCTATGCTACTTGAATGGTGAGATGAACCCGGAATTCGTTTTCGGGCGTGCGCTCGTCTACCTGCAGCTGGTAGCGCCCGGGGTAGAGCAGGTCGAGCCGGCGGCGGGTGTTGGCCAGCCCGATGCCGTTGCTGCCGGCCAGGTCGGCGCCGGGCGCGGGCAGGCGGGAGTTGCGCACTTCCAGCTCCACAATACTGGCCTGGGGCTGGCGCAGGGCAATGCAGATGTGGCTGTGGGCCGTGGCGGCCACCCCGTGCTTGAAGGCATTCTCAATAAAAGGCAGCAGCAGCATGGGCGCAATGGGCGCGTCGTGCAGGGGCTCGGGCCGGTCAAACACAATGCGTACCCGGTCGGTAAGGCGCAGCTGCATCAGGTCGATGTAGTCGCGGATAAAATCGGCTTCCTGGCCCAGGCAGGTGCTGCCGCTGGTGGTATCATACAGCACGTAGCGCATCATGCGCGACAGCCGGTGAATGGCGGCGCGGGCCTTCTCGCCGTCGCTCAGCGTAAGCGAGTAGATGTTGTTCAGCGTGTTGAAGAAGAAGTGCGGGTTTATCTGGGCTTTCAGCGTGGCCAGCTCGGCCCCTACGCGCTGCTGCTCCAGCTCCTGCCGGGTGCGGGCATCCTGTTGCCAGTGCTGCACCACGGCAATGGCGGTGCTGATGCCCAGCACCAGCAGCGTCGTCAGAATACTTTTGGGGTCGAAGCGAAAGCTGCCGATGATGGTGCGCGGCGGCGGCGGCGGCAGGTTAATGGCCTCAAACGCCCGGTTGATAAGGTTTGTCAAATCCAGGGCGGTGCTCAGGGCCCAGCTCAGCAGCTGAATGCCGGCTACCAGCCCCAGCAGGGCCAGCCCCAGCCGGCCCATGTGCCCGCGAAACAGCAGCCGGGGCACCAGCACGCGGGCGTTGAAGTAGAACAGGGCTATCCACACCCCAAACATCAGCGCCTGCTTTACCCAGAACTGCGTGGGCAGCGAGGTGAGGCGCCCGGTAAGGGGCTCAAACAACAGAAAGGTGACGCCGAACAGCAGCCACACCAGCACATGAATAAGCGGGGTGAGGTAGCGCCGGAGCGAGAATACAGCCATAAGACATGAAGGGGCTGTTACAAACTTAGCCTTTCCCGTGCCCCTGCGCACTGGCGCCCGACCGAGAGGTTTACTCCATCGACTACTGCCCCCGATTTATCGGCAGGCCGGAGCCATTGGCGGCCACCCTTTGCAGCCTAAGGCCCTGCAGGATACCCGTAGCGCGGAATTGCATTCCGCGACCCTGCGACGGCTTGGCGCGCGCCAGTCGCGGAATGAAATTCCGCGTTACAGGTACTTCTCGTAGATGCCGGCGGCGATGCGCTCGGTAAGGCCCTTGGGCACGAGGCTGGTGAGGCCGGCCGACACTTTGTTGATAATGCCGGGCACCACTTCGGCCTGCCCGCTGAGCATGCCGGCCACGGCTACGGCGGCCACGGCCTCGGGCGTCATCGACACCTTCTCGGCGGTTTTCTGCAGCTCGCTGCCCATGCCGGCGCGGTCGGCAAAGCTGGTGGTGGTGGCCCCGGGGCAGAGGCAGGTGACCGACACTTTGGTATCCTTGAGCTCGTAGCGCAGGCCCCGGCTGAAGCTGAGTAGAAAGGCTTTGCTGGCGGCGTAGAGCGTGAGCGAGGGCACGGCCTGGTAGGCGGCGGTGCTGGCCACGTTCAGGATGTAGCTCTTCTGGCTGTCGCGGCCGGCCCGCAGGGCGGGCAGCAGGGCGTGGGTCAGGGCCACGGGCAGGGCCATGTTCAGCTGCAGCATGTTCTGCTGCTCGGCCAGGGGCAGCTGCTCGAAGCGGCCCCAGAGGCCGTAGCCGGCGTTGTTCACCAGCACGGCCAGGTTCGGGGTCTGCTGCTGCACCCAGCCCGCTACCGTTGTTGCCGCCTCGGGTTCGGCCAGGTCGATGGCCAGAAAGTCGGCCTCGCGCTGGTGCTTGAGAATGATTTCCGAAGCCAGCTCCTGCAAGGCCTCCCCGGAGCGGGCCACCAGCAGCAGGTCGTAGCCGCACTCGGCCAGGGAAAGCGCCAGGGCGCGGCCAATGCCGCGCGAGGCGCCAGTAACTAATGCGTAAGCCATAATCAATGAACAATTATCAGTGAGCAATGAACAATTGCCAGGTTCCTTGAACAACACTGCTCATTGCTCACTGATAATTGTTCATTGGTTTACTTCACCAAGTGTAAAAACCGCAGGTAGAACGGCGTGGGGCTGTTCTCGGTTTTGGGCTGGTACTTGCCGGCGATGATGGGCACGTACATGACGCGGCGGCGGGAAGCTTCGCCCACCAGCGGCGACTGCGCCACGCGGTGCCACATTCGGCCGTCGTGCACGGTAAGGTCGCCGGCTTCGGTTTCCACGGCCAGCTCGTGCGGGTCGTAGAAGACGTCCTTGTAGTACTTCTTGCGGAACAGCATCTTGTGCAGGCCCTGGCGGTGGGTGCCGGGAATGATGCGCAGGCCGCCGTTGGTAGCCTTGGTGCCGTCGAGGTGCAGGCCCACGTTCAGCATGGGGCCGATTCGCTTGCCGTAGAACACGTCGCGCAGCGAGTCGGTGTGCCAGCCCATCTGGCTGAACTCCGAGCCCTCCACGTTCACGTAGTGGTTGACTACCAGGCCGTCCTTTTCGTTCTCCCCTACCCGGCCGCCTTCGGCTTCGAGCAAGGGAAACAGGGCGCGGTACCGCTCGTCCTGCAGCAGCTCGTGCAGCACGGGGTGGTACTGGGAGGCGAAGGCAAAGCGCTGCACAATGGGGGAGCCGTCCACATCCTTGCCGTACTTGATGGGCACGCCATTGACTTTTTCCACGCCTTCGGCTATCCATCGGGCCTGCACCTCCTGGGTGGCCTTGATAATTTCCTGCACCTGCTCGGGGCTGGCAAACGGGCGGAAGTGCAGAAAGCCGTACTTAGCAAAAAACGCCCGCTGCTCCGGAGTAAGGGAGCTGCCGAGCGTAAAACGAGGGTAGTTGGCGGATAGTGACATAGCAGAAAGGTAGCGAGGGGGTGGTGGCCCCTGGTAAGGCAAAGGTAACATAGCCGGCCCAGGCAGGGGGCCGGCCCTCCTACTGTGGAGCGGCAGCAGAAGACACAACCAGCTAGCCCCACGGGTGTTTTTTCGGCAGCAGGGCGCTTTGCCCAAACAGACTGTGAACCGACCCGGGCAGTTGCCCGGTGCTGACGCAAAAGCGCCGCGCATACTTTACTTTTCAGCCTGCCGTTTGAAAAATCAGTAGTTTTTCATCCATAAATTCAGGCCTTATGCTGCTGCTACCCACCTTCAACGCCCGCCTAAATCCTTGTCCGGTAGGCCCTGAGGCCTTCACGCCCCAGGACCAGGGCCGGTTTTGCGGGCAGTGCCAGCGCGTAGTGCTCGATTTCAGCCAGTCGGCCGACCCGGTGGCCGACCTGGCCGCCGCCCGCGCTGCCGCGCCCGACGGGCGGGTGTGCGGCTCATTCCGGGCCAGCCAGGTGGCCGCCCCTCCCCTGTCGCGGCGGCTGAAGTGGTTTGTGCTGGCCCTGGTGCTGATTGTGGGGCAGGGCCTGACGGCGCGGGAGGGGCTGGCCCAGGTGCGGCAGGCCACAGTAGTGCCTACGCCAGAACCAACAAGGATTGCACTACTAAAACCAACACCAATGCATGGTCTCGAAGACCTAAAGAATTTGGAGCCAGAGATGCCACAGCCGACTCCAGCAGTATATAGCGGCTCTGTGGAACAAATGCCCTATTTGCACAACAGGGGCGGCACGAAGGCTATTGTAGACCGCATTCACGCACAACTGCGGTGGCCCAAACAGGAAGATGGCAGGATACTGCAGGTAGAAGGGCGCATGTATGCCAGCTTTACGGTAGAAGCAGATGGACAAATAAGCAACGTTAAAACAGTCAAAAGCCTGCATCCGATTCTTGATGAGGCTGCATTGGAAGCCATCCGCGGACTGACTGATATTGTGCCTGGCCGGCAAGGAAATCGGCCCGTGCCCATGAGCCTGACAGTTCCCATCACCTTCCGGTTGAAATAAGCTCAACCGCAGTATTGCTTGGGTATTATCCCCAAAAACCTGCATCTTCACGGCGCGCCGTTGGTGCCCTGGCTTTTTCTTCACTCAAACCACCTTACCCACCATGGTTTTTACGCCCTCCCCGATGCTGCTTAAGCTGCTCTATACGCGCGGCAGCCTGCATAACCTGCCCCAGAACGAAGGTGTTGCCTTCAGCATCAAGAACCGCCTCGACACGGTGACGCTTACCGGCGTAGCCAGGGTGCGGATTGGCGATACGGAGATTCCGGCCGACAAAATCCAGGTGGATATGGGCGGGGGTGAGCGCCGCCCGGCCAGCGCCATCAACAGCAATGGCCAAGCCATTGAGCTGCCCGTGGGCCGCAGCCTGATGTTTGTGCTCGACACGCCGGCCCTGAAGGAAGGCATGCACCCGGTGCAGGTATGGTTCTCGACCGACGCCTTTGGCGACCTGCACGTGGAGGTGGAAGACGCCATCGTAAGCCCCAACAACCAAAAGCCCCGCATTCCGCGCTCCTCGGACGACGACTACTCCGAGGCCGCCATCGCGGCCCGCCAGCGCTTTGCCGAGCAGTTCAGCGAAAAGGAGTTCAAGCACCTCAAGCACTACTCCTTCGACGCCCACATGCTGCAGGGCAACTGCGAGCATTTCGTGGGCGTGGCCCAGATTCCGGTGGGCCTGGCCGGGCCGCTCACCGTGCACGGCGAGCACGCCCAGGGCGACTTCCTCATTCCCATGGCCACCACCGAAGGCACCCTGGTGGCCAGCTACAACCGCGGCATTCAGCTGCTCAACCTCTGCGGGGGCGTGAAGTGCACCGTTATCGGCGACGCCATGCAGCGGGCCCCCGTATTCGTGTTTGCCGATGCCCGCGGCGCCCGCGACTTCGGCCGCTGGGTGGAGGAAAACATCGACCTCATCCGGCCCGAAGCGGAAAGCACCTCGCGCGTGGCCAAGCTGCAGTACATCGATACCTACCTCAGCAACAAGTTCGCCTACCTGCGCTTTAACTTCTCGACCGGCGACGCCGCCGGGCAGAACATGGTGGGCCGCGCCACCTTCGCCGCCTGCTCCTGGATTCTGGAAAACTACAAAGGCAGCAAAATCGAGCACTTCTACCTGGAGTCTAACTTCGCTACCGACAAGAAAGCCAGCCAGATTAACGTGATGCGCACCCGCGGCAAGCGTGTGGTGGCCGAAGCCGTGGTGAAGCGCGACATTCTGCAGCAGCGCATGCGCGTGACGCCGGAGCAGCTGGCCTACCACGGGCAGGTAAGCAACGTGGGCGCCTTCATCTCGGGGGCCAACAACAACGGGGCCCACTCCGCCAACGGCATCACAGCCATGTTCATCGCCACCGGCCAGGACGTGGCCAACGTGAGCGAATCGTCGGCCGGCATTCTGTATTCGGAAGTGACCCCGGAGGGCGACCTCTACATCAGCATCACCATTCCCTCGCTGATTGTGGCCACCCACGGCGGCGGCACCGGCCTGGCCACCCAAAACGAGTGCCTGCAGATGCTGGGCTGCGTGGGCCGCGGCACGGTAAATAAGTTTGCCGAAATCGTGGCCGGCGTGGTGCTGGCCGGCGAGCTCAGCCTGGGCTCGGCCATCAGCAGCTCCGACTGGGTGAGCAGCCACGAGCAGTACGGCCGCAACCGCTAAGGGGCAAAGCAGCCGCTGCACCCTGCCTGCTGCAGCGAGCTTCGGCGCTTTAGGCCTGACCGAGCCTTCAGCCATAAACGCCTCTACTTAAACTGTATGCCCTATGAAAAGTCGGCTACCCGCTGGCTTTTCATAGGGCATTTGCTTTGTACCAGCTTCGTACACGCTTGGCGAATTGGCGTCGAAAACCACCTGCCGTAAGCTGCGATACACCCTGGCTATGCTACTGGGCGCGAACCTGCCGACGCGAGGGGCCGCGGCCTAATTCCCAGCGGAAAGCCTGCCTATTCCCCGCAGCTGAACCCTGCCGGGTTAGTCGTCGTGCCCGGGCATGGCCAGGGCGGGGGCGGCCGCCGCCTCTTTGGCTTCGCGCTCCAGGCGCTGCTTCTCGGTTTCGGAGGCCGTGCGCGTCATCTTGCTTAGGTCGGGCGAGCCGGCATCGACCCAGCAGGTGTACCAGAACGAGCCGATGAGGCGAACGGCGTAGCGCATCTGCCGCTCCACCTGCCCGTTCAGTCGCCGGTGGTACTCGCGGCTGAAGTCGCGGGAATAGGCCCGCACCGTAGCACTCCCGCGCTGCTCGTAGCCAAACTTCTGGTCTTCGGGGAATCTGGCCGTCACCTCCTTCTCAAAGCGCAGCACCGAATCGACGGCCGCGTTGGAGCGGATTACGGCGTTCCAGATAACGTCGGTGGGGTTTTCCAGGTAGAGGGCCGAGCCTGTAAACAGGTCGTAGTCGGCGCTGAGCAGCTCGGGCAGGCGCGACTCCCACAGGCCGTGAATGCCCTTCTGCCCGGTAAGCTGCCCATTGTAGTTGCGGGTGGTGTGCAGCGGCACGCAGGCGTCGGCCACGTAGTGCCCCATGTCGGCCGACAGGCGCAGGATGCGGTCGGTGTCGCGGTCGCGAAACGCCGCGGTGAGCTGGTTTTTCATGCTCACCACGTGCCAGGGCACAATGCCGTGCTTGAGCAGGGAGTCTTCGCCGTACCTGGCAATGGCATCGGCGTAGCGGCGCGGCAGGCGGTAGGCCGCGCTGTCGCCGTAGCGGTCCACGTCGATGAAGTGCCTGGGGGCTTCGCCGGGCACCACCACCCGGCGGGAGTCGGGCCGCGTGGCATTCACCGTCAGGTAGTCGATGTTGGCTTTAAAAAAGCCCACCATGGCGGGCGGCAGGGTGTACACTGCCAGGCGGTTGAGCAGGCGATGCCCGAAAAAGCCCCAGCCCTGTGCCTGCCGGGCCCAGAACAGAAAGGGAGCCCAGAGCAGAAGCAGGAGTAGATGCTTTTTCACGGGGTAATCAATATATGTACGAAACCAGAGGAACGCTAAAAGTAGAAAGAAACAGCGTCATAGCGAATAAAAAAGCCATGCTGAGCGCCGGCTCAGCATGGCTTTTTGAAATTTTCAGCTACTGGCTGCTCTACTGCAACCTACCGCCGCCCGGTCACGGCCGGGAACTTCATGCGGTAGTCGTGCCGCACATCGCCCTTGCTGATGCGGGCCAGCTTGCCTTTGAGCAGCTGCTTCTTGAAGGTGGAAAGCTTGTCGGTAAACAGAATACCTTCCAGGTGGTCGTACTCGTGCTGAATCACGCGGGCGGCCATGCCGGAGAAGGCCTCTTCGTGGGGCTGCCGGTTTTCGTCTTCGTAGCGCAGCACGATGTCGGCGTGGCGATACACCATCTCGCGCACGCCGGGAATGCTTAGGCAGCCTTCCTCAAAGCCCCACTCCTCGCCGGTTTCGCTCACCATCACCGGGTTGATGAATGCGCGCTTGATGGGCGCTTCGGGCGCCTCGCCGCTTTCCTCCAGCTCCTTTTTGTCGTCCTCATCCAGCTCCACCATGGGGCCGGTGTCAATTACGAACAGGCGCACGGCCTTGCCAATCTGCGGGGCGGCCAGGCCCACGCCCGAGGCGTAGTACATGGTTTCGTACATGTCGGCAATCAGCTTGCTAAGCTCTTCGGCGGGCAGGTCGGCGGCGATGTTGCGGGCCCGGGTCTTCAGCACGGGGTCGCCAACGGCTACAATGGGGTAAATCATGAGGGGAGTTATGAATTATGAGTTATGAATTATGAGTTGGCATTATGAATTGTGAAAAGCGGCTTCGTAGCGGCATTTAGACAATAATTCATAATTCATCACTCATAATTCCCCACCAGCTGGTGAGTTCAGAAATGACTGCAGGATAAGCGTGGCGCTGACGCGGTCGACGGTGGCTTTGTCGCGGCGGGCTTTCTGGCCCAGGCCGCCGGCCAGCATGGCGGCGTGCGCCATGCGGGAGGTAAACCGCTCGTCGAGCTCGTGCACGGGCACCTCGGGTAGCTCGCGGCGCAGGGTGCGCAGCAGGCCCACCACGGCGCTGGTGACATCGGTGGCCTCGTTGAGCAGGGTGCGGGGCATGCCTACCACAATGGCCTTGAGGGGCTCGCGCTGGTGGTAGGCCTTCACGTAAGCCAGCAGGTCCTTGCTGTGAATGGTATCCAGCGGCGAGGCAATGATGCAGAGCGGGTCGGTCACGGCCAAACCCACGCGCTTGTTGCCGTAGTCGATAGCAAGGATGCGGGGCATGGGGTAGGGTTTTTGTTGTCAGTTGTTCGTTGTCAGTTGTCAGGGCTCGGGGGCCGGCTTTATCAGAATAGTGCTGAAAACCGACAACCAACAGCTGACAACAGGTGCACGAGGTGCCGGCACAAAGATACAACCGCTCTAGGGCGGCTTTGGATTCGCCTTCCGGTACTGTCGCCTGTATAACGCCCCGCCTGGCCCGGGCCGTTGCCTTTTTAACTTAATATTTTGGACTGCTGCCAGAAAATAGCGGGGCCAATATGCTGGCATGAAGTAAACCCCGAAAAAATTCAATAAATTTGGTATCCACCCGAGTCCTTCGTATTCCGCAATCAGCTCTACTTCACGCGCATGCCGGCTTCTGAGTTTGCTGAACGGCCCACAACCGGGCGCCGCCCTGCCTGGTGGCAGCGGGCCTGGCTGCGGCAGGGCGCGCTGCTGCTAGCAGCCGTAGGCAGTGGCATGCTGGTGGCCAACAACCCCTTCCGGCCCGGCTCCGACAATCCCGACGCTACGGCGCGGGGCTACCTGCGCTTCCGCGAAATCCTGAGCTACATCGACCGCGACTACGCCGACAGCGTGGACACGGAAGCCCTGGCCGACTACGCCGTGGCGCAGATGCTGGAAAAGCTAGACCCCCACTCGGTGTACATCCCGGCCAAGGACCGCGAGAAGACCGACGCCTTCCTGCAGAGCGACTACGACGGCGTGGGCCTGGAGTTCAACCTGGCCCGCGACACCATGACGGTGGTGGCCCCCATTAGCGGCGGGCCGGCCGAGCAGGCCGGTATTCAGCCCGGCGACCAGATTCTGACCCTGGGCGGCAAGCGGGTGTCGGGCGCCCGCATGAGCAACGCCCAGCTTACCCAGCTGCTGCGTGGCCCCCGCGGCAGCAGCATCGCGCTGAGCCTGCTGCGGCGGCGCCAGCCCAAGCCCATCAGCCTAAGCCTGACCCGCAGCCGCATTCCCAACTCGTCCATCGACGCGGCTTACCTGATAGATGCCGAAACGGGCTACATCAAAGTCAGCCGCTTCGCCTCCAATACCTACGACGAGTTTAAAGTAGCCCTGGCCGACCTGCGCCGGCAGGGCCTGAGCCGGCTGGTGCTCGACCTGCGCGGCAACCCCGGCGGCTACCTCGACCGCGCCACCAAGCTGGCCGACGAGTTTATTGCCGGCTCCCGCCGCCTGGTGTACACCGACGGCAAGGGCGACCAGTACGATTCCCAGACCTACGCCCGCATTGCCGGCGAGTTTGAGGAAGGCCCACTGGTGGTGCTGGTGGACGAAGGCAGCGCCTCGGCCGCCGAAGTAGTAGCCGGCGCCCTGCAGGACCACGACCGCGCCCTGATTGTGGGACGCCGCACCTTTGGCAAGGGCCTGGTGCAGCAGCCCATACCCCTCAACGACGGCGGCGAGCTGCGCCTCACCATTGCCCGCTACTTCACGCCCTCGGGCCGCTCCATTCAGAAGCCCTACGGGGCCAGCTATGCCGAGTACAGCCGCGACCTGCTGGAGCGCGAAAAGCGCGGCGAGCTGGCCTCGGCCGACAGCAACCGCCTGGCCAAAGGACGGCGCTACCGCACCACCCACGGCCGCAGCGTGTACGGTGGTGGCGGCATCATGCCCGACGTGTTTGTGCCCCGCGACACCCTGGCCCACTCGGCCTACTTTACCCGCCTGCAAAGCAGCGGCCTGCTGCGGGCCTTTGCGCTTACGTTCTATCAGCAGCACAAGGCCGAGCTGGAAGGCCTGCGCTTCGAGCAGTTCAACACCACCTTCCGCATTAGCGACGCCCAGCTGGCGACTCTGGCCGAGCAGGCCACCCGCGACAAGCTGCCGGCCGACCCCGCGGCCGCCCGGCGCTGCGCCCCGCTGGTGCGCAACCAGCTCAAGGCCTACATCGCCCGCAGCGCCTACGGCCCGGTGGCCTACTACACCGTGCTGCGCGAGCAGGACCCCGAGCTGCTGCGCGCCATTCAGGCCGTGAACGACAGCGCCGCCCAGTTGGCTTTGCTGGGCAGTAAGTAGGCTTTATCCAATACCAGGTGGTGCTTGGAGCAAACACTCTTAAATAAGAGTAAGCATCAGAACAAAAGCTTATTCTGGAAAACTCTTTTTGAGCCGACGGTGTATATTTGCCATGTTAGTAGCCCTAACAAAAACAAGGGGGCAAGCCCTCCGGCCTGTCCCCTTGCCAACTACCGCTGGAGCAAGAAGCTTAGCAGCAAGAAGCCAATGGCTTTTGCAGCTCCGCTCACAAACCCCAGCAAGCCAGCCCAACCGACTGACTGCAGTAGTTTTTTCGCACGTTTGTCTCTCATGTCAGAGAAAGAAGTTAGGTGCTCATCCACCTGCTTCTTTGAAACCCCGGCTCTTCGACCAGCCGGGGTTTCGTCTTTTCAGACAAGCCGAGGTGAGGTGGGATAACCGTGCGATGCCGTAAAGATACCCTGACGTGGTGCTGGTATAATTAGCGTAGGTACCAAAGCTCGGTAGTGTTACGCAGCCGCGCAGTGAAACTTCGCGTTGCTTCCTGTTGTACCTTCACAGCCCCATCCCACCCCCTATCTCGTTATGGCTTTTTACCACCGCCTCGGCCAGATTCCGCGCAAGCGCCACACCCAGTTTCGCAAGCCTGACGGCTCCCTGTACTCGGAGCAGCTGGTGGGCACGCTGGGCTTTCATGGCGTGTCGTCGCTGCTCTACCACATCCACCCCCCTACCCAGATTAAGGAAGTAGGCGAGCCCCAGCCCTTCTCCCCCAAGCTGCTTAAGGACCGGCCCCTGCAGCCCGAGCACCTGCGCACGCTAAGCCAGACCAGCACCGGCGGCGACTACCTGGCTGCGCGCCAAACCATGCTCGGCAACGCCGACGTGACGCTGAGCATCTGCAACCCCACGGCGCAGCGCATGGACTACTACTACAAGAATGCCCTGGCCGACGAGGTGATATTCGTGCACGAAGGCCGCGGCGAGCTGTGGAGCCAGCTGGGCGTGGTGCCCTTCGAGCCCGGCGACTACGTGGTGATTCCGCGCACCATCATCCACCAGCTGCACTTCGAGGAAGGGCCGGTGCGCCTGCTCATCATCGAGTCGTTCAGCCCCATCGAAACCTGCCGCCGCTACCGCAACCACTTCGGCCAGCTGCTGGAGCACGCGCCCTACTGCGAGCGCGACATGCGCCCGCCCACCGAGCTGGTGCTGGAGGAAAAGCCCGGCGACTACCTGCTCAAGGTGAAAAAGGAAGGCTACCTGCACCAGCTCACCTATGAGCACTCGCCCTTCGACGTGGTGGGCTGGGACGGCTACTTCTACCCCTACGCCATGAGCATTCACGACTTCGAGCCCATCACCGGCCGCATACACCAGCCGCCGCCCGTGCACCAGCAGTTCGAGGCCCACAACTTCGTGATTTGCTCCTTCGTGCCGCGCCTGTTCGACTACCACCCCGAGGCCATTCCGGCGCCCTATAACCACTCCAACGTCGACTCCGACGAGGTGCTGTACTACGTGGCCGGCAACTTCATGTCGCGCAAGGGCGTGGATTTGGCGTCCTTCACCTGGCACCCCAGCGGCATTCCCCACGGCCCGCACCCCGGCACGGTGGAAGCCAGCATCGGCAAAAAGGAAACCCACGAGCTGGCCGTAATGGTCGACACCTTCCGCCCGCTCTACCTCACCGAAACGGCCCTGAAGTACGTCGACCAGCGCTACCCCATGAGCTGGCAGCCCGGCTTCGTGCCCGACCCGCCCCGGGCCGCGGATATGATGGACTAGCCCGCATTGGCAATAAAAAGCGGCGTGGCCTGGTGAGGTAACAACTCACCAAGCCACGCCGCTTTTCTATTTCTGACTGACATGGCAGAGGAAGCCCAGAACCAGCCCTACAGCTTGGCAAAAGGAACTATAAAGCTGAATACGTGGTAGTAAGGCACCACCTACTCTCACGCATGAAAAAACTACTTGCCTGGCTGCCGCTAGTTTTGTTACTGGCCGGAGCCGTAGGCTGCAAGAAGATTCAGCAGCTGCTCACCTTCACCGTAAAGCATTCGCAAACCATTCAGATTCCAGCCATTCCGGCCTCTACGCAAGGCACGCTGGTGACCCTACCGCCCGTCACGGTTGATAACAGCAAGACGTATGGCGACAACAACACCCGGGCCGACCTGGTGAAGGACGTAAGCCTGCACAAGCTCAGCCTCAGCATTAGCAGCCCCAGCGGGCAGAATTTTGACTTTCTGCAGCGCATTGAGCTCTACATCGGCAGCGACCAGAGCGAGCAGGTGCGCCTGGCTTACCTCGACGAGGTGCCGCGCGGCGTGAGCAGCATCGAGCTGCTCTCCACCAACACCAAGCTGGACCAGTACCTCAAAGGCGCTTCCTACACCATCACCACCAAAGTGCAGACGCGGCAGCCGGTAAGCCAGGCACTGACCGTGCGCGCCGACATGCAGTTTAAAGTTACCGCCGACCCATTCTAAGGCCAGCGGCATCGGAACAAAAAAGCCAGCTCTTGAGAGCTGGCTTTTTTGTTCCGATGCCGCTGGTTTCTGGTTGCTAGCTTCTGGTTTCTCGTTGTCGTTCTAACCAGCAACCAGAAACAAAAACCGCTGCTTTGGCAGACGCTGCGCAACAGCAGCTACTTACTTAGCCAGCGCCACCCGGTTGAAGTAGTCGACCATACGAGCAACGTCGGTGGCCTTGTCGTAAGTCAGGCGTTGGCCAGCCGCGAAAGAGCGAACCTCTTCGCCGCGCTTGCCAAATAGCTTCAGCACGTCGTCTTTGGTCAGGGCCACGGGGCGCAGGGGCTCATCGTTGCCCACGCCGGGGCCAGCTACGAGTACCTGCACCAGGGGGCGGCGGCCGGTTTTCTCGGGGTCGGGGCCGGGGGTGTACAGCCAGGCCAGCAGCAGCGGGCCGGCATCCACGGTAGTCAGTACTTCCACAAACTCGCGGCGGGGGGTGCCGGTCAGGCCTTCCTTCACCAGGCGGGGGCGGAAGCGGCGCAGAGGGTTTTCGGGGTCGCCTACCTCCCCGAGGTCGAAGCCGCGTAGGCTGCCTACGGGCCAAAGGTGGGTGGTATCGGAACCGAGCGAGTCCTGCACTTCGAGCAGGCGCAGACCAGCGTGGTAGCGCAGGCCCGGCACCGGGCGACGGCGGTTGTCGAAGGTACGCAGGGCACCGAGCCGAAATTGTCCATCGTCGAGCAAGCCCATGGTCTGCTCACTCAGAGCCTTACGCAGACCAGGAGCCGTGGCGGCCGCGTTGGTCTGCCGGTACAGGGCCAGCGCCTCAGCCTGGTCGCGCGAGCTCTGTGCGTAGGTATTGGACAATGACAGACCCAAAAGCAGGGCAGCCAAAGAATAAGCTGATTTCATGAGCCGGAAAGTATGAAATAAGATAGTTGACAAAGATAAGTGAGACAGCTGCGTTGTTTTGCAGCCGAAAGATGGTTCTGCCCAGCACCTCAACTGTGGAGGAACTTTGCTCCTTCTGCGACGGTATAAAGTCAAATCTTGTTCCAACTTATGAAAAGGTTCCTGCTTCTGACTCCCCTGGCCTTTTTGCTGTTGCTGGTTGGCTGCAAAAAGGTAAACGAGCTGCTCACGTTCTACGTCGACGACACCCAAAACGTGCGTATTCCGTCTAATTTTCCTTTAGGAGGGCTGGGATTTCTGGCCCCTGTGTCGGTAACAACGCGCTCGGAGGAAACCTTCCGCAACAACAACACCCGGGCCGACCTGGTGAAGGACGTGAGCCTGAACAAGCTCACGCTGACCATTGCCGACCCAGCCGGGCAGAACTTCGACTTTCTCCAGAAAATTGAGCTTTTCATCAGCACCGATGCCAACGACCAGATTCGCCTGGCTTATGCCGACCAGGTACCGCGCGGGGTTACTTCGTTTGAGCTGACTTCTACCAACGCTAGGCTTGACAAGTACCTGAAGTCGCCAACGTACACCCTCACCACCAAAGCCCAGCTGGGCCAGCCCATTGCCCGCGATGTAACCGTGCGTGCTGAGTCGCGCTTTAAAGTCACGGCTGACCCATTGTAGCACTCACGACTTGCCTGGCCTGCGCCGGCCGATAAAAGCCCCACCGCCAATACTGGCGGTGGGGCTTTTTTATACCTGTAGGGGCATGGCTGCCGTGCTTTGCAGTTGCAGACTGCTGTAATTGCCGGCTCATCACAACCTACCTGCCACGCCATGAAAGGCCCGCTTACACTTCTGCTGCTCACCATCTCCAACCTGTTTATGACCTTTGCCTGGTACGGGCACCTGCAGTTTAAAAAGCTGGCCTGGTTTAGCAAGCTGGGCATTGTGGGGGTAGTGCTGGTGAGCTGGGGGCTGGCATTTTTTGAGTACGTCTTTCAGGTGCCGGCCAACCGCCTCGGGTACGAGGGCAATGGCGGCCCCTTCAGCTTGTTCGAGCTCAAGGTGATTCAGGAGGTTATCACCCTGACGGTCTTTACCCTTTGTGCCGTGTTTGTTTTTAAGACCGATAAGCTGGGCTGGAACCATGTGGCCGGGTTTGCGCTGCTGGTGGCGGCCGTGTACGTGATTTTCCGGAAATGGTAGGGCCAGCCTACCACCGCTGCCAGGCTGATGTATACCTTTTCCACAGTGCCCGGGCCGAAAAGCCGCTCTCACAGGAAAGTTAACCTGCATGATTTGGTGGTTGAATGCAAATCCCTTAATCTTACCTGAAATTCAACCCTCTTCTCTTTTTTATTTTCTTCCATGGAACAATCCTACAACCCCAATTCTGGCATGCCCGCGGGCGGTATGAACCCAGGGGGGCCACCTCCTAAAAACTGGCTGGTCGAGTCTATCCTCGTTACCATCTTCTGCTGCCTTCCTTTTGGGATTGTGGGCATCATCAACGCCGCCGCAGTGAATAGCAAGTACAGCGCCGGCGACTATGCCGGGGCGCTGGAGTCGTCGAAGAGTGCCGGCAAGTGGACGAAGATTGGCTTGTTCGTGGGCATAGGCGTGTATGTGCTTTACATCGTCTTCGTAGTGGTAATGGGCGTAGGCGCGGGCATGCTGGGCGCCATGCAGGACGGCAACTAGCGGAGCATGAGCGGGCACAAGCGGCTGATGGGGGCGGTGTTGCTGGGGCTGGGGCTGATGGCCCTGTACTTCACGCTCGACCCTGCCCGCTACCCGTTTCCGCGCTGCCCGTTTAACCTGCTTACCGGCCTCTACTGCCCGGGCTGCGGCTCGCAGCGGGCTACGCACGCGCTGCTACACGGCCAGGTAGCACGGGCCGCCGGCCTGAACCTGCTGGCGGTAGCCTTCCTGCCGGTGCTGGCGCTGGGTGCCATCGACGGGGCACGGGCCTGGCTGACGGGCCGCCCCCGGCGCCTGGCGTTGCTTTACCAGCCCTGGCTGGGGTGGCTGGCCGTCACGCTTACGGTAGCGTTTGCCGTTGTGCGCAACCTACCCGGCCCACTTGGCAACTGGCTAGCTCCTTAGTTACAGAACGATTCATCTTTCTGACTATTAAGACCAAAAGTTGAGCGTTAAGAGTTAACAACCCTTTCGGTTTTAACTCTTAACGCTCAACTTTTAACTACTCAACACCCGGTAGACCAGTCTGGCCACTGCCCGGGGCCAGCAAACGGCCTGGCGGCACCGCCCCACAGCACCATCTGGCCCGGAGCTCGTTGCGAATCGATTTTCGGCGGCCTCCGCTTAAGACACCACTGACCTGGTAAGGTTGATTGTAGAAGAACAAGGCCCGGCCGGAAGCATGCTTCCGGCCGGGCCTTGTTCATGATAGCCTGGGCAGAGTGCCGGCAACCCACGACATGCAGGTTTTGGCAATGAAAGCAGCCGGCTAGTCGACTAACGATTTAAGCTGTTGGGCCAAGGGGGACCGTTGTTCGTCCAAGTAGGTGCTGCGGGGGGTTGGAATGCCGGGAAGATGCCAGTCACCTTTGACCTAAAAGCACTCTTCCGCCGGGGAAAAGACGGGTATCTACGGCTTGCATCGACTGGAAGTAGCTGGCCAGCCGCGCCAGACTACCTCCCGCTTTTAAGAGCCTGATTCGCCGCCCGGTAGTTCCTGCCAATGCGCTGTTAAACGCCCGCTACATGCCCTTCTTGTTTTATGAAAAAAGCTACCCTACGAAGTATTCTGCTGCTTCTGCTGCTGTCCGGTATAGGGCACGCGCAAAACCTGCTGACCAACCCCGACTTTTCGGCTGGCAACAGCGGCTTTGCTTCGGCCTACACCTATGTGCTGCCAACGGGTAGCTCCCAGGCAGGCCAGTCCACCATCGGCCCGGATAGCCGGGCCTTTAACATGGGGTTCCCGGCCAGCTACGGCGACCATACCACCGGCACCGGCAACTACCTGATTGCCGACGGCTCGACCCAGGGCGCTGTGGTATGGGAGCAAACAGTAACCGGCCTGACGCCAAACCGTGACTATACCTTCTCTTTCTGGCTGCTGAACGCCATTGCCGCCAACAAGGCTCAGCTGCAGCTTTCCGTGAACGGCACCGACGCAGGCCCGGCCTTCACCAACCCCAGCGACGGCGGCCAGTGGCAGCTGAACACGGTGACCCTAAACACCGGCAGCGCCGGCACCCTGGTGCTGCGCCTGCGCAACCTGACCCTGGCCAGCGGCGGCAACGACTTTGGCCTCGACGACCTGGCCTTGTACCGGCAAACCAACGCCGACGTAAGCACCGCGCTTACCGGACCGGTCACGGCCGGCGCCGGGCAGGTGGTGGGGCCGTTCACGGCTGCGTTCCGCAACGCAGGCCCCGGCGAGGCCAACCAGGTAGTGCAGACCGTGGTGCTGCCGGCCGGGGCCAGCCTCACCGCGGCCCAGGTGGCTGCCCTGCCCAGCGGGGCTACCTACGCAGCTGCTACCCGCACCCTGCACTTCGGCACGGCCGCTGTGCTGCCCGCAGGCGGGGCCAACTCGTTTACGTTCAGCTTCACTGCCCCGCCTACCACCGGCGTGGTGGCGCTGGGCAGCACCGTGAGCACCAGCAGCGTGCAGGCGCCCAATGCCCAGCCCGACCAGGCCACGCTTGGGCTCACGGTGTGGCCGGCGGCGGCCCCGCCCGCGGGCTGCCAGCCCTCGTACGCCACCGGCAGCCCGGCCAGTGGCCTGTCGGCCGACTACTACGCTGGCTACTTTGCCGACAACCTGGCTTTCTTCAGCAATACGCCCGCCCTTACCCGGCTTGAGCCCCAGCTGCGCTTTGCCGATTCCTATACCGACAGCCCCGCCGGCTGGGGCGCCATAATTCCGCCGGCTACGCGGGCCAGCAGCAGCACGAGCTCGCCCGAGCACAACAACCCCGAGCTGTTCTCAGCCCGCTACCGGGGCAGCATCTACCTGCCAGCGGCCGGCGACTACACCTTCTACCTGACCTCCGACGACGCTTCTTATATGTGGATAGATGGCGCTGCCCTGGCTCCCACGGCCACCAACGCCCTCATTAACAACGGCGGCCTGCACGGCAGCCTGCTGCGCCAGGCCACGGCTACGCTGTCGGCGGGCCTGCACAACGTGCTGCTGTACTACGGCGAAAATGGCGGCGGCAACACCCTGGAGCTGGCGTACAGCGCCGCCGGGGCGGCTCCCTTTGCCCGGCAGGTGGTGCCCAACAGCCAGCTGTGCGCCGGCCCCAGCCCCTTGCCGCCCACCGCCCTGGCCGTCACCCAGGCCCCGGCCCTGCTGAGCACCAGCGCCCGCACGGCCCTGCTGCCGCTGGCCGGCACCGACCCAGGCCAGGCCAGCGGCCGGGCCGGCGCTTTCGTGCTGGCAACCCTGCCGGCAGCTGGCAGCGGCACGCTCTACGTGGGCACCCAGCCTGCCACGGCGGGCCAGCTCCTCAGCAGCGCACAGGCGGCTACCCTGGCCTTCGACCCCGAGCCGACTTTTGTGGGCAATGCCACCTTCACTTTTTACGCCGCCAGCAGCAACGGGCAGCTTTCCAACCTGCCCGCCACCTACACCATTCCGGTGGTTGCTCCCATTGCCGACGTCGGCACCACCCTGTCGGGGCCTGCCACCCTGGGCGGGGGCATTTCGTCGGGCGCCTACACCGTTACCTTCCACAACAACGGCCCGCAGTGGGCCACCGACGTGACGCAGGCTGTGCGCCTGCCAGCGGGCAGTACCATGACGCCGGCTCAGCTGGCGGCCTTGCCCGGCACGGCTACCTACAATGCAGCAGCGGCTACCATTACCTTCGAAACCACCTCCGTGCTGCAGAGCGGCAGCGCCATTACCTACACCTTCGGCTTTACGGCGCCCAGCACCCCGGGCACCGCTGAAGTGAGAAGCATCGTGGGCACCAGCACCGGGCAAGGCAGCAATGCGGCACCCGACCAGGCCGTGGTGAACGTTACCATTGCCCCGGGCAACTTCTTCGTGACCAACGACGACAGCAACGAGGTGCCGGGCAATGGCGCTAAGTCGGGCAATGTCATTCTCAACGATGCCAACCCTGCCAACCTGGCCAACAGCGCATTCACGGTACAGCTTGTGACAGGCCCCAGCCGGGGCTTGGTAGTAGTGAATGCCAATGGCAGCTACACCTACACCCCCAACGCCGGCTACCTGGGCCCCGACAGCTTCACGTACCGGGTAAACGTACCCGGCGCCAACCCTCCTTTTTCCAATATCTCGCGGGTGCAGCTGAACGTGTACGATGCGCGCCTGGTCTGCCTTAGCGGCACGGGCACCAACCTGCTGGCCAACCCCAGCTTCACGGCGGGCAATACGGGCTTTACCTCAAGCTATGGCTACGCGGGCACCGGGAACCGCAGCCTTATACCCGAGGGCGTGTACACCGTGGGCAGCAGCGCAGCGGCCTACCACCCCAACTTTGCCGGCAACGGCCGTACCGGCCCCGGCGACAGCTTCATGATTGTGAACGGCTCCCAGGACCTGTCGGTGGTGTACCAGCAAACCGTGGCCGTGCAGCCCAACCGCTACTACACCTTCTCGGCGTATGCGGCCAGCGTGAACCCCGGCAGTCCGGCCCAGCTCGGATTCGTTATCAATGGCAGGTCTACTTCGTCGGTGACAACCTTGCCCACCACGGTAAATACCTACGTACGCCTTTCCGACCTTTGGTTTTCGGGCAGCCAGACCTCGGCAGTAGTGGAGATTCGCGATGTAAACAAGGACGTGGGCGGCAACGACTTCGGCATTGACGACCTCTACGTGGGCACCTGCGTTGTAACCCTTATTGCCAATGATGTAACCAACAGCCGGCTCAGCGACCAGGCCCCGGCCACCCCCCTTTCTGCGCTGCAAGCCACCGTTATCAGTGGGCCGCCGGTGGGCACGTTCACCATTCGAACCCTGCCGGGCGCCGCCGCCGGCGTACTTTACCTGAACAATTCGCCGGTGTTTCCCGGCCAGGTTATTCCGCTGGCCCAGGCCAACCGGCTCGTGTTTGCGCCGCGCTATGGCTACGCCGGCAATGCCGTATTCACTTACACGGCCACCGACACCAGCGGCGCGGGCAGCAACAACACGGCTACGTTCACCATTCCCATCGGCAACCCGCTGCCGGTTGAGCTCACCCGCTTCAGCGCGAAGCCCGTGCAGGACCTAGACGCCCAGCTGACCTGGCATACGGCCCTGGAGCTGGACAACAAGCACTTCGACGTAGAGCGCAGCCTGAATGGCACCGAATTCATAAAAATTGCGCAGGTGCTGGGCCAGGGCAGCACCACGGCGGCCACGATATACGCATTCACCGATGCCGGTATTGGCGCCCGGGCGCGTGGCACGGTGTACTACCGCCTGCGCCAGGTCGACACCGACGGCACGGCCAGCTACTCGCCGGTGCGCACGGTCGTCTTTGCCGGCCCGGCCACCCTGGCCTTCTACCCCAACCCCAGCGCCGGCGAAGCCACCCTCGACCTGAGCGCCTTGCCCCGGGCCGAATACCAGGTAACCATGGTCGATGCCCTGGGCCGGCAGGTGCTGAGCACCTCCCTGCCCGGCGCCCAGGCTCACCCCATGTTGCTGGGCCACCTGCCCCGGGGCACTTACCTGCTGCTGGTGCGCGGCGCCGGCCGCAAGCTAAGCCAGCGGGTGGTGCGTGAATAAGTTGATAGTTGTTAGTTGTTAGTTGTTAGTTGCCAGGTGTTAGCCTCTGAGTAAGCGTTTGACTGTCAAATAACAACCTGCTCTTCTTTGAACGCATTAAAGTCAGGGGCCAGTAGCGCGAAACGTTGTTCTGCACTACTGGCCCCTGACTTTGGCAATGCTGCGCGGTGCCATTCAGGCGCCTGCTGTGCCGTGCGAAACGGATGGTTGCGCCAGGCTACCGCTACCCTAAAATACTTTCACTGCTTTCACTACCTGCGCGGGCCCGCTGGCGGGCTTCAGCCACAGGGTATAGAGGCCTGGTGCGAGCGCGGCCGTGGCCAGAGCCAGCTTTCCAGCCCCTGCCGGCATGGCCGCGGCCGGCTGGCTGAGCACTTGGCGGCCCAGGGCATCGTGCAGCACCACGGCCACGGCCTGCGGGCGGCTCAGCTCGAAGGAGACGGTCAGCTCCTGGGTAAAGGGATTGGGGGATACGCTGGTAGTGGCTGCGGCTTTGGCAGGGGCCGTGGATAGCAGCTGGGCGAAGCCGCGCAGCTGGCCCCAGGCCTGCCCGCCTTTGATATAGCCGACCAGCTCGTTGCTGCTGTCGTAGTAAATACCACCCGCGCCGTATCTGACTTCCCCTAGCCCGGTGGCAAACGACTGGGTCGATACTGCGTCGATTATGATGGCCAGCCGCAAGCTGTCGCCAATTTGCGGCAGACAGGCCTGCCGGTTGGAGAACTGCTGCTCGTAGCGGCCAGGAAAACGCTGGGCGCGCACCCCGACGGACGCTACCAGCCCGTAGTAGCCTGGCGAGTTGGGATACGTGTAAAAGCTGCCGGTAAGCGCGGCGGCCGGGTCCTGCATCTGCTCGGAAACCGTCAGCGTGACCGTCGTGGCGGGGCTCAGCACTGTGCCCGTGCTGCTGCAGAAGCCGAGCGGGGCCGTGGGCGAGCCATACCCGCGGTAGAGGCGCCGCGACCAGATGGTGTAGGTGATAACGCGGCCGCCCTGGCTGGGCGTACGCGTCAGCACGCTGTCGCGCTGCCAGGTTTCGTCGCACAGCTGCCCACCAAAGCCGGAAGTGGTGTGGTGCCGCAGGAAGACGTCGCCGGGCTGAAAGTCGTAGATGCTGAGGGCCCCCAGGCGGCTGCTGCCCAGGCCCAGTTCGGGCAGCGCCGTCAGCTGCAGGGAGCGGGCCCGGTAGCGGCCGTTCAGCCAGGCGATAAGGGCTGGGCCTTCGACTAAGCCGAAGCGCTTGCTCAGGCGCAGCTGCTGCCCATTGGAGAAGCTGATGGTGGCAATGGAGTCGGTTTGCCCCAGCACCAGCCCCGGCATACGGCTGCTGAGCGTGGCCGTGAGCCCAGGCATGGCCGGCCAGCTTTGGCCCACGGCCGCCCGGGGCTGCAAGCGCAGCGCCTGCCCATTGCCGGCCGTCAGGAGCATGGTTCCCCCGGCTCGCAGGGTGAGCGTGGCGCCGAACAGGTTATCGGTTCGCAGCAGGTGGGTGCCAAAGCAGGCAGTTGTGTTTCCGGCTCTGGCGGGCAAGGCCCAGGGGCCAAACTGAAACACCGAGTCGGCCCCTACCCGGGTGCCAGGCCCCAGGCGCAGGGTGTGGGTGGTATCGCCGGGCGTGCCGGCCTCGCTGTACTGGTAGGTGAGGCCAGGGCGGAAGGGGCGGAAATCCTGGGCCTGGCTGCGGATGGCCAGGGCCAGCAGGAGCAGGGCACAAAGGTAAAAATGACGCATATACAAGAAAGAAAAGCCTGAGGCAGCAATGGGACAAGGGACCAACAAGGCTGGTTACTGCTTGAGCACCTTCAGCACCTCGCTGCGCCCCTCGGCTTCGAAGCGCAGGTGCAGGGTGTAGAGGCCAGCGGGCAAGGCCGTGGTGTTCAGGGCCAGGGTATGCGAGCCGGCGGGGTAGGTCGCGGAGCTGGTGGGGCCGAGCACCAGCTGCCCCAGGGCATTGCGCAGCTCCGCGCTCAAGGCCTGGGGGCGGGTTAGCTCAACTGCCACGCGCAGCTCCGGGCCGAAGGGGTTCGGCCAGGCCAGGGTAGTAGCGGCGGCCCGCCGCGTAGCTGCGGGCATGAGTTGAGCAAAGCCGGGCAGCTGGCCCCAGGATTCGGCGCCTTTGCGGTAGCCCAGCAGGATGGTAAGGTCGCCGCTGAAGCTGAGGGAGGCTTCATACACTTCCCCGAGGCCGGGGGCGGTGTGGAACTCGTAGCCGAAGTCGAGGCTGCCCGTGTTAAACAGACCGGTGGTGTCGGCGGCTGGGCTGCTCATGCAGGCCGCGTGCTGAGCGTGCTCCTGCACAGGGCGCCTGTTGAAGCGGCTGTTGCGGTAGCTGGCCGAATGCAGGAGCCCGACGCCGCTACCACCCGCCGTACGCTCCTCCCAGTACCCGGTGAGTGTGCCCATATTCCGATAGGCAGCCGTGACAACCAGCGTGACTGTAGTCGGCGACGAGAGGGTGCCGGGCCCGTTGCCGCACACCTGCGTGAGGGTGCGCCGCCAAATCCGGTAGCTGAGCGTGTCGCCCCGGCGGCTGGCGGTGCGGGTCAGAATGCTGTCGCGCGTCCAGGTGTACTGCGTGCAGGGCGCGCCAATGCCGTAGGAATACGTGCGCCGCAGGAAGACGTCGCCGGGCTGAAAGTCGTAGGCGGCCAGGGCTCCCAGCCGGCTTACGCCCGCCTGCAGCTCGGGCAGGGCCGTAAGCTGCAGGCTTTTTCGGGGCAGCCGTGGGTTGAGGTAAGCGCCCAGGGCTGGCCCTTGCAGCAGGCCAAAGCTTTTGCTAAGCAGCAGGCTGGCCCCGTCGGACAGGGTGATGGTGACCAGTGAATCGGCACGGGGCAGCAGGGCCGCACTACCCTGGGTGCGGGCCGTCACCTGGGCCGTGAGGCCAGGGGCAGCAGCCCAGGGCTGGCCCAGAGGCGAGCGAGGCCGCAGGGTAAGGGCCCGGCCATTGGCAGCGGTAAGAGTATAGACCGCGTTGGCGAGAACCGTAAGGGAAGCCCCGAACAGGTTGTCGGGTCGGGCCACCTGCCGGCCACAGTTTACCGGGCCCGCCTGGTAGCTACGGCTGGTGCGGGCATTGAAGCGAAACACCGAGTCGGCCCCTACCCGGGTGCCAGGCCCCAGGCGCAGGGTGTGGGTGGTGTCGCCGGGCGTGCCGGCCTCGCTGTACTGGTAGGTGAGGCCAGGGCGGAAGGGGCGGAAGTCCTGGGCCTGGCTGCGGATGGCCAGGGCCAGCAGGAGCAGGGCACAAAGGTAAAAATGACGCATATACAAGAAAGAGAATAGGTTAAGAAGGACAAAAATTAACCTGGCATTTATTGCTTAATCACCTTTATGACTTCCCGGCGATTCTCGGCCTTTAACAGAATCTGTGCGGAGTAGATACCTGAAAGTAATCCAGTAGTTGGAGCCTTTAAGTGCTGTGACCCTGCTGGCAGCACTTGCGTTGCATCAAGCACCACCTGCCCCAGGCTATTGAATAGACGCAGCGTTACCGCCTGTGCCCGATGAGTAATAAAAGTTAGGGTCAGTTCCTCGCTGAAAGGATTAGGTACAGCAGTAGCACGTGCTGGCTGGTTTGAAGCTTTGGCAGACAGCAGGGGCCGGCAGCTAAGGCTTGGGGCCATTCCCCAGCGCTCGGCTCCCTTTCGGTAGCCAATCAAACGAGTACCCTCCCAGCAGCAGGTTGTGTTTTCCTCATAGAAGTTCGTTTGGCCCAGCCCTACAGCAAAGTCCATTCGCTGTTCTGCGTCAATCCAGGCACTATTCAGGCTGGCTGAGTCGCTGAAGGTGTTGCCCAAGCCGCACCAGGAGAAGCGACCGTCGTAGCGCCAAACTGCTCGGTTGCTCCACGTAGGGTTGACAACGGCGGTTCGCATCACCCCTCCCCTCCGTGTTCTGCCCGGTGCAGGAGCGTATTCGCCTGTACCGCGAACTAGCATCCTCATCGAACGGCTTGATACCGTAAGCGTATATACAAACCCGGTCGGACTGGCTGGCGAACACCGCCAGATAAGGTAAGTAAGCGTGTCGCTGCTGCGACTACCCCTACGTGCCATAATACTGTCGGCATAGTTGTAACTGTAGTCCTGCGAGGGATTGGATACGACTCGACTATAGGTATTGTACCAGAATACATCTCCTGGCTGAAAATCATAAATACCCTGCGGCGTGAGGTAGCCTTGCCCCATCTGCCGGTCGGGCAGAGCTACCAGCAAAAGCCGTCGCACTGCGGTTGTGTCCCGAAAGAAGTAATCCATCAATACGGGCCCCTCAAGTAGCCCAAACGTTTTACTAAGGCGCAACTGCCGGCCATCAGACAGGGAAATGGTTACCACTGAATCGGATAAACCCAACACCAGTGCCGTCCCGCGAGCCGTGACCTGGGCCGTAAGCCCCATGCCGAACGCCCAAGGCTGGTTGAGTGCCTGACGGGGGTGGATGTCCCACATATCATTATAAACTGGAGCCGTATAGTTGCCAAACACCAACCGGTAGGTAGCCTGAAACGTACCCGGCCGGTTAATTTCCATCTGCCCGCCAAACAGGTTTTCGGCGTAGCGGTAATGACGGCACTGCGGAGCATTGCCCGGTCCTAAGTAAGCCCCGACGCGTGGGTTAAAGTAGTACGTAGAGTCTGCACCCCGGGCAAATCCCACTTTATTGAGTCGCATGCTATACAGGGTGTCACCCTGTACCCGCATGTATTGCTGCAATGCTCCAGGCTGAAAAGGGCTGAAGTTGGCTGCACATGCCCCAAAGCTGACTGTCAGCAACAAGCACAGGGAGAGTAAATAATAGCATTTCATACTGTAACGTACCAAAATAATCTGATACCCCACGGCAATAATGCAATAGCCTCCTTTATGCTGTCAGGCGCCAACAACCTGGACTTACTCCCCGGCGTACCAGGAAGGCCCGCAATGCGCGGGGCTTTCTTCCTCATTCTATGCTGTTAAGAATACCTGTTGCTGCGCTGGCGCTGCTGGCCGGCCTGTTGTCGCTTGTTCCATTTACGGCCCCGGCCCAGAAGGTGGGCGTGGTGCTCAGCGGGGGCGGGGCCAAGGGCCTGGCCCACGTGGGCGTATTGAAGGTACTGGAGGCCAACGGCATTCCCATCGACTATATCATTGGCACCAGCATGGGCTCTATTGTGGGGGCCCTGTACGCGGCCGGCTACTCGCCCCGGGAGATGGAGCAGCTCATGCTCACGCCCGAGTTTCAGAACTGGGTGAGCGGCAAGCCTACCGAGGACAAGACCTTTAACTACCTCACGGCCGAGCCCTCGCCTTCGGCCCTGCGCGTGGGCGTGGCCCTGGACTCCAGCTTCAAGGCCCGCATCACGCCCAACCTGGTGAACGACATCAACCTCAACTTTGCCCTGGCCCGAATTCTGGCGCCGGCCGGGGCCGCCGCGGGCTACGACTTCAACAAGCTGTTTGTGCCCTACCGCTGCCTGGCTGCCGAGGTGTTTACCCGCCAGCAGGTGATTCAGAAAAGCGGCTCCCTGTCGGACGCCGTGCGCAACTCCATGGCCGTGCCCCTGGCCTTCCGCCCCATCCGCAACCCCGACGGGCGCTACCTGTTCGATGGGGGTATCTACAACAACTTTCCGACCGACGTGATGCGCAAGGAGTTTGCTCCTGACATCATTATCGGGGTGAACGTGGGCGACGTGGCCTACAAGAAATACCCGTTTCAGAAGGACGATGCCTTGCTCACCAGCACCCTTATTTTTCTGGGGGCCAACGTGGCCGACACCCTCAGCGTGGGCAAAAACGGTGTTTTCATTCAGCCCGACCTGGAAGGGTTTGGCGGCACCGACTTCGCCCGCGTCACGGAGCTGATTGCGCGGGGCGACTCGGCCGCCTCGCGGGAGCTGGCCCTGCTGCGCAAGCGCATCCCCCGGCGCGTCGATACCGTGGAGCTGCAGAAGCGCCGCCGCGCCTTTCAGGAGTCGACCCCCACCCCGCGCTTTGTGGAGGTGCGCGTGCAGGGCCTGCGCGACGACCAGAACAGCTACGCCAGCCAGTTCTTCCGGCGCACGGGCAAGAACTACACCATCGACGACCTGGAAGAAGGCTACTACCGCCTGGCCTCCGACGACTTTTTCCGCAACATCTACCCCCGTATTCGCTACGATGCCGAGCGCAAGGGCTACGTCTTCAGCGTGGATGCCCGCCAGAACAACAATGTGACGGCCGAGGCCGGCTTCGTGCTCAGCAACCGGCCCCTCGACAACCTCTACGTGGGCGTGGAGTACCGCTACCTGCGCCGCCTGCTGTACTCAGCTTCGGCCAACGTGAGCCTGGGGCGCTTCTACAACGGGGCGCAGGGCGGCTTCCGCATCAACGTGCCGGGCAAGCTGCCCTTTTACGTGGAGCCCACCATCACTTACAACCAGTGGGACTACCAGAACACCGGCGGCCTGCTGGGGCGCGACGTGCTGAGCACCCAGGTGCGGCAGAACGACACCAAAGTGGGCGCGCAGGTGGGCCTCAGCCCCAACTACCGCAGCCGCATTCTGCTCGACGTGGGCGCCTTCTACCTGAGCGACTCCTACGCCAACATCCCGGAAATTACCAGCAGCGAAGTGCTCGACGTGACCAAGTTCCGCGGGGGAACCATGGCCTTGCAGTTTGCCCGCAACTCCCTTAACCGCAAGCAGTACGCCACCCGCGGCAAGCGCGTGGTCGTAACCACCCGCTGGGTGAGCGGCTCGGAGAAGTACGTGCCGGGCTCTACGGCCGGGGAGCTGGAAGGTCTTTCCCGCAACCACCAGTGGCTGCAGCTGCGCGGCACCATCGAGCAGTACTTCCAGCTGAAGGGGGGCAAGCACACTTGGGGCTATTTTGGGGAGATTGTGGCCAGCGGGCAGGGCCGCTTTGCCAACTACCGCTCCAGCCAGACCACCGCGCCGGTCTTTGCCCCCCTCCCCGACTCGCGCACCTCGTTTATGGACGCCTACCGCTCGCCGCGCTACATCGCCAGCGGCCTGCGCTACATCATGCCCCTGTTTGGGCAGGTGGAATGGCGCACCGAGGCCTTCGCCCACCTCAACTACCAGCCCCTGGAAGCCGGCGACGACCTGCGGGCCGTGAAGAAAAACACCTTCGACCGGCCCCGCCTTACGGCCAGCACCGGCTTCATCTTCCAGACGCCCGTTGGCCCCCTGGCCATTCACGGCATGTTCTACGACGACCCCAGCCGCCGCTTCAGCGTGTACGGCCACCTGGGCTACCTGCTGTTCCGTGGCCGGGCGCTGGAATGAGATTTTGTTGGTGATGAAGTGAGGGGGGTGATGGGGTGAGGAGGAAGAACGACAAACTCCCCTCCTTATCAAGGAGGGGATGTTTTCGCGCCAGCGAAAACGGGGGTGGTGAGGGCTTCCGCGCCGTTAAAATAAGCCTTCCGGGTAACGTTCGGGTGAAATCGTTCGGGTTTCGTTCTGACGGGGTCAACCACCCCAGCTAAGCCTGCGGCTTAGCGTCCCCTCCTCATCTGAGGAGGGGAGTTTATTGTTCTTCCTCCTCACTTCATCACCCCATCACTCCAAAACCTATTTCGGGCACTCCTCCCGGGTCAGGCTCTCATTGATGATAATGGCGGCCTTGTTGCCCTCGGCGGCGGCCAGCAGGGCCTGCTGGGCGCCGGGCGTGGTGTCGCCGGCCGCGTAGAGGTTAGGAATCGACGTCACCAGGCCCTTGTTGACCCACACGGCGCCGCTGCGGGTGATGCGGGCGCCTACCTCGGCGGCCAGGGAGCTGCGCTGGTACTGGGGCGCGTGCAGAAACAGGGCCGCCCGCGCCAGCGGCTCGCCTTCCTCGAACTCAATGCGCTGCAGGTCGAGGCCGGGCGTGCCCACCAGGTGGCTGATTTTTTCTTCGCGCAGACCGATTTTGTGGCGGCGCAGGCGGCGGCGGGCGTTGGGCGTGAGGTGGCCGGGCCCGTCGGTTACCACTACTACATCCTGGCTCCAGCGGCTTACCAGCAAAGCCAGGCCCGTTACGGTGCGGCCCTGCCCGTACACGGCCAGGGGCTGGTTGCGCACCTCCCAGCCGTGGCAGTAGGGGCAGTGCAGCACGCCCCGCCCCCACAGCTCGCGGAAGCCGGGCAGGGGCGGCAGCACGTCGGCTACGCCGGTAGCCAGCAGCACCCGGCGGGCAGTTAAAGTCACGTCCTCGTCGGTGTCGGTGCGGCAGCCAGTGGCTTCGAAGCCCCGGCCCCGGCGGCGCAGCTTGTCAATCTGCAGGCACTGCACCTCCACGGTTTCGTAGGGCTGCAGCTGCTCGTGCCCGATGCGCAGCAGCTCGGCGGGCCGGATGCCGTCGCGGGTGAGGAAGCCATGCACGCCGGGCGAGGCTTCGTTGCGGGGCGGGCCGCCGTCGGCCAGCAGCACCTTGCGCAGGCAGCGGCCCAGGGTGAGGGCGGCCGCCAGGCCGGCACTGCCGGCCCCGATTATCAGCACATCGTAGGTGAAAGACTCCAGCGCGGGGCGCACGGAAGCGGCAACAGTAGCAGCGGTAGCAGGCATAAGCAAAGCAAGGTTAGCAGCGCTCTTTAACCCCCTGCGGCGGTTGAGGGTTGCAGCCGAGCTTAACCGGATGCAGGCCACCGGCCCCTTATGGGGCAGATGAAGCGCTTGGCCGTGAGTAACGCAGCAATGAAACGCTTTGCTTCACCGCGTTTAGCAGAACGCGCTTTTGCTACGCCAGCGCATGAACCTGCCTCGCGGACTAAAAGTCCGCGCTACTGAGCGGCGTGCACTGACGACAGCACCGCTCCAGGAAGCCCTTTGAACGTTGGGCTTGTCGGGCCATCCACGCCCTGAGGCATGACGCGCAAGAGACGGCCGAAACCGCTGCAACAACACAGCGGCTAGTAGCCAGGCACGAAAAAGCCTTTCCCAAGGGAAAGGCTTTTTCGGTTTAAGCAAAGGCCATTGTCCCTTACTCTTTAATCAAGCGCTGGCTCAGGTTGACGCTGCCTTGCTGGCCGCGCACCAGCAGCACGTAGGTGCCGGGCGCGAGCGGCTGCACGTTGAGCGCGTGCAGCGCCCCCGCATTGAGGGTGCGGGCCAGCACACAGCGGCCGGTCAGGTCCGTCAGGCTTACCTGGTAGCTACCGGCAGGCAGCTGCGTGAGGTCGAGCTGGGCGCTGCTGGCGGCGGGGCTGGGATAAAGGCTAACGGTGGCCGTGAGCTTGCCGAGGCGCAGGGACTGCACCGGGCTATAGGAAGCGCTGCCATCCCTGTCTACCTGCTGGAGGCGGTAGTATACCAGGCCTTTGGCTTTGGTGCCAATGCCGGCATCTACGAAGTGGTAGTTGGTGGGAGCCGACTTGGAGCCTTGCCCCTGCAGGCGGCCAATGGCCTCAAAGCTGCGGCCGTCGTGGCTACGCTCCACGTTCCAGTGGTCGTTTGCCACCTCCGAGGCCGTACGCCAGGAAAGCACCGCATCGGCCGGGCCCTGGGCCTGCACCGTGAAGGCCAGCAGCTCGACGGGCAGCGGCTGCAACGGTGCGACGAGCGTAGTAAGCACGGTGGCCGAGTTGGGGGCCGTGTTGTTGCCTTCGCCGGTACCGGTTACAGTCGTATTGCTGGTGGTGCTCATGCTGCTGCCGGTGGCCGGGGCCACAAAGCTGAAGCTAAACGCCTGAGTGGTGCCACTGGCCTGGCTGGTAAGCGTGGGATAGGCATACGTGGTGCCGCTAACCAGTGTAGCACCCGGCACGCTGATGGATGTAGCGCCGGCAGGCAGGGTAACCGTGCGCGTCACGCTGCCAGCCGTGCTGGGCCCGTTGTTGGTAAACCTAACCGTGAAAGCTGCCGACTGGCTGCGGGCAGTGGAAGCCGGGCCCGCCAGCGTGGTGGTTACATCGGAGATAACAACGCCGGCAATGGGTGTGGTACTGGTGGCGGTGGTATTGCTGTTGGTCACGTTGGCGCCCGTGGAGGTAGATACCACCGTGAAGGCCGGCGCAGGGGTAGGCACAATAAAGGAGACGGTATAGTCCAGCGCGTTGCTGCCCGCCAGCAGGATATAGGGCCCGCCCGTGAAGCTTACCGTGCCCGTGGCCGGGTCGTAGGTTGCCGTGGCCGCCCCGGGACCACCAAAGACCACACCCGTGAGGCCCGTGGGCAGGCCGGTGAGGGTGCGGGTAACGGTAGTGGCCTGGGTGGTGCCGATGCCCGTGTTGGTCAGGCTTACGCTCAGCGTCAGCAGCGAGCCTGCCAGCGGCGGATTGGCCGAGGGCGTGACGGTAGTGGTCAGGAAAGGGGCGCTGGCCCACACCTCGGTGTCGACGGAAGCCGAGTTGGCACCCGTGTTGTTGCCTTCGCTGATGCCGGTTACGGTGGTGTTGCTCACCGTGGTGATGGTGATGTTGCTGACGGCACCTACCGGCGGCGCATTAAAGCGGAAAGTAAACGACGAGGTGGCGCCGCTGGCCACGTTGGTAAGGGTGGGGTAGGTAATGGTATTACCGCTGATGGTGCCGCCAAAAGCCACAATGTTGGTGGCCCCGGCCGGAATGGTCACGGTGCGGGTAACGCTGGGGGCCACATTGGGGCCGTTGTTGGTGTAAGTAACGGTGAAGTTGGTCGTCTGCTGGCCGTAGTACACGAAGGTGGGGCCACTCAGGGTAGTGGTTACATCGGCAACCGGGGTGATGGTTACGGTTACGCTGCTGGTAGCCGAGCCCCGGTTAGCGGAGCCTACGGCAGAAGTTGCCGTGAACGAGGTCTGGCTGCTGGGCGCAACAAAGGAAATGGTAAAATCCAGGGTGCTGCCGACGTTACTGGCCGCCAGCGAATAGGGCCCGCCGGTGAAAGTAACCGAGCCGGCGCCGGCGTTATAGGTAGCACCGGCAGCCCCACTGCCGCCGAAGGTGACGCCGCTCAGGCCCGTAGGCAGGCCCGTGACGGTGCGCGTTACGGAGGTGGCCGTGGCATTGCCCGCGCCGGTGTTGTTGGTAACTACTACGGTCAGGGTGAGGGTAGTCCCGGCAAAGACAGGGTTGGCACTCGGGCTGATGGAGGTATCCATGCCAGCAGCAGCCCAGACAGTGGCGCTGCTTAACAAAAGCAGAAAGGCAATAGCTGTTCCGCGAAAGATTGTACTTGTATTCATAGTTGCAGTTAAAAAAGGCAAAATCGAAACTATCTAACTTGGTTGTCAGAAGATTCTTTTTAAAATACCATTCTGCAAAAATACTATGCCTTGCCCTAAAGGCCAGCTTCAATCGTCGAAACTTCCTATTAAATCATCTTGATTATAATTATTCCATCTGTTATTGGTAAGCATCTAAAAAAAAACCGGCCCTTCCCGCTACTACAGGAAGGGCCGGTTAGAGGGCACCGGGAAGGTTGGCAACTCCTACTCCTTAATCAGACGCTTGGTCAGGTTCACGGTCTGGCCCGCGTTGCTGCCGCGCACCAGCAGGGTGTAGGTGCCGCTGGCTACCTTGGTTAGGTCCAGCCCGTGCTGCAGGCCGGCTTCGAGCTGCAGGCCCAGAATCACGCGGCCCGTGGCGTCGAGCACGCGCACCTGGTACGAGCCGGCCGGCAGCTGGCTCAGGTCGAGCTTGGTCTCGCTGGTGGCCGGGTTGGGGTAGAGGCTGATGGCCGGCACCACGGCCTTGGTGAAGCTCACCGTGCGCACGGGCGAGTAGCTGAAGCTGCCGTCCAGGTCCACCTGCTTGAGGCGGTAGTACACCAGCCCGCTCACCTGGCGGCCGATGCCGGCGTCGGTGTGCGTGTAGTCGCTGGGGCGGCTGGTGTTGCCCTGGCCCTGCACGCTGGCTACTTTCACGAAGTCGCGGCCGTTGCCGCTGCGCTCGACTTCAAACCGGTCGTTGTTGCGCTCGGAGGCCGTCGTCCACTGCAGCTTGGCGTCTACGGTGTTCACGGCCTGCGCCGTGAATACCGCCAGCTCTACCGGCAGCGGGTTGGGGCCGATGCTGAACGTTACCGGCTGCGTGGTGATGCCGCCGAATACGTCGGTCGTGGTAATGGTCACCGTGTAGGTGCCGCTCTGCAGCACGCTGGCGTTGCTCACGAAAATCTGGCCCGTGGTCGGGTTCAGGCTTACGCCGGCGGGCAGCGGGTTGGAGCCGGGAGCCAGCACGGCGCTGGCCAGGCCATTAACCGCTACCGCCCCGAGGCTGGAGTAGCTGCCGCCGTTGGTATCAAAGGCATTGCTGATAGCATAGCCGTTGGTGTAGGGCGTGCCGCCGCCTTGCTGCGGGGTGTTGGTGTACACCGACGCATTGTCCTGGCCCACGGCCAGGGCATACTGGGCCACGTTCGAGGTGAGGGCGTTGGCCGGCACCCCGTTGCCGTTGTCGGTCGCCGTGTAGGAGAAGGTCACGGTGCCTACGTAGCCAGCGGCGGGGTCAAACTGTAGCTGGGCCGCCTGGGCGGGCGTCAGCAGCAGGCCGGGGAAGTTGGTCGTGTTCAGCGCTACACCGTTCACAAACAGCACACCCTGCGAAGCGGGGGGCAGGCTCAGGATGGTGTAGCTCACGATGCTGCCGTCGGCGTCGGTGGCTTGCAGCGGCGAGATGGGCAGGGCCACGGCCGTGTTGCCTTCCGGCGACTGCAGGGTGTTCACCACGTTCAGCGCTACCGGGGCCTGGTTGGCCAGGGTGGTGCTGAAGCTGCTGCTGTTGTTGGCCGCGTTCGGGTCGGTGCTGGTCGTCGTCACGGTGCTGCTCACGGTGTAAGCCGGGGCCGGCGCCGTGAAGCTTACCGTGTTGGTTACCGCGTTGGCCGAGCCGGGCAGCAGGGTGCTGAGGGTGGCGAAGGTTACCACGCTGCCGGTGAGGGTAGCGCCGGCGGGCAGCACCACGTTGGTAGCGCCGGCAGGCAGGGTCATGGTCGACACCACGCCGGTGGCGTTGGCCGGGCCGTTATTCACGGTTACGGCGGCGTAGGTTACCGTGGCGCCGGCTACGGTGGTAGCCGGGCCGCTTACCGTAGTGGCTACGTCGGCCTGGGTGCTGATGGCCACCGCGGCCACGGCCACGTTGTTACTCAGCACATCCTCGGGGTTGTCGGCCCGCACCGTGGCCGTGGCCACCAGCGTCGAGCTGTTGGGCGCCAGCAGCGTGATGGTGTTGCTCAGGCTGGCGTTCTGCGCCAGGGAGCTGGCCGCGTTGATGCTCAGCACGCCCGTGCTTACGTTGTAGCTGGCGTTGGCAAACGTGATGGTGTTGCCGCTCAGCGTGCCGCTGCCGCCGTTCACCTGCAGGCTGGCCACGGTGAGGTTGGCCGGCAGCACCACGTTTTGCGTCACGTTCTCGGCCGTAATGGGGCTGAGGTTGGTCGTGGTCAGGGTGAAGGTTACCGGCTGGCCGGCCGCCTGGGTGGCGACGTTGGCCGTGAGGGTAGCCTGCAGGTCCACCACCGAGCCCTGGGCCGGGTTGAGGTTGGTTACTACCGTAGCCGTGTTGTTGGCCAGGGCGAAGTCGCCGGTGGCATTCGATACGGCCGCCACGGCGGTTACGTGTACCTGCACCGCGTTGGGCGATTCAAACGACACCGTGCCCGAGAGCTGGCTGGCTACCCCTACCGGCAGGTTGCTGGCCGTGGGGAAGGTCACCACGCCGGTGCTGGCGTTGTAGGCGCCCGGCACGACGGTGCCGGTGTTGTCGCGCACCGTCACGTTGCTCAGGCCGGTGGGCAGCTGCACGGTCGTCGTTACCGAAGCCGCGGGCGAGGGGCCGTTGTTGGACGTGGTCACGTTGTAGGTCACCAGGTTGCCGGCCGTGGCCGTGGCCGGGCCGCTCACCTGCACCGCTACATCGGCTGCCGGGCTTACCGTGGTCGTGGTGGTGCCGCTGGCGTTGTTGGCCAGGTTGGTTTCCGGCGTGGTGGTTCTCACGCTGGCCGAAGCCGAGAGCGAAGCCACTGCCGGAGCCGGGAAGGTGATGGCGAAGCTCTGGGCCGCGTTGGGGTCCAAAGTGGCAATGGCAGCCAGGGTGAGCACGCCAGTGTTGGTGTTGTAGGTAGCTCCACCCGCGAAGGCGATAAGGTTGCCGCTGAGCGTGCCCGTGAGGCCGCCCAGGCGTAGGTCGCTGGCCGAGAGACCCGCTACCAGCTGCACCGTGCCCACCACCGTGCTGGCCGGCGTGTTGCTGATGTTGCGCAGCGTCACGGTGTAAGCCACCGGCTGGCCGGCCACTACCGAGGCCGGGCCGCTGAGGCTGGCCGTCACGTCGGTAACCTGGTTCAGGTTGGTTACCACGGTTGCCACGTTGTTGCCGGCCATGGGGTCGGTGGTGGCGGCCGTGGTGCTGGCCGCGGCCATTACCGTGCTGCCCGTGGTCGGAGCCGTCAGGGTCACGGTGTAGGTTTGCGAAGTGCCGCTCACCTGCGAGGCAATGGTCGGGAAGGTCACGATGCCGGTGCTGCTGTTGTAGCTGCCGCCGTTGCTTACCGTCACGCCGCTGAGGCCGGCGGGCAGGCTCACCTGCGTCTGCACGTTGCTGGCGGCCGAGGGGCCGTCGTTGCCCTGGGTGATGGTGTATGTCAGGCCAGCCTGACCGGGCAGGGCCGATGTGGGGCCGCTGATGCTCACGTAGGTGTTGGCCACGGTGCCCGACAGCGGCAGGGTGCTGGTAGCCGGAGTGCCCGTGGTGGGCAGGATGCTGGTAGCCGGAGCCGTAGCCGTGTTGTTGGCCGGGTTGGTGTCGCCGGCGGCGTTCGTGTTGGGCGTCACCGTAGCCGAAGCCGTGAACGTGGAAGCCGGGGCCGAGAAGCTCACGGTGTTGTTCACGGTCTGGCCGCTGGTCAGCACCACGGCGGGGAAGGTCACCACGCCGGTCGAGCTGCTGTAGCTGCCGCCGTTGCTGGCAAACACGCCGCTCAGGCCGGTGGGCAGCTGCACGGTCTGCACGGCAGCGGTAGCCGTCGAGGGGCCGCTGTTGCTGGTCAGCACCGTGAAGGTGGCCAGGTTGCCATTCACCACCGACGTGGGGCCGGCGATGGCCGTGCTCAGGTCAAAGCGCGGATTCACGTTAATCACCACGCTGGCCGTGTTGTTGGCCGGGTTGGGGTCGGCGGTGCCGTTGCCAATAACCGCCGTAGCCGTAAACGGACCGCTCGCTGGCACGGTGAAGGCCACCGTGAAGGTCTGCGAGGCCGAGGCAGCCAGGGTGATGGTAGCGAAAGTGACCAGACCGGTGCTCGTGTTGTAGGTAGCGCCGCTGGGGAAGGTGATGGTGTTGCCGCTGAGCGTGCCCGTCTGGCCACCCACGGTGAGGGTGGCGGGCGTGAGGCCGGCCGGGATGCTCACCGTTTGTACCACGCCGCTGGCGCTGGTGGCCGAGCTGTTGGTGGCCACAATGGTCAGCGTCTCAGTAGCGCCGGCATTCACCGGGTTGGCGCTGGCGCTGATGCTGGTGCCCAGGTTAGCCGGAGCCGCGGGGGCCACGGTCACCACGATGTTGGCCTGGTTGGTGAAGGCGCCGGCGGTGTTCTGCACAATGTAGGGCAGCGTGGCTATGCCCGTGAAGCCGGCAGCCGGGGTGAAAGTGATGGAGCCAGCGGCCGAGCCAGCCGTGGTCCAGGTGCCCTGGGCCGTGGTTACCGTGGTCTGAATGCCAGGCACGCCCGGGTTCAGGTCCAGGGTGCTGGCCTGGATGTTGGGCCCGCCGTTGGGCAGGTCGTTGCCGGTTACCGAGAAGGTAACGGCTACGCCGGGCAGGGTGCTGGCATAGTCATCCACGGCAATGGGGCTGGCCCCGATGACCAGGGTGATGGTGTGCACCGTCACGCCGCCAAAGACGTCCGTAGTAGTGATGGTCAGCGGGTAGGTGCCCGGCACCAGCTGGTTGGCCTGGGTTACGGTTATTTCCCCCGTGATGGGGTTCAGGGCCGTGCCGGCGGGCAGGGTGCCGGCGTTGAGCACGGCCGAGATGATGCCGTTGTTGGTCAGGGTACCCGTGGAGTTGTAGGTAGCGCCGTTCACGTCTACTACCGAGGCCAAGGTGCTGCCGTTCGGGTAGGGGTTGCCCTGGCCACCGCTGGGCGGCAGCAGGGTGTACTCGGCCGGGGTGTCGTTGCCCACGGGAATGGTGTACAGGGCCACGTTGCTCACGGCACCCTGGTTGTCGGTGGCCGTGTAGGTAAAGGTGGCGTTGCCCACGAAGGTAGCGGCAGGGTCAAACTGCAGCTGAGCGGCCTGGGCAGGCGACAGCACGAGGCCGGGGAAGTTGGTCGTGTTCAGCACCACCCCGTTCACAAACAGCACACCCTGCGAAGCGGGGGGCAGGCTCTGGATGGTGTAGCTCACCACGGTGCCGTTGGCATCGGTGGCGCTCAGCGGCGAGATGAGAGTGGCCACGGCCGTGTTGCCGATGGGGCTCTGCAGGGCGTTTACCACGTTGTTGGCCACCGGTGCCTGGTTGTAGGGGCTGGTGGTGAGGGTGGCCGTGTTGTTGCCGGTGTTGCTTTCGCCGGCGGCCGTTACCGAAGCCGTCAGGCTCAGGCTGCCCGAGGCGGGCATGGTCACGGTGAAGGTGTTCACCACGGTACCGTTAGCGCCCGGGGCCTGGTTGGTGATGGCCGGGAAGGTGATGGTGTTGCCGGTCTGCGTGCCGCCACCCGAGATGTTGGCAGCGACTACGCCGGTGGGCAGGGTTACCGTCTGGGTAGCCGAGGGGGTATTCGACGGGCCGTTGTTGATGGTCTGCACCGTGTAGGTGATGCTGGCACCGGGCGGGGCCGTGGCGGGGCCGCTCAGGGCGGTCACCTCGTCGTAGCTGGGCGCGATGGTCACGCTGGTGCTGGCCACGTTGTTGCCGCCGCTGGGGTCGGAAGTAGCCGACGACGTAGCTGAGGACGCCAGCAGGGGCCCATTGGCAGGGGCCGTGAGCTGCACGGTGTAGGTGGCGGTGCTGCCGCTGGCCTGGCTGGCAATTACCGGCCAGGTTACCACGCCCGTGGCGGGGTTGTAGCTGCCGCCGTTGCTCACCACCACGCCGGTAAGGCCGGCGGGCAGGTAGGCCACCGGGGCTACGTTCTGGGCCGCGGCCGGGCCGGCGTTGCTGAAGGTAGCCGTCAGCGTCAGGGTGGCGCCGGGGGCCACGCTGGCCGCCGAGGGCGTGAGGGTGGTGGCGATGTTGGCCTGGGCCGTGGTAGCCGGGGCTACGCTGGTTTGCAGGGCCTGGGTGTTGTTGCCGGGGGTGGGGTCAGCCGTGGTGGTGCTGGCCGAAGCGGTGGCCGTAATCTGGCCGGCCGCCGGGTTGGGCATCACAAACGTGACGGCGCTGGTCTGGCTGGCGCCGCTGGGCAGGCTGGCCACGGTGGCGAAGGTCACCAGGCCCGTGCTGCTGTCGTAGCTGGCGCCGGCGGGCAGGCTCAGGATGGTGAGGCCGGCGGGCAGCTGCAGCGTGGGAGCCACGCTGGCCGCGGCCGAGGGGCCGTTGTTGCTCGTCGTCACGGCATAGGTCACGGCGTTGCCGATAACGGCAGTGGCCGGGCCGCTCAGCACTACGTTCAGGTCAGCCGAGGGCGTGAGGGCAGTCGTGGTGCTGGCCGTGTTGTTGGCCGGGTTCGCATCGGGGGTGTTGCTGCGCACGCTGCTCACCACGGCCAGGCTGCCCGAGGCGGGGGCCGTGAAGCTGATGGTGAAGCTCTGGCTAGTGCCTGCACCGGCCGAAGCCAGGGTGGGGTAGCTTACCAGGCCAGTGGTGGCGTTGTAAGCCCCGGCTACGATGGCGCCGGTGTTGTCGCGCACCGTTACGCCGCTCAGGCCGACCGGCAGCTGGGTGGTGGCTACCACGCCGTTGGCCGCCGAGGGGCCGTTGTTGCTGAAAGTCGTGGCGTAAGTCAGCACCTGGCCGGCTACGGCCGTGGCCGGCCCGCTGATGGTGGCGGCCAGGTCAGCCGTGGGGCGTACGGTTACAACTACCGCGTCCACGTTGTCGCCGGCCACCGGGTCGCCGGTGTTGCTGTGAATCGAGGCCGTGGCCAGAATCTGGCCGTTGTTGCCGGCATTGGCCGGGGCCGTGAAGGCAATGGTGTAAGTCTGCGAGGCACCGCTGGCCAGGCTGGCGATGGTGGGGAAGGTTACTACCCCGGTGGTGCTGTTGTAGGTACCACCGTTGCTCACCGTCACGCCGCTCAGGCCGGGCAGCAGCTGCACGGTCTCGGCTACGCCGGTGGCGGCGTTGGGGCCGGCGTTGCTGGCTACTACCGTCAGGGTTACCGTGGCGCCGGCGTTCACCGTGGCGGCCGAAGCCGTGATGGAGGTGCCGATGTTAGCCGTGTTGGCCGAGGCCGCCTGAATGGTCAGGTTGGTGGCCGAAGCCGCCCCGTTGAGGAAGGCCGTGTTGTTGGCCGGGTTGCTGTCGCCAGCGGCCGCAGTGTTGGGCGTCACGGTGGCTACCGGGGCGAAGGCCGTGGCCGGAGCCGCGAAGCTGATGGTGTTGGCCACCGTCTGGCCGGCGGCCAGCGAGGCCAGGGCCGGGAAGGTCACCCGGCCGGTCGAGCTGTTGTAGCTGCCGCCGTTGCTCACGAATACGTTGCTCAGGCCCGCAGCCAGCTGCACGGTCTGCACCGCGTTCAGGGCCGCCTGGCCGCTGTTGTTGCTGGTGGTCACGTTCAGGGTTACCAGGTTGCCGGGCTGGGCGCTGGCAGGGCCGCTCAGGGTGGTGCTCAGGTCGAAGCCGGGCGTGATGCTGATGGTAGCGCTGGCCGTGTTGTTGGCCGTCTGTCCGGCTTCGGTGGTGGTGGTGCTGATGCTGCCCACGCCCGTTACCGAGCCGCTGGCCGGCGCCGTGAAGCTGATGACGGAGCTTACCGTCGCGCCCGCCGCCAGGCTACCGGTGGGGTAGGTTACCACGCCGGTGCTGCTGTTGTACACGCCGCCGTTGCTCACCGTCACGCCAGTGAGGCCGGCCGGCAGCTGCACGCTGGCCGTGGTGCTGGCCGCCGCCTGCGTTCCGTTGTTGCTGAAGGTTACCGTAAACGAAGCCGGCTGGCCCGATACCACCGTTGCTGCGCCGGGCGTCAGGCTGATGGCCACGTCGGCCGTGGCGTTCACCGTCAGCGGCAGGGTTGCCGTATTCGGGGCCAGGTTGGGGCCTTCGCTGCTCGTGGTGGTGGTGTTGCTGCTCAGCGTGGCCGCGCCCGTGGTGGTGGGCGCCGTGAAGCTGAAGCTGAGCGTGGTGCTGGCGCCGCTGGCCAGGGTTGCCAGGGTACCGAAGTTGATGGTGTTCGTGCCGCTAGTGTAAGTAGCACCGGCCGGCAGAGCGGCAATCTGAGCGGCGGTAAGCGTCGCGCCGGTAGGCAGGGTCACCACGCGGGTCACGCTGCTGGCCGCGGTGGGGCCTTCGTTGGCAAAGGTCACGCTGAAAGTGGCCGGCTGGCCGGCATTCAGCTGGGTGGGGCCGCTCAGGGTGGTGGTCACGTCGGCTACCGGGGCAATGGTGGCGTTCACCGTGGCCGAGTTCGGCGCCGTGTCGGGGCCCTGGCTGGTGGTGGTGCTCACGTTGCTCACAATGGCCACGCTGGCGCCCGACTGGTTGGGTACCGTGAACGAGAAGGTGAACGTGTTGGTGGCACCGTTGGCCAGGGTGGCCGCCGTGCCGAAGCTGATGGCGTTGGTGCCGCTGTTGTAGCTGCCGCCCTGGGCCGTAATGGCATTCAGCTGGGCCGTAGTCAGGGTAGAGCCGGCGGGCAGCTGCACGGTCTGGGCCACGTTGGCCGCCGCGCTGGGGCCGTTGTTGCTGAAGGTAGCCGTGTAGGTGCCGCTGGCCTGGCCGGCGGTCAGGGCGGTGGGGCCGCTCAGGGTGGTGGTCACGTCGGCTACGGGCGTCACGGTGCTGTTCACCGTGGCCGTGTTGTTCGCCGTCGCCCCATTTTCCGAAGTCGTGGTGCTGGTGTTGCTCACCGTGGCCACGCTGCCCGTCGTTACGGGGGCGGTGTAGGTGAAGCTGAAGCTGCTGCTGCCTCCGCTGGCCAGGGTGGCCAGCGTCCCGAAGTTGAGGGTGGTAACGCCGCCCGAAGTACTGATGCTGCCGCCCTGGGCCGTGATGGCGTTCTGCTGGGCCGTGGTCAGGGTAGCGCCGCTGGGCAGCGTTACGGTACGCACCACGTTGGCGGCAGTGCTGGGGCCATTGTTGGTGAAGCTAGCCGTGAACGTACCCGTGGGCTGGCCGGCGGCGATGCTTGCCGGGCCGGTCAGGGTAGTAGCCACGTCGGCCACCGGGGTTACGGTCACGGTCGAGGTAGCCGAGTTGGGACCGGTATCGGCGCCCTGGCTGGTGCTGGTGCTTACCGTGGTGCTGGCCACCACCTGCGTCAGGCTGGCCGGCACGTTGGCGATGCTCACCGTCAGGTTCTGGTTGGCGCCGTTGGCCAGCGTGGTGGGTACGCCCGTGAAGGTTACCACCCCTGTTGTGTTGTTGTAAGCCGCCGTCACGCCCGTGGGCAGGCCCGTGAAGCTCACGTTGCCCGCGCCCAGGCCGGCCGTCAGCTGCAGGGTCTGGCTATAGCCGGCGGCAGTGCTCGGGCCGGCGTTGGTGTAAGTCACGGCGAAGCTTAGGGCGGCGCCCGCGTTCACCGGGTTGCCGGAGGGCGTGATGCTCGTGGCCACGTCGGCAATGGGCGTCACCGTCACGTTGAGGCTGGCGTTGTTATTTGCCGTAGCGCCATTTTCCGAAGTGGTGGTGCTGGTGCTGGTCGACACCGGAATGGTAGCGAACGAAGCCGGCACACTGGGAATGGTCACCGTCACGTCGGCGCTGGCGCCGCTGGCCAGCGTGGTGGGCGGCGAGGTGAAGGTCACCTGGCCGGTGGCGTTGTTATAGGTACCGCCGGTCACGGTTACGCCCGTGCCCAGGCCCGCCGGCAGCGTTACCGTGCGGGTGTAGCCGGCCGCCGTGCTGGGGCCGTTGTTGGTGAAGGTCAGGGTCAGCGTCAGCGGGCTGCCGGCGGCCACGGGGTTGGCCGAAGCGCTGATGCTGGTAGCCACGTCGGCCACCGGGGTCACGGTCACGGTCGAGGTAGCCGAGTTGGGACCGGTGTCGGCGCCCTGGTTTGAGGTGGTCGTCACCGTGGTGCTGGCCACCACCTGCGTGAGGCTGGCCGGCACGTTGGCGATGCTCACCGTCAGGTTCTGGTTGGCGCCGCTGGCCAGCGTGGTGGGTACGCCCGTGAAGGTTACCACACCCGTCGCGTTGTTGTAAGCCGCCGTCACGCCCGTGGGCAGGCCCGTGAAGCTCACGTTGCCCGCGCCCAGGCCCGCCGTCAGCTGCAAGGTCTGGCTATAGCCGGCGGCGGTATTCGGGCCGGCGTTGGTATAGGTCACGGCGAAGCTTAGGGCGGCGCCGGCATTCACGGGGTTGCTGGTGGGCGTGATACTCGTGGCTACGTCGGCCACCTGCAGCACCGGAATGGTGTAGGTGGCCGGGCCGCTCGTGATGGTGCCGCCGGTGTTGTTGCTCACGCTGCTGATGCCGTTGGCATCGGTAGCGGTGTAGCTGAAGCTCACGCTGCCACCGGTGAAGCCGGCCACGGGCGTGTAAGTAAGGGTGTTCAGCAGCGAGGGCAGAATCTGAATCGTGCCGATGTTGGCCGCCGTCAGCACCGTACCGTTGTAGGTGAGGGTGCCCGAGGCGGGCAGGGCCGTGATGCTGTAGAACTGCACGCTGTTGCCGGTACCGGTCACGGTAGCCGACAGGTTGGGGTTGAGCACCGTGGCGCCGTTGGTGTTCGGGATGGCCACGTTGGTCACCGAGTTCGGCACCGGGGCGGTGTTCACGGACACGTTGCCCGAGAACTCCGAGGTCACATTGGCCAGGGTGGCCGTGCTGGTGAGCAGCGTGCCCGGGCTGATGGTACCCCCTGGCAGCGAGCTCAGCGGAATGATGAAAGCAAACCCGTAGGCGTTGGTGTCGGAGCCCTGGTTGAAGCCGTTAATCGGGCCGGAGTAGCTCAGGCCGGTGCGCGGGTCCATGTCGGCGGCAGAGCCTTCGGTGAAGGTACCCAGGTAAGTCTGGCCCTGGCCGAAGTTGGCGCCCGTAGCATTCACGCCGGCCGGGTTGGGCTGCGCAATAAAGAGCTCGATAGCGGTGTTCGGCCTGGCGAATCCTCTTACCACCAGGTTGGTGCCTTGCACCGTAGCCGAGGTCAGCACGGGGTAGTTCAGCAGGCCGTTGGGGCCAGCGGTGCTGCCGCTGTTCAGCGTCACGAAGGGCGCCGTGCCCGTGCCTTCCGCGCCGGTGTTCAGGTCGATACCAATCTGGCCGCTTGCCGCCGCGCCGTTGGCCGCCGTCACGTTGCCGTTGTTGAAGATGGAGTTCTGGCTGATGAGGGTAGTCGCCGTGTTGCCCTGCACCTGCACGCCGGCACCGTAGTTGCCGCTCACCACGTTCTGGCTCACGGTGTTGTTGGTGCCGTAGATGCGGATGCCCGCCGTTTCGTTGGGTGCCAGGGTGCTGGAGCCCCGGCCATTGCCAACGATGGTGTTGCCCTGAATGGTGATGGAGCCAGCCGACAAGTAGCTGTCTACGCCCACGCCGGTGTTGTTAATCACCAGGTTGTTGGTGACCGTCGTGGCGCTGCCCTGAATATCGATACCATCCCAGGCGCTGTTGGCCAGGGCATTGGAGCGAATCTCGTTGTTGGTGATGGTGATGTTGGTCACCCCGCTGTTAGTGGAGATGCCCTTGCCGGAGTTGAAGCCGATGAGGTTGTTGCTTACCGTGCTGGCCGTGGTACCAGCCGTGAAGCGGATACCGTCGGAAACACCGCGTACGCCGGCACCGGGGTCAGTGAAGCTGGTGGCCGTGGTGCCAATCAGGTTGCGGCTGATGGTGACGCCGCCGGCGGCCACGCGAATTTCCGCGCTGTTGTTGTTATCGCCGGTGGTGCCGAAGCCATAGATGGCCAGGCCCAGCACCTGGGTGCCCGTGCCGCCGGCGGCAATGTCGATGCCTATGCCGATGGCCGAGGTGCCCACAATCTGCACTTCGGGGCCGTTCACCGTGCCCAGGGCAGTACCAGCCGTGCCCACGGTGCCGCCGGCGCCCAGGGTCACGTTGTTGGTGTTGCCCACGTTGGCCGTTTGCGTCGAGCCGTTAATGGCCGTGTTCGGCCCCGTAATGGCGGGCAGGGCGGTAGCGGGTGTAATCACGGCCACCCCAGCCGCGCTGAGCTGGTTGGTGAGACCGGCCCGCAGGCCGGGCACGGCCGTGCCGTTGGAAATCATGAAGATGCTCGTCTCCACCCCGGCCGGCAGCGGGCCGCTGGCATCGGAGCCGGCCTGGGCCAGGGAAGCCTCGCCGCCCAGGGCGTTGGAGTTGAGGATGAACTGGCGCAGGGAGCCCTGGCCCGTGTTGTTGGTGTTAACTACGGTGTTGAAGTTGTAGCCGAAGTTCACGTTCACCACCGGCGAGGCCGAGGTGGCCGACAGGGTAACCGTGCTGATGGACTGAGCCACGGTGCTGGCCGTGGTCAGCGAGGCCAGGGTGGCGCTGGTGGTGTTGCTGCCGGCGTCGCTGCGCAGGGGGTTCTCCCCTCCTACCCGGTTCACGTCGCCATTCACGAAGGTCTGAACCGGCAGCAGGCCGGCCACGTAGCCGGGGCGCGAGGAGGTAACGGTGCTGTTCACCACGCGCACCGTGTAGGTGGCGCCGGTGGTCAGGCCGGTAAAGCTGTAGTTGCCGCTGGCGTCGGTGGTAGTGGCCGAGATAAAGGCGCCGGTGTTGCTGTAGAGCTCCACGCGGGCGCCGCTGCGGCTCACGCCCTGGCTGGTGGGCAGGTCGCGGCTGGCGCCACCGCCGTAGTTCACGTCCTCAAATACGTTGCCGAAGATGGCGGGCGCAAACGTCACGGGCGTTGGGCTGGGGGTATCACCGTTATCGGTGGTGGTGGTGCGGTTGGGGGGCAGCACGCCGCTGTTGGTGCTGGCGTCGTTGGCCACCAGGTCGAAGGGCGTCAGCAGGGTGCCGTCGCCCAGCTGGGTGTAGCCCGCGTTGGGGCCGGTGCTGGTGCTGGTGGCGTACGCCGTGTTGTTCTGGGCCGTGGTGGGCACCGAACCACTGGGGAACGTTACGCGCACCGTAAAGGTGATGGTGGCCCGCTGGTTGGGCGACAGGGCCTGGTCGCCGGTCAGCAGGCTGGCCCCGCCGCTCACGCCCGTGAAGCCGGTGTTGGCGGCCAGGGTAGCGCCTTCGAAGTTCTGTACCGAGATGCTCTGCAGCGTTACCCCAGTGGAAGTGGGAAAGGTAGTATTGTTGGCATTGCCCCGCAGCAGGTCGCTCACCTGCACGTTGGGGTCGGAAATGGTGCCCGTGTTTTTCACCTGCACCACGTAGGTAATGTCGTATTGCGTGGCGCTCACGGGCACCACGCTGGTCACGGTCTTCACCACGTCGATGCGCTGCAGCGGGTTGATGCAGCTGGCGCCGTCCGAGTTGGTGGCCCCGTTGATGTTGTTGATGACGCTGGCTGCTCCGGTCGTTTTGTTGATGACGTAGAAGCGGCCGCTGGTGGCCGTGATGCTGCCGCTGGGGCCGTTGCCGTAGGCGAATAAGTTGCCGGTGATGTCGAAGAAGGCCGAGCCCAGCGGCTGGTTATTATCCGAGGAAGCCCCAATCTGGGTTACCAAGCCGGTGGTCGGGTTTATAATGAAGAGGGCTCCCGGGAACGACGTGCCATACAGCAGGTTGTCGATGGGGTTGAAGGCCAGGTCGAAAATGGTAAAGCTGGCCGCCCCACCACCCGAGTTGACCGTGTTAAGGGCCGTGGCCGTGAGTGGCATGGATGCCAGATTTATCCGGTAGATAACACTGGAGCCGGTCTGGTTCTTCACATACAGGTTGCCGCTGCGGTCGAACGACCCGGCCGCCCACTGGTCGACCGGCAGGCCGCTCACGGTGCCCAGCGACTCAATGCCGGTCGTGCCGATTTTAACCAGCTCCACCACCGAGGTAGCATCGGTGGCGCGGTCTACCTGGGGGTTGGTACCCGTCGGGTTTACGTTGCCGGTATAGGTGAGGGCATACATGTAGCCGTCGAGGGAGTTGTAGCCCACGGCGTTAAACGTGCCGCCCAAATCCTGCAGCTCGCTGGTGGTGTAGGGAGTGGAGTTCCGGATTACCTCAAACAAGCGGGTAGAATTGCCCAGCGTGCCGTTGGCCGGGGCCGTGTCTACCTGGCGGGCCTGGTAAAACGAGCCGTCGCAGCTGTAGCTGGGGCCGGCATCGGCAAAGGGTGCCCGCAGCGACAGGCTGGTCAGGGCCACCTGGTCGCTGGTGACGCTGCCGGCGTTAGTCAGGTCCACCAGGCGCAGCTCCACCGACGTTTGCCCGGCTGCAGTGGTGAAGGTGTAGCTGTAGCGCGTCCATACGTCGTTTACGGCCTCATTGGCCAGGGTGGCGTTGGTGCCTTGCGCTACGCCGTTGAGCTGAAACTGCAGTACCGGCACCGGCGTGGTGGTGGTGCCGGGAGCGTTGGCATTGGAGGCGTAGAAGGAGAAAACGTAGGTGGTGCCGGGGCGCACCGACGCAGTCTGATACCAGATGGCCGTGGAAGCCGTACCGCGGTAGAGCAGGTAGGTGCTGGAAGCCGTCACCCCATTGGCGGCATCGCCCGGGAAAGTGCTTTGCTGCGTGGCAATGGTACCCGCTGCCGTGTAGTTAATGGCTGCCCGCTGAATACTTACCTGCCCCAGTCCCGGCCGGGTGCCCGTATTTACATACGTGGCCCCGCTGCGCCAGGCGCCCAGGTCGGTTCCCGGGGCAATGGTATAGGCCGTGCCCGAGGTGATGGGGTAACGGCTGAAGTTGCCGTTCTGAACACGCTGCACGCCGATGCCGGCCCAGGCACTGGGCGCGGCCAGCAGGCTCAGCAGCATGACAAGCAGCCAGCCGAAGCGGCCGGGTAGAGGTGGGGGGGTGTGAAAAGCTCCATCAGGCACAGAAGCCTTCCGGAAAGGAGGACGTAAGCTTGTGTCCATAAGCAGTAGGTATGTGGTTAGAAAAAAAAGTATAGTGAAATCCTAAGGCTGACTTACCAGCACGACAAAACTATTTTGGCCTATAGTCTATAAAGGCTTGATTTCGACCAATGCCCCCCGTAGCCAAGCGAGAGAGCCTCGGCCCTAGGGCAATGAATTGTGGAATATGCCGGAATCACGATTGGCTGAATTTGGTGCATAAGCAGAAGTGTAAGCTCCCATTTACGCCAGACACAAGATAATAGATTGAACTATCACCTTAACTTTTTTCACAAAGCGCAACAAAATTTTATCATTCTACCCGATAAATGACATACTTTCCTGACTTGAACCAACTTATCACCTTCCCCCTGCCAGTCAGCCGGTTGCCAGATAGCGGCTGAGCTTATCGCGCCCAACAGCCTCCCCGCACCTGGGAGTTCCCGCTTTGCCCCAAACGCAAAGCGCCCCCTTCCATCGGCTGGAAGGGGGCGCTGGTCTGGCGGGCTGGAATGCTGCTCCTACGCTCGGCCGCTCACCTGCACCAGGGCGCGCAGGGGCTCGTTGAAGCCCACGGCGTCCACCAGCTCCTCCAGGGGCAGGTGCAGGCGGTAGCGCCAGAAGTGCGTGGGGTTGCTTGGGTCGTTTATCTGCTCCTCGTGCGGGTTCACGCGGCGCAGGTGGCTGTCCATGGCCAGCAAGTCCTGCAGCGGGAAGATGGCCCACATGGCCGGCGAGTGCAGGTGCTGAATGATGATTTCCCGCGCTACCCAGGGCTCGCAGTAGTAGGGCGCTACCTCGCGCCAGTGGCCCAGCATGGTTTCAAAGAAGCGCTGGGTGGTCACGCGGTCGGTTTCCCACCAGCCGCGCAGCGTGCTCATGTCGTGGCTGCTGGTGGTCACCACGCTCAGGTAGGGCGCGTCGTCGGGGTGGCCAAACTCCACTTTAGGGTTGGAGGGCATACGCTGGATGTTGAGGCCCAGCATGCCCAGCTCGCGCATCACGCCCGGCACCGAGGCCGGTACCATGCCCAGGTCTTCGCCGCAGATAAGCATGTTGGTGGCGTAGCGCACCGGCGGCAGCTTCACCAGCCCCTGCCGGCGCCAGAAGTCCTCGTGGCGGCGGAAGAAGAAGTCGATGTAGATGTCGTCGTAGAGGCGGCGGCGCGTTTCGTCGTTGTCGAGCTCGCGGTACGAGTAGGTTTTGTCCAGCGTGATGCGCGGGTGGTAGAAGTCGTTGCCGGCCGGCACAAACAGCACCTCGTTCACGAGCTTGTACAACCCGGTGCGCAGCCACACGAAGTACTCCTCGTGCTCGGGCTGGGCGGCAATTTTCTGGTCGATGTAAGCCTCAATCTTGCGCTGGGTGTTCACCTCGGGCTTGAGGTGAATGCGCCCGTAGCTGGCATCGTAGAGGTACTCGTCGAACACGTGCTGGGCCTCGCCGGCGAAGACGTGCTCCAGCATATGCCAGCGGATGTAAGGCTCGCAGAGGCGGGAGTAGTCGAACCAGCCGAGGCGGTTCTCAATCTCGTGGCGGTGCAGTGGCAGGGCTGGGGCGAAGTGGCCCAGCAGGCCTTCTACCGAGTGGCCGGGAATTTCCCAGATGCGGAAAAAGCCCAGGATGTGGTCGATGCGCAGGGCGTCGAAGTAGCGCGAGAGGTGGCCCATGCGCTGCTTCCACCAGGCGTAGCCGTCCAGGGCCATGCGCTCCCAGTTGTAGGTAGGGAAGCGCCAGTTCTGGCCGGTGGTGGAGAAGTCGTCCGGCGGCGCGCCCGCCTGCCGGTCCATGTGGTAGAGCTCGGGCTGGGTCCAGGCGTCTACCGAGTGGCGGTAGATGCCGATGGGCAGGTCGCCTTTCAGCACCACGCCGCGGCTGCGGGCGTAGTTCACGGCCGCCAGCAGCTGCTTGTCGAGGTGGTACTGCACAAAGAAGAACAGGCCGAAGTCGTCGAAGTCGGCGGCGGTTTCGGCCGTCAGCCCGGCCAGGTTCTGCGGGCTGCGGAACTCCTCGGGCCAGGTGTTGAAGTCGGCCGTGCCAAACCGGTCGCGCAGGGCCGAGAAGGCGGCGTAGGGCAGCAGCCAGTCGGCCTGCTCGGCCCGGAACTTATGAAACTCGGGGTCGGCCAGGAAAGCGGCTTTCTCCTGCTTATACAGCAGCTTGAGGAAGCGCCACTTGGCGTTCATCACCGGCTCGTAGTCCACGAAGTCCTTGGCGTTGAGCTCCTCGCGCAGGGCGTCCAGCTCCTTGGCGGCTTTCTTGTCCTTGAGCGGGGCAATGCTTTCGAGGTTGATGAACTGCGGGTGCAGGGCAAACACCGAGATGGCCGCGTACGGGTAGGAATCGACCCAGGTGTGGGTGGCCGTGGTGTCGTTGATGGGCAGAATCTGCACCAGCTTGAGCCCGGTTTTCACGGCCCAGTCGGCCAGCAGGCGCAGGTCGTTGAACTCCCCTACCCCCAGGCCGCTTTCGCTGCGCATCGCGAATACGGGCAGGGCCACGCCGGTGCCGCGCCAGGCGTCGAGGTAGCGGTAGCCTTCGTCGTTGAGCACGCGGGCCACGCTTTCGTCCTCGGCCACGGGCACGGTGCGGTTTTCGCCGCCTTCCATGTCCAGGGCATGGTGCTTCTCGTTGTCCCAGAACGCGTACTTGTACACGCAGGTCACGTCGGGGTTTTCCAGGGCCACGGTGGCCGTCCAGGTGGGATAGTCCTTATCCGACAGCACCACGCCCTTGCGGTTGCTCCAGGCCCCCAGGGCGGGGTCGGAGCCCAGAATGCACAGGGAAAGGTGGGGCGGTACCCGCGGGGCTACCAGGCTGAAGGTAATTTCCCGGGACCGGGGCGCGTCCGGCCCGGCCGAGGCCGCCGCCACGGGCACGGGCTCCTCCTTTTTTGCTTTGGCTTTGCGGCTTTTGGCCGCCGGCGCTTCGGGCACCTGCGATACGGCCGCTTTGGGGCGCCGCTTGAACAGGGCTTCGGTGAAGGCGGCGGTCAGCAGCTCGTTTTCCGGCTGGCCGGGGGCCCGCCAGTAGTCGGATACCAGCACGCGGCTGGCTTGGCGGCCGTCGAAGGCCAGGCGGCGGTTAGGGCCAAACTCCCAGTGCTGCCCGCCGCTGTTGGCGTCGAGCAGGATGTACTTATAAGTAAGCTCCCCCGCCTGGTCATCGGGCAAAGTCAGCTCATAGCTCCAGCAGCCAACGGCTTCGTCGTAGCTCATTTCGGGAGCCGCGGCAAGCTGCCAGTTGCCCAAAGCCGGCACCGACCCGCATAAGGCCATGCGCTGGCCATACACGGTGCGGTAAGGGATGGAGAAACGAATCGTCATGTAGGTGAGTAGGATTTGGGGGCGAAAGATAGGAAGTTAGGTTGGAGGGAGAAAAACCCGCTCCCGCTGCTGCCGCTGGCTGCAGGTACGCAGAAAGCCCTCCACAGGCCAGCCAGGGCTCTGCAATCGTCTGCGGATACGGGCCAGATTTTTCTTGATTTTGCTGCGCAGCCGCTCCGTGCCATCACCCCACAAGTGGCCCTGCCCAAGCTGCAGCGTAGGGAAGACGCTCAACCTCACCCCCGCGTTTTTCGTTGGGAGAGGGCTATTCGATTGTTCCGCTGAATCCTCCTACTACTTTGCCTACCTTTCTCCGCCGCACGCTTTACGTTCTGTTTGGGTTAATCGGGCTGGTGCTGCTGCTGCTCATCGTGGCAGTGGTGGCGCTGCAGTTTCCCGGCACCCAGGACCTGGTGGCCCGCAAGGCCGAGGGCTACCTGCGCGACAAGCTGGGCACGGAGGTGCGCATCGGAAAATTCCGCACCGACTTCCGCCACGCCATCAACCTCGACGGGGTGTACCTCGAAGACCAGCAGCGCGATACGCTGCTGAGCGTTGGCCACCTGGGCGTGAGCATCGACCTCTGGGCCCTCACCAAAAGCCAGATTAACATCTCGGAAGTAGAGCTTAACGACGGCCGCGTGCGCCTGACCCGCACCGAGCCCGACTCAGTCAACAACTACGACTTTATCATCAAGGCCTTCACCGACCCCACGGCGCCGGTCGATACCACTTCGGCGGGCTTTAAGTACGATATCGGCCAGCTGCGCCTCACCAACATCTACTTCACCCAGGCCGACCAGGTGACGGGCTCCGACCTGCGCGCCCGCCTCGGCGAGCTCACCGTGAACATGGACGAGGTGGACGTGGACAACTCCATCTATAAGGTGGACAACGCCGTGCTGCGCAACGCCGCCGTGGCCATGGTGCAAACCAAAACTGCCCCCGAAGTAGAGAAGCCGGGCCCGGAGGAGCCCCTCACGGTGCAGTTTGGCCTCAACAAGGCCACCCTGGAAAACGTGGGCTTCACCTACCGCAACACCCCGGCAGCCCAGTTCATCAGCACCAAAGTGGGCCTGGCCGACGTGACGGCTCGCAACATCGACCTGCAGAAGGCCCGCGTCGACCTCGACAAGCTGACCCTGAAAAACACCACCTTCGCCTACGCCCAGAACGAGAACGTACCCGTGGAGCAGCGCGTGGTGAACCCCGCCGAAGCGGTGCGCAAGCTGGATGAGGCCACCGAGAAAGCCAGCGCCCAGCCCCTGAAGTGGCGCGTGACGCTGAACGAGTCCGACATCAGCGGGCTGGACGTGAAGTTCGACAACTTCAACGAGCCCAAGCAGCGCACCCGCATTCCGGCCCTGGACTACAACCACCTGCATTTTACCGACCTGGTGCTGAACACCCGCGACTTTTCCTTCTCGGAAAACCGCACCACCGCCAAGGTCGACAACCTGGCCGGCAAGGAGCAGAGCGGCTTCCGCGTCGACCGCTGGCGGGCCAACGTGGTGTACGACTCGGTGCAGATTCGCCTCGACAGCCTCGACCTGGTGACGCCGCACACCCGCATCCGGCGCACCCTGGCCATTGGCTTTGAAAGCCTGGCCGGCATTGCCGACAACGTAAAGGACCTCAAGATTGAAGGCGACCTGCGCGACGTGCGCCTGGGCTTCCGCGACATTCTGTACCTGGCCCCCGACCTGGCCGGCACCCCGCCCTTCAACACCGGCCCCAACCAGAGCGTGCTCATCAGCGGGCTGGTGAACGGCCGCGTGGGCGACTTCCGGGTGCGCAACCTCGAGTTTGTGGGCCTGCGCAATACCCAGCTGCGCGCCAGCGGCCGCATTCAGGGCCTGCCCAACGTGGACGCGCGCTTGTTTGCCGACCTCGACATTCAGCGCTTCACCACCACCGAAGCCGACCTGAAAAGCGTGCTGCCCCGTGGCACCATCCCGGCCAACATCAACCTGCCGGCCAGCATGAGCGTGGCCGGCACCTTCCGCGGCCGCCCCACGGCCATGAACTTCGACACCAACCTGCGCCTGAGCTCGTCGTACGGCGACGCCACGGCCGTCGTAAACATGGAGCCCGGCCCCAAAGGCCAGGAGCCGGTGAAAGCCAGCTTCGCCCTGCAGAACTTCAACCTGGGCAAGCTGCTGACCAACCCGCAGCTGGGCCGGGTGACGGCCACCGGCCAGCTGAACGCCCGCGGCCTCGACCCGGCCCAGATGCGCGGGCAGCTGGTGGCCACGGTGCAGCGCGCCGAGTACCAGGGCTACACCTACCGCAACGTCAAAGCCAACGTCGACATCGACCGCAACCGCTACGACATTGCCGTGAACACCAAGGGTGACCCCAACCTCGACCTCGACCTGAAGGCCGTGGTGAACCTGCGCGACCCCAACAACCCCAGCTACGAAGTCACCTCCCTGAACCTGCGCGGCGCCAACCTCGCAGCCCTGGGCTTCGCCACCGGCGACCTGCGCGTGCAGGGCGACCTGAAAGCCAACCTGCGCGGCTCCGACCTGAACTCGCTGAACGGCACCTTCTCCGGCAACCGCATTGTGATTGTGAAAGACGGTAAGCCCTTCGCCCTCGACTCCCTGAACGGGCGCATCGTGCAGGTACCCGGCCGCACCGAGCTGGACGTCACTTCCACCGGCGTAATAGCCCGCCTGCGCGGCAACATCCGCCTGGGCGACATTGCCGGCGAGATTCAGCGCCACATCGACCGCTACTTCGACCTGCCCGGGGTGCAGTACGTGGCCAACGCCGCCGACCGGCAGTTTACCTACTCGCTCCGGCTGCGCGACCCGCGCCTGGTTACCAACCTCGTGCCCGACCTGAAGAGCATCTCGCCCTTCACCCTGGCCGGGGCCTACGACAGCCGCGCGGCCAGCCTTACGGCCCAGACCAGCATTCCGCTTATTAAGTACCAGACGTACGTGCTCGACTCGCTGCGGCTCGACGTAGGCTCCGACCCGCAGAAGCTGGATTACGCCCTGCGCCTGCGCCAGGCCCGGCAGGATACCTCCATGCGCCTGCCCTACCCGCGCCTGGCCGGTAGCGTGGCCAACAACCGCGTGGGCACCCGCCTGCAGATTGGCCAGCCCAAAGGCCCCGAAAAGCTGGATTTGGCGGGTGTGCTCCAGGTAATCAACCGGGGCGAAGCCTATGCGTTCAGCTTCGACCCCAAGCTGGTGCTGAACGACATGGCCTGGACCGTGGCCCCCAGCAACGAGCTGCGCTACACCATGAAAACCGGGGCCATCCGGGCCGAAAACGTGCGCCTCAGCCAGGGCAGCCAGCTCATTGAGCTGCAAACTCTGCCCGGCGCCGAGTACCCGCTGCAGGCCCGACTGGCCAACCTTGACCTGAACATGCTGGCCCGTGCCGCCGGTCAGACCGACTCCCTCATCGGCGGCACCCTCAACGGCCAGGCCGTGGTGCGCAGCCTCGGCCAGCCCCGCATGGCCTTCACCTCCGACCTCACCCTCAACGGCCTGGCTTACCAGAAAACCGTGCTGGGCGACCTGGCCCTGCAGGCTACTAACCCCAGCGCCGACCGTTACCAGGTGGATGCCCGCCTCACCGGCGGCCCCAACAACAACGACGTGCGCGTGAACGGCTTCTACCTGGCCAACGGCGCCCTGAACATGACGGCTAACGTGAGCCGCTTCTACCTGGGCACGGTGCAGCCCTTCACGCTCGGGCAGCTCAAGGAGATGGGCGGCTTCCTCAGCGGGCAGCTGGCCATTGGCGGCACCACGGCCGCCCCGCAGATTATCGGCCAGCTCAACACCCAGGATGCCGGCTTCACCGTCACGCAGCTCGGGGCACCCTACCGCCTGCCCAACCAAAGCCTCACCCTCGACAACCAGGGCCTGCGCCTCGACAACCTCACCATCCTGGACTCGCTGGGCAACAAGGCCGTGGTGAACGGCTACCTCTACACCAAAAACTACGTCGACTACCGCTTCGACATGCGGGCCGTGACCAAGGACTTCCTGGCCGTGCAAAGCACAGCCGCCGACAACCCCCTCTACTACGGCAAGCTGATTGTCGACTCCGACACGCGCATCACCGGCACGCTGCTGCTGCCCATCGTGCGCACCACAGCCACGGTAAAAGAAGGCTCCGACCTCACGGTGGTGTCGCCGGCCGAAGACCCCGTGACGGTGGAGCGGGAAGGCATTGTGGAGTTCGTGGACATGAGCCTGCCGCTCGACTCCCTGCTGGCCCGGCAGATGCCCAAGGACACGGCCGAAACCGTGAGCGGCTACGACGTGGCCGCCACCGTTACCGTCACCGAAGCCACGCCCTTCACCATCATCATCGACCCGGCTTCGGGCGACAATCTGAAAGTGCGGGCCAACGGCACCCTGAACACGGCCATCGACCAGACCGGCAACATCACCCTCAGCGGCCGCGTGGACGTAGCCAAGGGGCAGTACCGCCTCTCGCTCTATGACCTGGTGGAGCGGGAGTTCGACATTGCCCCGGGCAGCTACATCATCTGGAGCGGCGACCCGTTCAATGCCGACATCAACGTGGCCGCTATCTACAAGGTGAAGGCCCCGCCGGCCGAGCTGCTCTCGGCCCAGGGCCTCACCAACGACAACCTGGCCACCATCGGCCGCAACCAGCTGCCTTTCCGCGTGTACCTCAACGTGACCGGGCAGCTGCTCAAGCCCACTATTGCCTTCGACATTCAGCTGCCCGAGGAGTCGCGCACCGAGCTGCGCTCCCAGATTGAAGCCCGCCTCTCGCAGCTGCGCCAGCCCAGCCAGACCACCGAGCTCAACAAGCAGGTGTTCTCCCTGCTGGTGCTGAACCGCTTCATGGCCGACGACCCTTTCCAGAGCAGTGGCGGCAGCTTCGTGAATGCCCAGCTGCGCGGCAGCGCCAGCCAGGTGCTCACCCAGCAGCTGCAGAACCTCACCGGCAGCTACCTCTCCAACCTGGGCGTGGAGCTGGGCGTGAACTCCTACGCCGACTACACCTCCGGCTCGGAGCAAACCCGCACCGACCTGAACGTGGCCGTGCGCCGGCAGCTGCTCAACAACCGCCTCACCGTGCGCCTGGGCACCGACGTGCCCCTGGCCGGGGGCGGTGGCAGCGGCGGTGGCGCCAACCAGGCCAGCCAGGGCCAGGCCGGCGGCGTCAGCCAGTTTGCCGGCGACGTGAGCGTGGAGTACAACATCCTCGCCAACGGCCGCCTGCGCCTGCGCGCCTTCCGCAACAATGCCTACGGCGACATCGACGGGCAGTACGTGCGCACCGGCGCCTCCCTCATCTTCCAGCGCGACTACCGCGACCTGGCCGAGCTGTTCCGCGGCATCGACAAGGACGTGAAAGAGGAGCGCCGCGAAAACCGCAAGCGCGAGAAAGAAGAAAAGAAGGTAGCCCAGGACTCGGTGCAGGCCGTGGCCCAGGAGCGCCGCGACACCATCCGTAGCGGGGCGCCACCGTCGGCCGCCGGGCGCTAGCACTGATTGAAGACGTGAGACATGAGACGTTAGACATGAGAAAGGTTTGGCTCAAGAACATTTCTAACGTCTCATGTCTAACGTCTCATGTCTAATTAAAAAAATCTTACCCCTTTCCATTACCGTGTCTTTTCCCTTACCCCTTACTCCTTCCCTTCGCACGGCCGGCCTTCGCGGACTCGCGGCGGGCGCCCTGCTGCTGATTTCGGCCTGCAGCGGCACCCGCTACATTCCTGAAAAGGAAAAGCTGTACACGGGCAGCACGGTGAAGCTGGAGTCGAAGAGCTCCATCCCCAACGAGGCCAGCCTGCAAACCGAGCTGGAAGCCGTGATTACGCCCAAGCCCAACGGCTCCTTTCTGGGCATGCGCCCCAAGCTGTACTTCTGGAGCCTGGGCCGCAACAAAACCAAGGGCCTGGGCCACTTCCTGGCCGACCGCTTCGGCGAAAAGCCCGTGCTGCTCAGCCAGGTCGACACCACCAAGGTAAAGGGCCTGATGACCAATCGCCTCTACAACAACGGCTACTTCAAGCCCGTGGTGCACAGCAAGGTGGAAACCAAGGGCCGCACCGCCCGCGTCGACTACAACGCCGCCGTGGGCCGCCCCTACCTTATCAAGAAGATTCAGTTTCCCGACCGCGACACGCTCATCGACCGCGACATCCGGGCCACCCAGGGCGAAAGCCTGCTCAAGGTGGGCGAGCCCTACAGCCTGAAGAACTTCACCGCCGAGCGGGTGCGCATCGATGCCATCCTGAAGAACAAAGGCTACTACGAGTTTGCGCCCGACTACCTGCTGTTTCAGGTCGACAGCACCGAGCACAACCAGGTGGATGTGTACCTGCGGGTGAAAGCCTCGGCCCCGCCCCGGGCTACCCGCCCCTACGTGCTCGACCGCGTGACGCTGAATACCGACTACCGGCTGGAGGATACCACCACCAACCAGCGGCCCATCCTCTACCAGGGCTACCGCTACTACCCCGATGAGAAGATGTTCAAGGCCAAGGCCATCACCAACGCCGTGTTCATCTACCCCGACAGCCTGTACCGCCGCCGCCGCTCCGACCAGACGCTGAGCCGCCTCATGAGCCTGGGCACCTTCAAGTTTGTGGACCTGAAGTTCCGGCCCTCCACCGCGCCCGACTCGGGCAAGTACGGCAAGCTCGATGCCCTGGTGCGCATGACGCAGGTGCCGAAAAAGTCGCTGCGGGCCGAGGTAATGCTGGTGAGCAAGTCCAACGGCTTTGTGGGGCCCGGTGTGCGGGTGCAGTTCCGCAACCGCTCGGCCCTGCGCGGGGCCGAGCAGCTGCTGGTGAACGTAGTGGGCACCTTCGAAAACCAAACCCGCTCCGGCTCCAACATCATCGGCCTCACCTCCTACGAGCTGGGCGTGGATGCCCAGCTGCTGGTGCCCCGCCTGATTGCGCCCAACCTACCCCTGCTCGACGTAACGCTGCCCAACTCCGACTTCCAGCCGCGCACCACCTTCGGGGCCGGCTACCGCTACGTGGAGCGGCGCGGTGCCTTTCAGGAAGACCTGTTCCACCTCAACTACGGCTACACCTGGAAAACCAGGATTACCAACGAGCAGGAGCTGCGGCCCGTCGACCTGCAGTACATCCGTCTGCGCAGCGTATCGGAAGAGTTCCAGGGCCTGCTCAACGAGAACATGTTCCTGGCCAACAGCTTCCGCCAGCAGTTTATCCTGGGCAGCAGCTACCGCTACACCTACAACCAGCAGGTGCTGGAGCAGCGCCGCAACCAGATTTTCTTCAGCGGCGGCCTGGAGCTGTCGGGCAACCTGGCCTACCTGCTGCAAAGCCTGAGCGGTGCATCCACCAACGAGCGGGGCAAACACAGCTTGTTTGGCCAGGAGTACTCGCAGTATACCAAGGTCGACCTGGAGCTGCGCAACTACTTCCGCATCTCGCCCCTGCCCACCAGCGGCAATAAAATTGCCACCCGCCTGCTCATCGGGGCCGGCATGCCCTACAAAAACTCGGAGGTGCTGCCCTACCTCAAGCAGTACGGCATTGGCGGGCCCAACAGCGTGCGGGCGTTTCCGGCCCGCGGCATCGGCCCCGGCACCTACCGGCCCGTCACCAACGAGCAGGCGCGCACCACCTTCTACGACCAGGTGGGCGACCTGCGCTTCGAAGGCAACCTGGAGTACCGCCAGGACCTGATGCCCTACTTCAAAGGCGCCCTGTTTGTGGATGCCGGCAACATCTGGCTGGTGAACGACGACCCCACCCGCCCCGGCGGCAAGTTCAGCGCCGGCTCCTTCCTGAAAGAGCTGGCCGTGGGTGCCGGCGCCGGCCTGCGCATCGACGTGCAGTTCTTTGTCATTCGCTTCGACTATGCCATCCCGGTGAAGGCACCCTATGGCGCCCCCGAAGACAAGACCGGCCGCCTCAACCTGGCCATCGGCTACCCCTTCTAGCCCGTTCGCGGGTGGCTTGGCCCGGGCAAGGGCTGTGCGCTAACTTTGCGTAACACTGCCCCCGTGGCGTTTGCCCCCATTTATGAAATCTGCTGCTTACCTGCTGGCCCTGCTGGGCACTGCCGCCACCGCCACCGCCCAAACCACCGACGTTCCTGCCACCGCTCCTGCGGCCGAAGCGCCGGCGACTGCTGCTAAAGCGAGCAGCCAGCGCGTAGCCTTCGGCCTGAAGGCCGGCGCTACGTACAGCAGCTTCCGGGGCAGCGACGCAACGGCTTACCGCGCCCAATACAAGCCCGGCTTCCTGGGCGGCCTCACCGCCACCCTGGACCTGGGCGAAACCGTGTCGCTCCACCCCGAGGTGCTGTACGTGCGCAAAGGCTCCAACTTCGAAGCCGACGTGCGCAACCGCGACCTGAGCTACCTCGACGTGCCCTTGCTGGTTCGCTACTCGCCCATGGGTAGCTTCGGCGCCAAAGGGGCCTTTCTGGAGGCCGGCCCGCAGGCCAGCTTGCTGCTCTCGGCCAAAAACAAGGCCGGCGATGATGTGAAGTCGGAGTTTAACACCCTCACCTATGGCTTTGTATTCGGCGCCGGCTACCAGCTGGCTTCCGGCCTCTCGCTGGGCCTGCGCTACGAGGTAGGCATTGCCGATGCCTACCAGCCCCTGCCCCGCAACGTCTCGCAGGGCCGCGGCGAATACCAGCAAAACGCCAAGAACGACGTATTCTCCCTGTTGCTGGGCTATTCGTTCAGCCTCTAGAAAGGCCGGATGTAAGCGGGTTGTCAGTTGACAGTTGTCAGTTGTCAGGATGTTCTGGAGTCAGCATTATCGGAACGAACTGACAACTGACAACTGACAACTGACAACTGACAACTGACAACTGACAACTAAGAAATCGAAGGGCATCTCGATTCCAAGCTTTCCCTACTTAATCACCGGGCAGCGCTCAAACTCGCGGGTTTCGTCGAACAGCTTGCGGTAGGTGGCGTGGGTCTTGCAGATTTTGGCACCGATGGAGCGCATGGTCGCCATCATGCGGGGGTTGAAGTCGCCAATCCAGTTCATCTCGATGTTGGTGTAGCCCGCCCCCTGCAGCGCCTGCTGAGCATACACCAGCATCACCGAGTCGACGCCCTTGCCCTGGTGCTCGGGCACCACGCCGTATATCACGCCAAACATCTTCTTGGGGCGCCGCCGCTGGTAGCGCCAGCGCTCCCACACAAAGCGCAGCTTGCCCCACCAGTTCAGGCGCGGCCCCACGTGCTTGAGAATCTGGTTCAACTCGGGCAGACTGATGAAGAAAGCCACTGGTTCGTCGTTGTAATAAGCAAACCAAAGCAGGCGCTCGTCCAGCACGGGCTTCATCTGCTTCACTAGGCGGCGGGCCTGGTCGGGCTCCATGGGCTTCACGCCCGAGTGCTTGCCCCAGGCCAGGTTGTACACGTGCAGAAACTCCTGTGCCAGGCGCTCGGGGTTGCCTTTGCTGGCATGGGCAAAGCGGTAGGCCGGCTGCTCGGTGGCAAAGGCCGCGGCCCGCTTGGCAAAGCTGGGGTGCAAGGGAGTGGCCACTTCCCGGGCGCAGGTGTATTGCTTGAAGTACACCTGAAAGCCATAGCGCTCAAACAGCCGCTGGTAGTAGGGCGGGTGCCAGAACATGCCGTAGTTGGGCTCCAGCTCGAAGCCGGCTATCTGCAGGCCCCAGAACCGGTCCCGCTCGCCAAAATTTACCGGGCCATCCATGGCCTGCAGCCCGCGGGCCGCCAGCCAGGCGCGGGCAGCATCAAATAGCTGGCTGGCCGCGTCCTGGTCATCAATGCACTCAAAAAACCCCAGTCCGCCGGTCGGCAGGCTGGGGTCGGTTACGGTAGGCAGGTCGCGGTTCAGAAAGGCCGCCACCCGGCCAATGGCCTGGCCGGCCTCGTTGGTGAGTACCCAGCGAATGGCTTCGCCGTTGGCAAAGTATGGGTTGCTGGCCGGGTCGAATACCGCCTCGATATCGGCCACAAAAGGGCCGATGTACGCGGCCTGCCCACGGTGCAGCCGGGCCGGCAGGTCCTGAAACATACCCGCCAGCCGGGCATCAACAACTTCAAGCAATGGCATGCAAAAGAAAGGCTAAATACCGGGCCCTCCCCTACCGGGAAAGCCCCTGGAAAGCCCTTTGTAACCGCAAAGAAAGCGGTATTGGCCGCTTGGGTCGTATAACCTGCCAGCTGGCCCGTAGTTCGTCGGTGCGCGCTGCAGGTAGCCGAGGCGGTTTCCGCCCGCACTACTTCGACCGGCCCAGGCCCATGCGGGTAAACCCGTTCATGCTCTTGTTGGGCTGCATATGCTGGGGCATAAATTCCTGGTCCGACTCTCCCGGCATCATATCCAGGGGAGTAACCTGATTGTTGCTGCGGCGAACCATGTCCACGATTTTCTGGTCGGCCTTGCGCTCGTGATTTTTGCCGGAGGTATTCATAGCACGAAAGTTTAGGGTGAAGCCGGGCCGCAGCACCTGCTGCAGCTGGTACTGCCTCATACGGCTACTGTCTTTAACCATCCGAAAAACCAGTCGCTTACTATTCAAAATACGCTTTTCTACGGATGGGCTTGCATCAATTACGCACGAGCTCCTAAGTAGAAACTTGCACGACCAATCGCTTGCCATGCAGCGGTCATTGCTCCAGCTCTTTATGGCAGAACCAGAGCTTTAGGAGCATACCCACCTGCTCAACGCTTGCTTTCCTTACCATAAACGGCCACATTTCGCTTTATTCAAGGCCATTCTCGCCGGCCTCCCCGGTACATGGGCATTACTGCCGTGCTCATCAGGCTGCCATCAACTGCTACCCAACCCATGCCCCAGCCGGTCTCCTTCACCCGCTTTGCTATAGCCACCGTGAGCTGCCTGCTGCTCGGCAGCTGCCATACCGAGCCGAAGCCCCGCCCGCAGCCAGAAGAAGCGCTGCTGATGCGCGGCCGCAGCGCACTGAAGCCGCACCTGAAACAGGGGGTTAACCGCGACATTGCCTTCTTCGTGGACCTTACCCGCCCGTCGGGTCAGAACCGCTTCTTCGTGCTTGACTTGCGGCACAACCAGGTGCTGGCCCAGGGCTTGTGCTGCAACGGCCGTACCGACGCACAAGGGCGCGTGCTCTACTCCAATACGTACGGCTCCAACTGCAGCTCACACGGCGCGGCCAAGGTATCTTACCGCTACCGCGGGCAGTTCGGCAAAGCCTACAAGCTGGAAGGCCTGGAGCAAAGCAACAGCAACCTTTTCAAGCGGGCCGTGGTGCTTCACGCGCACAGCTGCATACCCGAAGCACCCCAGCAAGCGCCCATCTGCGTGAGCGAAGGCTGCCCCACGGTAAGCCCGGCTTTCCTGGAAACGCTCGCCGCATACATCGACCACAGCGCACAGCCCATTCTGCTGTACATCGAGTAGCCCGGTACCCTACCCACCCGCTGCTAAGCCAGGCCGGGGCCTCGGAACCCTTTCTTCTCCGGCTCTCAACACCCACCCTTGGCCGGGAAAGCACCAGGCCCCGCAGTGCCCAGGATACCAGTAGCTGCTAAGAAAAAAGCCGCTTCATCGTACGATGAAGCGGCTTTTTCGGTGGTGGGAGATGTAGGGTTCGAACCTACGACCCTCTGCTTGTAAGGCAGATGCTCTGAACCAGCTGAGCTAATCTCCCGTGGTGTTGTTCCCGTTTGGGATTGCAAAGATGGGAGACGGTTTTTTATTCACCAAACAAATTTTGGTTTTTCCCCCTCAAATCTCAGGAGGCGCCGCCCATTTTCCGGCTAACAAATTCATTTTCACCGGCAGAAATTTTTCAATTTTTTTTCAAAAAAGCGGGCCATAGCATCCCCCAAGCCCAGCAACGTATTCGGCCCGGCTCCGTTTAGCACAGCTACTATTCCACCCTAACCCTTCTTTTCACATGGAGACCCAGATTCTTCAAAACTATTCGGAAGCCGAAAAAACGGCCTACCTGAGCGCCATTGCCAGCCTGGCTACGGCCGACCGCCAAGCCACGGGCCCCGAAACAGAGTTCCTGCAGGCCCTGGCGCAGCAGGCCGGCCTCTCCCCTGGCGCCGCCCAGCAGGTTCTAAATGCCGCCCACAGCTCCACTAACGAAAGCATTCAGCAGCACCTCGATACGCTTAAGAACAGCGACCTGCGCTTTTCCCTCGTTACCGACCTCATCAGCTTCGCCCGCGCCGATGGCTCCTACGCCAACGATGAGGAGGCCATGATTACCAAGATGTCGGCCTACCTCGGCATCAACCCCCAGCAGCAGCAAACCCTGGAAAAGGTGGTCGACCAGGCCGCTACCGTGGCCCACAACCCCCAGGACCCGGCCAAGCAGGGCTTTTTTGATGGTATGGCCGACAAGCTCTCCAGCGTGGGCATCCCCAAGTCGGCCCTCATGGCCGGCCTGCTCGGGGTAGTTGCCCCCATGGTCATCTCCCGAGTGATGGGCGGCGGCCAGAGCCGCGGCATGGGCGGCATGGGCGGCATGATGGGCGGCATGATGAACAGCGGCATGGGCGGCCTGCTAGGCGGCGCAGCCCAAAGCGGCATGGGCGGCCTGCTCGGGGGCCTGCTCGGCGGCGGCATGCTCGGCGGCCTCATGGATGGTGGCCACAACCTGCCCCAGCAGGGCTCCCACATCGGCAGAGGCGGCCTGGGCTCCATGATGTCGGTGCTGGGTGGGCTAGGCGGCCGGCCCGGTACCCAGCCCCGCAGCGCGGGCGGCTCAGGACTGGGCGGCCTCATGGGCGGCGGCATGGGCAGCCTGCTAGGCGGCCTGTTCGGGCGCTAAACTGTCTGAACCACGGATTGACACGGATTTTTCGGATTACACGGATTCTGGACCGCAGATTGACGCAGATTTAACGGATTTCACAGATTCGAAAGTCCAGTCATCAGCAAACAACACAAGAAATGGTCACTGCTCCTGCTGCAGTGGCCATTTTCCTTTTGATGTAAGAACAGGCGGAATTGAATCCGTTCTTATCTGTTAAATCTGCGCAAATCTGCGGTTCAGACCTTTTCCATTCGTTGGGTGGCGAAGCAGCCGCCTTGCCGCTCCACTACTTCGATGATGCAGTAGTTCAGGTCTTCCTTCACGTTGAGGTATTCGTCGTAGCTGGTGGTTTCCACGAAATACTGCACGGTCACCTCCTTGCCGAAGGGCGTCAGGGCGTTGAATTTCATCTGTACATCTGCGGTTACCAGCGCGTGCTCCTTCATCAGGGCCACAGCCTCGTCGATGATGGCGTGGAGCTGGGCGCTGGTGGTAGCCTGGTCGAACAGCAGCGTGAAGCCCACGCGGCGGGCCGTGCGCAGCGACAGGTTGTCGAGGGGCTTGTCAATCATGCTTTTGTTGGGCACCGTCACGTAGCTGCGCTCGGCCGTGCGCAGGCGGGTGCTGCGAAAGCCGATTTTCTCTACCGTGCCGTTCACCTCCCCCACCTTCACCAGGTCGCCTACCCCGAATGGCTGGTCGAGGAAGATGGTAAACGAGGCAATGAGGTTTTCCAGGCTTTCCTTGGCGGCAAAGGCCACGGCCAGCCCCCCGATGCCCAGGCCGCCAATCAGGGCCGTCACGTTCACGGCAAACACCTCGCCCAGCATTATCATAAAGCCCAGGATAATGACCAGCACCTTCAGCAGGTCCTTGGCAAATGGCAGAAACTGGCTGTCGAGCCGGGTGGTGCCGGGATGGTTTGCGTGGGTGTAGGCCGTGCGGCGCTGCACCACCAGCAGGGCAAAGTCGACCAGCCGCAGCACCACCCAGGTAATGGTGCTGATGATGGCAATCAGAAACAGCTTGTGCAGCGCCACCACCGGCCAGGGCTGAAAGCCGGCCGGTGCATCGGGCGGCACGGGGTAGGTAAGCAGCCCAAACGCGAAGTACAGCGTGAGCAGAAAAAAGATAGTGCTCAGGGGCTTGATGAGCAGGCTGTGCAGCTCGTCCTCGGTTACGCCGGCCGTGTAGCGCTTGGTAAGCTGAAAAATGCCTTTGCTTAGCAGCCGCGACAAAAGCCGCCGCAGGGCCGCACCCATCACAATGGCCAGCGCGGCCAGCACGTACTGCACAATTTCATTGCCCAGCAGCCGCTCGTGCATAAACGGCGGCACGTACATCGAGAAGTCTACCATAATGTCGGTTTTCAGCGCCGGCAGTGCCCGGGCGGCCCCGGAGGCCCCAGGCCCTACTTGGCGCGAATGGCAATTACCGGGTCCATGTTGGCGGCGATGATGGCCGGAATAATGCCCGCCAGCACCCCAATGACCACTGAGACGAGTAAGCCAAACGCAATGTTACCGGCCGACAAGTAAAGGGGCAGCGCATCCTGGGGAATAAGGGTAATCAGCCAGACCAGGAAAATACCGGCTCCGCCCCCAATCAGGCAAAGGAATATGGCCTCGAACAGGAACTGGAACAGGATGAAATAGTTCTTGGCTCCCAGCGACTTCTGAATGCCGATGATGTTGGTGCGCTCCCGCACCGACACGAACATGATGTTGGCAATGCCGAAGCCTCCCACCAAAATGGCAAACGAGCCGATGATAGCACCCACCGCGCCTACGATGCTGAAAAACTTCCCGATGGCATCGGCAATCATCTCCGGGCGGTTCAGGGCGAAGTTGTCTTCCTGCCGGGGCTTGAGGCCGCGGATGTGCCGCATCACGCCCTGCATCTCGTACTCCAGGTCGAGCAGGCCCGGGTCTTCGTCGCGGCCTTTCACGGCTATCATGGGGCTGGGGCCGCCCATGCCGGAGGTGCTCAGGGCATAGAGCTTGGTAAACATACCAAAGGGTATCAGGCAGTTGGCGTCGTTGCTGGGGGTGTCGAGCATTTTTTTGCCTTCCTTTTCCAACACGCCCACCACCAGAAACTTCTGCCCGTGGGCTTTGAACTCGCGCCCCACGGCATTGCCCTCGGGAAACAGGTTTTCGGCAATGGTGGCCCCAATAATGGCCACGGGCCGCGCCGCCTCCACTTCCTGGGCGGTGAAGTAGCGCCCGGCCACAATGGGCACGTTGCTCACCACCCGGTACTCGAAGCTGATGCCCTGCAGGGAGCAGTCGGATATGGAGTTGGAGCCCGCTTTTAAGGTGTTGCCGCCTTTGTTGACGAAAATGGCTACGCCTTTGTGGTTGGGGCCCAGCTGCCGCTGCAGCTCGTGAAACTCACGCACCGTGGGCACGGGCCGGTTGAAGTACTTCCACCAGGGGCTGCTGGGGTCGAAGTTCCAGGGCCACTTGCCCACGTAAATCACCTTGTCGCCCACAAAGTCCATGCTGCGCCGGATGCTGCGCTCCAGCGAATCGACCACCGTGAACACGGCAATGATGGCAAAGATGCCCACCGTGACGCCCAGCAGCGACAGGATGGTGCGCAGCAGGTTGCTCTTGAGGGCATCCCAGGCAAAACGGAAGCTTTCGAAGGTGAGGCGCAGGGCATTCATGGCAGCAGCAGAGAAATGTGGTCGTGCAAAGGTCGGCCGGATTTGCCGATGCGCCGCATCCGGCACCCGGCCCGACAGCAGTAACCGGCAATTCCCATCAAATCAGGCCGGGAGCAAGATTTTTTACCATTGTGGCGGAAAAAGCCGTACTTTTGCCTCCCCAAAATTCTGTATCTTACCCAAAATACTGCCCAGTATGGCCATGAAACTGTCTGAGTTCAAGTTCGAACTCCCCGAGGAACTTATAGCTCTGCACCCGGCCAAGAACCGCGACGAAAGCCGCCTGATGGTGGTAAACCGCGCCACCGGCACCATTGAGCACCGCGGGTTTAAGGACATCCTCGAGTACTTCAACGAGGGCGACGTGCTGGTCCTCAACGATACCAAGGTATTTCCCGCCCGGCTGTACGGCAACAAAGAAAAGACCGGCGCCAAGATTGAAGTGTTCCTGCTGCGCGAGCTGAACAAGGAGCTGCGCCTCTGGGACGTGCTGGTAGACCCCGCCCGCAAAATCCGGGTAGGCAACAAGCTCTACTTCGGCGAGTCCGACATGGTAGCCGAGGTGATTGACAACACCACCTCCCGTGGCCGCACCATCAAGTTCCTGTTCGACGGCACCGACGAGGAGTTCCGCAAAGCCCTGTACGAGCTGGGCGAAACCCCCATTCCCAAGGAGGTTATCAACCGCGAAACCGAGCCCGCCGACAAGGAGCGCTACCAGACCATCTACGCCCAGCACATTGGCGCCGTAGCGGCCCCCTCGGCTGGCCTGCACTTCACCCGCGAGGTACTGAAGCGCATGGAAATCAAGGGCATCGACACGACGGCGGTAACGCTGCACGTGGGCCTGGGCACCTTCCGCAACGTAGACGTGGAAGACCTGACCAAGCACAAGATGGACTCCGAGAACTTCATCGTGCGCGAAGAAGCCTGCGCCGTGGTCAACAAAGCCCTGGATGGTAAAAAGCGCGTGTGCGCCGTGGGTACCACCACCATCCGGGCCATGGAAGCTTCGGTATCGGCCAACAGCCGCATGAAGCCCACCCAGGGCTGGATTGACCGCTTCATCTTCCCGCCCCACGACTTCAAGATTGCCAACGCCCTGCTCACTAACTTCCACATGCCGGAGAGCACGCTCATCATGCTGGCCGCCGCCTTCACCGGCTACCCCCTGCTGATGGAAGCTTACAAGCAGGCCATCAAGGAGAAGTACAAGTTCTTCAGCTACGGCGACGCGATGCTGATTCTGTAATGAGGTGATGAGGTGATAAAATGAAAAGCCCGGCCACTCTTCAGTGGCCGGGCTTTTTGTGGTTTAGTCCGTTCTTGCTTGTTCTAACAACCGCTGCTTGCCTGTGTCCTCATCCCTTCCTCACTCCATCACCTCATCACCTCCCCGCTTTGCCATTCTCGTAGCCGGAGGCAGCGGCACCCGCATGGGCGCCGGGCAGCCCAAGCAGTTTCTGCTGCTGCGCGGCGAGCCCGTGCTGCTGCACACGCTGCGCCGCTTTGCCGACCCGGCCCTGCAGCTAGCGGAAATCGTGCTGGTACTGCCCGCCGACCAGCTGGAAACCTGGCAGTACCTCTGCCGGGCATACGCCATCGATATTCCTCACACCCTGGTAACCGGTGGCGCTACCCGCTGGGCCTCGGTGAAAGCCGGGCTGCAAGCCCTGCAGCCCCACCCCCAGGGCCTGGTGGCCGTGCACGACGGCGTGCGCCCTCTCGTGAGCCCCGCCGTGATTGAGCGCACCTATGCCGCTGCCGCCACGCACGCCGCGGCCGCCGCCGCCGTGCTGCCCAAGGACTCGGTGCGCACGCTGTCGCAGCACGGCTCCTCCTCCCTGAACCGGCAGCGCCTGCGCCTGATGCAAACCCCGCAGACCTTCGAAATTGACCTGCTGCGCCGGGCCTACACCATGCCCGAACTGCCCACCTTCACCGACGACGCCACCGTAGTCGACGACCTGTGCCGCGTGCAGCTGGTAGAAGGCGACTACCGCAACCTGAAAATCACCACGCCCGAAGACTTGCTCCTGGCCGAAGCCTTACTGGTCAATGGGTGAATGGTGGAATGAGTGAATGGGTGAATGAGGCAAGTGCGGGTGCAGAAAAAGAAGAAACCTTTACTACCGTTATTTGCACGATTCCCATTAGCACTCCCATTCAGCCATTCACCCATTCCGCCATTCACCCATTGTCAATGGAATACACCAGCCTTCTCTACGATGTGCGCCCCGACGGCATCGCGACGATTACCCTCAACCGCCCGGATGTTTTCAACGCTTTCAACGACCCGCTGAGCTATGAGCTGCAGGACGCCCTCAAGCAAGTGGCCCGCGACGCGGCCGTGCGTGTGGTGGTGCTCACCGGCGCCGGCCGGGCTTTCTGCTCGGGCCAGGACCTGAAGGCGGCCCAGGGCAGCGAGAAACGGTCGTTTTACGACTCGCTGCACAAGCGCTACAACCCCATTATCCGGGCCATGCGCGGCCTGCCCAAGCCCATCATTGGCCGCCTCAACGGCGTAGCTGCCGGCGCAGGCTGCTCGCTGGCGCTGGCCTGTGATGCCGTGGTAGCCAGCACCGAGGCCTCCCTGATTGAGGTGTTCATCAACATCGGCCTGGTGCCCGACTCCGGCTCGTCTTACTTCCTGCCCCGGCTGGTGGGCAGTCTCAAGGCATTTGAGCTAGCCACGCTGGGCTCAAAAGTGCCGGCCGAAGAGGCCCTGCGCCTGGGCATGGTGAACCAGGTAGTAGCGCCCGAGCAGCTCGACGAAGCTACTTATGCCCTGGCAGCACGATATGCGTCGGCTCCTACCAAGAGCATTGGCCTTATCAAGCAGATGCTCAACAAGGCCGGCGCCGCCAGCCTCGACGAAATGCTCGACTACGAAGCGCACTGCCAGCAGATTGCGGGGGAGTCGGACGACTACTACGAGGGCGTAAAAGCCTTTACTGAAAAGCGCAAGCCTGTTTTCACGGGAAAATAGCAGTTGGCTATTGGTTTTTGGCCTCGTTAACTCATCCATAATGTTCAAGCAAAAGGCCCGCTCATATTGAGCGGGCCTTTTGCTTAAAACTCCTACTAAAAACCAACTATCTAGCGCAGGGTGATGGGGTAAGTGCGCCCGTTCACGGTTACCGAGGCGCTGTTGTCGCAGGCCTGGGTGCCGCTGGGGTCGTAGTTGAGCAGCAGGGTCTGGGAGCGGGAGTTGACGATGTTCACCGTGCCGGCCACGTAGTACTTGTAGCAGTCGCCACGCTTGATGAGCGGCTGCTGAATGGTGGTGGTGTAGCTCACCCCCCGGCGGTTCGTGCCGCTCGACTGCCCGGTTACGCTGTACACGTCGTCGGAAGTTTGCGTGGTACCGAAGCCGGCGGTGCGGGTGAACACCCAGTTGGCCGTCCAGCTATGGGTGCCGCCGTTGTTGGCGCGGATGATGCTGGCGCTGGGCACGTCCACCGAAAAGGAGCCGCTGCCCAGGTCAGTGAAGATGCGGGTAGCCGTGTGCTGGTTATCGTTGACGAAGTAGTTCTCGCGCGTCACCTCGGCTCCGGCCCGGCGGGTGGGCGTATCGGTGGTGAACTGCACGATGACTTTCCCGCGGCGGTAGCGCCCGTCGGGGCACAGGCAGTTGGTGGGGCCGAAGTCGATGGTGAGGATGCGCGTAGTGGCATTGTAGGTGCGGGTGGCGCAGGTACCGTAGATGCGGCGCAGCTCGGGGTCGGACGCCACGGCCGGCGAGCCGCTTACATTTTTATCGACTGGCGCCGCTGCCGAAAGAATATCGGAGCTGAGGGCGTTTTCGACGTTGGCCTCGCCTTGGTCTTCGGCCGAGACGATGTCAGCATCGGGGCTTACCTGGTCGCGCTTGCAGGCGGTGGTAAGAAGCAGGCTACCCGCTAGGGCAGCCATCAGAACGGAGCGTAATGCAGAGGTAGGCATGAGCGAAAGATAAGTGAAAGTGGTGAGCTAAACGCGTTTGGTGCCGGTTGGAGGCAGGTGCCCCCCGGAAGTTTAAGCGGGTAGCTAAAATATTTTTGAATTGCAGGAAATAACCTGTGGCATGGCCCCTCGTATAGCAGGCTCAACTCTTTCCGCTTCCCTCTACTTCAGCTCCATGCGGCCTTTCCTCCATTCCTGGCAGCGGCTGCTGCCACAGGTTTTATGTGTGGTCTTTCTGGCCGCCTGCTCCAGCGATGGAAGCCGTGGCTCAGCGGAGTCGGCTATGCAGCTCAACCGGGAACATATCAACGAGGCCGATGTGACGGAGCGACAGGAGGAAGACGCCGCTTTCATGGTAAAGCTGACGGGCAACACGCTGTTGGAGATTGAGCTGGGCAAGCTGGCCCAGGCGCGGGCCCATACCCCCGTGGCCCGGCAGTACGGCACCCGGCTGGTGCAAAGCAAGCTGGAGCTGCTCCAGTCCCTACGCGGCCTGGCTGCTGCGAAGCGCCTGGCGGTACCGGCGGCGCTCAGCGACGACGAGCAGGCCGCTTTCCACGAAGTAAGCTCCCTTTCCGGGCCCAGGCTCGACCAGAAGGTTCTGGCCCTGGTCATCAAAACCCACAAGCAGGACGAAGACGCCCTGGACGAGATGCGCGACGACGCCTACGACGGCGACATCCGCGGCTTGGCGGCCAAGTACCTGCCCCCCCTGCGCGAACAGCTGGCTACTGCCGAAGAAATAGCCGATGAAGTAGACGCCCTGCCTTAACCACTTGTCCGCAAAGCCCTTAATTTGAACGAACCCAACTTCCTTTTCAACCCAAACACCCCGCTTTATGAAACGTATCCTTTTGCCCATGCTCGCTGCTGGCATGTTCACCTTTGCCAGCTGTGGCGACAATAACAAGGCCGTGACCTCCGAAAATGGCAACGCCGACGACAGCTACATGAACGGGGAAACCCTCGGCGACAGCAACTCTACCTCCATGCCTGCCGGCGCCAGCGACCCCAGCAACAAGCCCGCCACTGCCGGCACCGACCGTATCCAGAACTTCGACCCCAATGCTCAGAACACAGCGGAGGCGCCTCACGCCACCGACGCCGAGTTTATGATGTCGGCGGCCCACAGCGACCAGAACGAGATTCAGCAAAGCAAGATGGCCCTGGCCAAAGGCGTGACCGGTATGGTGAAGGAACACGCCAACATGATGATTGCCGACCATACCAAATCCACGGCCGACCTGAAGAAGATAGCCGCCAAAAAAGGCGTAACCCTGCCCACCGACATGGACGCCGAGCATAAGGCCCTGGCCGCCGAGATGGAAAAGCTGTCGGGCAAGGACTTTGAAGCCCGCTACATGCAGCAAATGGTGCTCGACCATCAGAAGACGGTCAACACCATGGTTTCGCACGATAAGATGACCAAAGACGCCGACCTCAAAGGCTTCATCGCCAAGACGCTGCCCGTAGTGCAGAAGCACCTGGGCAGCTCCCGGGAGCACAGCCACATGCACGACAACACCACCAAGGCTACGGAATAAAGTATCCCGTCATAAAAAAGCCGCTCCGGAAGCTTCCGGAGCGGCTTTTTTATGCGCTACTGAGAACAACCAGTTGTTGAAATACCCTTGCCTTACGCAGTGTACTTGCTGGTTTTCAGCTCTTCGGCCAGGAAGCGGGCAGTGTGGCCTTTGCCGGCTTTGGCTACCTGCTCGGGCGTGCCCTGGGCCACGATGGTGCCGCCACCGGCGCCGCCTTCGGGGCCGATGTCGATGACGTGGTCGGCCACCTTAATCAGGTCCAGGTTGTGCTCGATGATGAGGACGGTGTTGCCCTTGTCGGCCAGCTTCTGCAGCACGTCGGCCAAGTGGTTGATGTCTTCGAAGTGCAGGCCCGTGGTTGGTTCATCCAGAATGTAGAAAGTTTTGCCGGTGTCTTTCTTGCTGAGCTCCGTGGCCAGCTTCACGCGCTGGGCTTCGCCGCCTGAGAGCGTGGTGGCCTGCTGGCCTAAGGTGAGGTAGCCCAGGCCTACCTCGTTCAGGGTCCGGATTTTGCGCAGGATGCGGGGCTGAAACTCGAAGAACTCCACGGCCTTTTCCACCGTCATATCCAGGATGTCGGTGATGGACTTGCCCTTGAAGCGCACTTCCAGCGTTTCGCGGTTGTAGCGGCGGCCTTTGCAGGTTTCGCAGGGCACGTGCACGTCGGGCAGGAAGTTCATCTCAATGGTGCGGATGCCGGCGCCCTCGCAGGTTTCGCAGCGCCCACCCTTCACGTTAAAGGAGAAGCGGCCTGGGCCGTAGCCGCGGATTTTAGCTTCCGGCATCTCGGCGTAGAGCTGGCGGATTTCCGTCATCACCCCCGTGTAGGTGGCCGGGTTAGAACGCGGCGTGCGCCCGATGGGCGACTGGTCGACCTCAATCACCTTGTCCACCAAATCCAGGCCCTCGATGCTGCCGTAGGGCAGCGGCTCCTTCTTGGCGTTGAAGAAGTGCTGGTTGAGGATGGGGTACAGCGTTTCGTGGATGAGCGTGCTCTTGCCCGAGCCCGATACGCCCGTCACGGCCACCAGCTTGCCCAGCGGCACCTTCAGGGTCACGTTCTTGAGGTTGTGGCCCTTGGCGCCTTTCAGCACCAGCTCCTTGCCTTCGCCCTTGCGCTTTTGCTTGCGCATCTCGATGTGCTTCTGCCCGCTCAGGTACTGTGAGGTGAGGCTGCCCGAGCTGAAAATCTCCTGAGGCGAGCCCGAAGCCACAATCTGCCCGCCGTGAATGCCGGCGCCGGGGCCGATGTCGAGCACGTGGTCGGCGTGCAGAATCATGTCTTTGTCGTGCTCCACCACAATCACCGAGTTGCCGATGTCGCGCAGGTGCTGCAGGGCCTTAATCAGCCGCTCGTTGTCGCGCTGGTGCAGGCCAATGCTGGGCTCGTCCATGATGTAGAGCACGCCCACCAGCTGGGTACCAATCTGGGTGGCCAGGCGGATGCGCTGGCTTTCGCCCCCGCTCAGGGTGCGCACGGGGCGGTGCAGGTTGAGGTAGTCGAGTCCCACTTCCAGCAGGAAGCCGATGCGCTTGCGGATTTCTTTGAGCAGCTCGCGGGCAATGACGTTCTGCCGCTCCGTGAGCCGGTCTTCCAGCCCCTCAAACCAGCCGGCCAGCTCGTTGAGGTCCATCACCGACAGCTCGCCGATGTGCTTGCCGTCCATCTTGAAGTGCAGGCTTTCCTTTTTCAGGCGGAAGCCCTGGCACTCGGGGCAGGTCTGGGCCTGGGCGTACTGCTGAATCCACTCCCGGATGTTGTCCGACTCCGAATCCATCTGCCGCTGCAGGAAGGGAATGATGCCTTCAAACGGCTCGGTGTAGCTGGTTTTGCTGTCGTCCACCTCGTCTTCGCTGATGCCGTAGAGCAGGCGCTTGAGCAAGTCCTCGGGCAGCTTTTCCAGGGCCGTGTTCAGCGTGGCCTTGTTTTTCTTGAGAATGAGCGAGAGCTGCTGAAAAATCCAGATGTCGCGGTACTCGCCCAGGGGGGCGATGCCGCCCCGCGCAATGCTGAGCTTGCGGTCGGGCATCACGGTTTCTTCGGTAATCTCCTGCACCTCGCCCAGGCCGTTGCAGGTGGGGCAGGCGCCGTAGGGCGAGTTGAAGCTGAAGGTGTTGGGGGCCGGGTCGTCGTAGGCGATGCCCGTGGCCGGGTCCATGAGGAAGCGCGAGAAAAACTGCGGCTTGGCCTTGTCGCCTTTCGCGTCGGGGTCGAGCACCAGCATGGTGCCTTTGCCGTGGGTAAGGGCATTCTGCACCGAGCCGGAGAGGCGGAACCGGTCGTCTTCCTTTACCACCAGCCGGTCAATCACGATTTCGATGTCGTGAATCTTGTAGCGGTCCACCTGCATCTTGGGTGTGATGTCGAGCAGCTCGCCGTCCACGCGCACCTTGGTGAAGCCCAGTTTGGCAATCTTCTGGAAGTCTTCGCGGTAGTGGCCCTTGCGGCCTTTCACCACCGGCGCCAGCACAATGAGCTTCTTGCCGTCGAAGTGCCGCAGGATGTAGTTGATAATCTGGTCGTCGCTCTGCCGAATCATCTTCTTGCCCGTGGCGTAGCTGAAGGCTTCGGCCGTGCGGGCGTAGAGCAGGCGCAGGAAGTCGTAAATCTCGGTGATGGTGCCCACCGTGGAGCGGGGGTTGCGCGAGGTGGTTTTCTGCTCGATGCTGATAACCGGCGACAGGCCCTCAATCTTGTCCACGTCGGGCCGCTCCAGCCCGCCCATGAAGCTGCGGGCGTAGGCCGAGAAGGTTTCCATGTAGCGGCGCTGCCCCTCGGCGTAGATGGTATCGAAGGCCAGGCTGGACTTGCCCGAGCCCGAGATGCCCGTAAACACCACCAGGCGGTTGCGCGGAATCTGCACGCTCACGTTTTTCAGGTTGTGCTCCCGGGCCCCGTACACCTCAATAAAAGGCGCTTCGATGTGGGCACTGGTGCCGGTGCTGAAGCCGGCAAGCTGTCCGTTGGTTACCACGGCCGGCAAGCCGTTGCCCTCAGTGGTCGGTGCTGCTTTCTTCTTGGAAGCTTTCGGAGCGGAAGCCGCTGCTTTGGGTGCTTTGGCAGGGGGCGAGGCAGATGTTTTTTTGGCCATGCAGGAATGCGGCGGATAAGTCCGCAAAAGTACGGAAAACGCTGCCCGGAAGCTAGCGGAAACAGGATATTTGCCAGCGGAGTTAGCAGCCCCAGGCAGCAGCCCGGCGCTGGTAAACGCGTTGGCTGATAACAAGCAGCCGGCCGGGTTTGTGCCCGCCGAAATGAAACACTACGTAAAACTCCGGCAGTAGCGGCTGCGTACGCGACTAATCAAGTTGGCATCGTCCTTGTATTCAGGCCGGCATCACCCTCTTTCCTCACCATTAGCCATGAAAAAGCTCCCTTATATTTTCGCTGCTTCCCTGTTGGGTCTGGTTACGCTGGCGGCCTCCACGGCCCAGGCGCAAAGCAAGCTTCCCCCGTGGATTGGCGGCAAAACCGAAACTCCGGCGCCCCAGCCCGCGCCCCAGCCTGCTCCTACCACCCAGCCGTCGCAGACTACGCCGCCCGTATATGGTGAGTCGCGCCCCGATGTAGCCGGGCGCATCCCGGAACCCGGCTCCCCCGAGTACTCAGCTGACCGCAACCGCAAGGGCCACCCCCACGGCATGCCCCCCGGCCAGGCCAAAAAGTACGGCTACCGCGCCAATCCCAGCAACGGTGGCCTGCCCCCCGGCCAGGCTAAAAAAGCTTACCGCGGTCCGGCCGCCGTTCCCGGAACGGTGTACATGGAAGAGCAGAAGCACGAGCACAAAGGCAAAGGCAAGGGCCACGGGAAAGGCAAGCGCTAATAGCCTCCTGGCACAAAAAAAGGCGACCCCTGCGGGTCGCCTTTTCTGTGTTTAGCTTTTGACAGGCTGACTTCTGAGAGTCGGCCTACGGCTTAAAACTCCGCATTTTTTGGGAAGCGCGGGAAGGGAATCACGTCGCGGATGTTGGCCATGCCGGTCACGAACAACACCAGGCGCTCGAAGCCCAGGCCGAAGCCGGCGTGCGGGGCGCTGCCGAAGCGGCGAGTGTCGAGAAACCAGCTCAGCTCCTCGGCGGGCACGTGCATCTCGGCCATGCGGGCGAGCAGCTTCTCCAGGTCTTCCTCGCGCTGCGAGCCGCCGATGATTTCGCCAATGCCGGGAAACAGCACGTCCATGGCCCGCACGGTGCGCCCATCGTCGTCCAGCTTCATGTAGAAGGCCTTGATTTCCTTGGGGTAGTTGGTAAGGATAACCGGCTTCTTGAAGTGCTTTTCGACCAGGTAACGCTCGTGCTCGCTCTGCAGGTCGGTGCCCCAGTCCACGGGAAACTCGAACTTCTGCCTGGCGCCCTTCAGCACGTCCACGGCCTCGGTATAGGTGAGGCGCTGGAAGTCGTTGTCGACCACAAACCGCAGGCGGGCCAGCAGCTCCTTGTCGTAGTGCTCGTTGAGGAACGCCAGGTCGTCGGCGCAGTTGTCGAGGGCATAGCGCACGAGGTACTTGAGGAAGTCCTCGGCCAGGTCCATGTTTTCCTCCAGCTCGTTGAAGGCCACTTCGGGCTCAATCATCCAGAACTCGGCCAGGTGGCGGGCGGTGTTGGAGTTTTCGGCCCGGAAGGTGGGGCCGAAGGTGTAGATTTTGCCCAGCGCCAGCGCCGCCAGCTCGCCTTCGAGCTGCCCCGACACGGTAAGGTTGGTGGCTTTGCCGAAAAAGTCCTGGGCGTAGTCCACCTCGCCGGTTTCGGTGCGCGGCGGGTTGTCGGCCGGCAGCGTCGTCACGCGAAACATCTGCCCGGCACCCTCGGCGTCGGAGCCGGTGATGATGGGCGTGTGGACGTAGAAGAAGCCGTTGTCGTTGTAGTACTTGTGCACGGCAAAGGCCAGGGCGTGCCGCACGCGCAGCACCGCGCCGAAGGTGTTGGTACGGGGCCGCAGGTGGGCAATTTCGCGCAGGAACTCCAGCGAGTGCCCTTTCTTCTGCAAGGGGTAGGTTTCGGGGTCGGCCTTGCCGAGCACCGTGATTTCGCTGGCTTGAATCTCAACCGACTGGCCCTTGCCCTGGGAAGCTACCAGCGTGCCGCGCACGGCCAAGCAGGCGCCGGTGGCTACGTCTTTCAGATTTTCCTCGGGGAAGTTCTCGGCTGCGGCCACCACCTGAATGTTGTGGAGGACGGAGCCGTCGTTGAGGGCAATAAACTGCACGTATTTATTGCCGCGGCGGGTACGAACCCAGCCTTTGACGAGTACTTCGCGGTCGAGCTCCTGGCTGGCCAGCAGCTGCTGTACGGTGGACCGTTTGAGGGACATAGCTAATCTATCTGAAAGCAGTTGAAGCCGCAAAGGTAGCCGCAACTCCAGCTTTTGTAACGTCTGCTTGCCGTTGGCGCGGGTGGGCTCGGTAATCGGCAAGCGCTGCGCCGGCTGAAAGTTGGCCTTACCCGGCGCACTTCTTAACTTTTCCCGGGCCGTAGGAGTAAAAAAAGCCGGCCGTGCTGCCGATTCCGTATTTTCGCCTTTATGCAACGTCTCGATTTAAAACAGCTGCTTTCCCAGAAGCTTTCGCCCCAGCAGATTCAGTTCATCAAGCTGCTGCAAATTCCTACGGCGGAGCTCGAAACGCGCATCAAGGAGGAAATGGAGGTGAACCCGGCCCTGGAGGAAGACGATTCCGACGAGCCCGAGGAGATGGAGCGCGACGATGACGACAGCGACGACCCGGACGACGACCCCGACGCCGAGTTCGACAGCGACGACAACACCCTCGACGAAGACTTTGAAGACCGTGCCCCGGCCGAGGAGCAGCCCGAGCCGGAGCTGCCCAAGGACGAACCGGCCGACAGTCCCGACAACACCGACCTGGACCTGAGCGACTACCTAAACGACGACGAGATTGCCGGCTACAAGATGCAGGGCGACGGCCCCGGCGAGGAGGAGGAGCGCGACATGCCCCTGGCCGACACCAGCGGCTCGCTCATGGACTCGCTCCTGGACCAGCTGCACTTTGCCGACCTCGACGAAAAGCAGGAGGCCATTGGCCAGCAGCTGATTGGCTCCATCGACGGCGACGGCTACATCCGGCGCGACCTGTCGGCCATTGCCAACGACCTGGCTTTCTCCCAGAACATCGAGGCCAGCGTGCCCGAGATTGAAGCCGTGCTGCGCGTGATTCAGGGATTCGACCCACCCGGCATTGCCGCCCGCGACCTGCCCGAGTGCCTGCTGCTGCAGCTGGAGCGCCGCCCCCAGGACGAGGCCACGATGAATGCCGAGCGCATCCTGACCGAGACGTTTGAGGAGTTCACAAAAAAGCACTACCCCCGCATTCAGCAGAAGCTGGATTTGGAAGACGACGAGCTGAAGGAGGCCATCAACGTCATCCTCAAGCTCAACCCCAAGCCCGGCGGCAGCGGGCCCACCGGCCCGGGCAAGACCCAGTACCTGATGCCGGACTTTATTCTCACGAACGACAACGGCGTGCTGAACCTGACCCTGAACGCCCGCAACGCCCCCGAGCTGCGCGTGAGCCCGGCCTACACCGAGATGTTCCGCACCTACGACAAGGCCGCCAAGAAGGACGCCAAGATGAAGGAGGCCGTAACCTTTGTGAAGCAGAAGCTGGATTCGGCCAAGTGGTTTATCGATGCCATCCGGCAGCGGCAGAACACCCTGCTGCGCACCATGAACGCCATTGTGGACCTGCAGCGCGACTTCTTCCTGGAAGGCGACGAGGGCAAGCTCAAGCCCATGATTCTGAAAGACATTGCCCAGCGCATTGGCATGGACATCTCCACCGTCAGCCGCGTGGCCAACTCCAAGTCTATCCAGACGGAGTTTGGCATCTACCCGCTCAAGTACTTCTTCTCCGAAGGCATTGCCACCGACTCGGGCGAGGATGCCAGCAGCCGCGAGGTGAAAAGCATTCTGAAAGACCTGATAAGCAACGAGAACAAGGCCCGCCCGCTGAGCGACGACAAGCTGGAGAAGATGCTGAACGCCCGCGGCTACAACATTGCCCGCCGCACCGTAGCCAAGTACCGCGAGCAGCTCAACATTCCCGTAGCCCGCCTGCGCAAGGAGCTTTAGCTCTTTGAGCTTTAGCTCTTTCACCCAGGGGCATTAACATTTAACAGGGTGTTTTTGTCGTTTGGTAGCGTGCCGCATTACTTCGCGGCGCTAAAGCTGTGCAGGAAACCTTTCATGGTCAGCGGCTAGCCGTTCACGACCCATGCCTCTCCACTCATTTTTCATTGATAATTGGTGCCGGTTAAATGTTAAATGAACTGGAATTACCCAACGACGCGGAGCAGCTGCGGGCGCTGCTACTGGAGGAAAGAGCCCAACGGCAACGGGTAGAAGCGGAGCTGGCCCGCCTGCACGCCGCGTCCCGCATTCCGCTGCTAAACCCCAACCCCGTGCTGCAAATCAGTGCCCGGGGGGAGCTGCTGTATGCCAACCCGGCTGCCGAGCTGCTGGCCCAGGAGCTGCGCATGCAGGGGCCGTCGCGGGTGCGGCCCCAGCTGGTGCAGGCCGCCACCCAGGCCCTGCGCACCGGCGAAGCCGGGCAGCGCGACCTTACCGCCAACAGCCTGCACTACCTGCTGCACGCCGTGCCGGTAATGGAGGATGGCTATGCCATGCTCTACCTCACCGACATCTCCGCCCGGCGCCGGGCCGAGCAGGAAATCCACGACCAGCGCGAGTTCTACGAAACGATTCTGGGCTCGCTGCCGGCCGTAGTCACGGTGCTCAACCCCGACCAGACCTACCGCTACATCAACCCCTACGCCGAGCCCGACCCCATTCTGCGCAAGCGGCGCATCGGCCGCACTTTCGCCGAGCACTGCCGGGTACACGACCTGCCCCAGGCCCTGGCCGTGCGGCGGCACCGCCTGTTTGAGCGGGCCGTACGCACCCGCGAGATGGTGCGCTGGGAAGAGCGCTGGCCCGGGCCCGACGGTGAGTCGCCGCTGTACTGGCTGTGCTATTACCAGCCCGTGTTCGGCTCGGAAGGAGTGCTGCGCATGGTGATGTGCTACGGGCTGGACATTACCACCCGCCGCCTGGCTGAGGAGCGCAACTTTGAGAGCGAAGCCGCGGTGCAGGCCCAGCAGGCCTTCACCAAGCAGGTGCTGGACCTCAACCCCAACCTGATTTACGTGCGCGACGCCAACATGAACCTCGTGTTTGGCAACGAGGCCGCGCGGCGCTGGCAGCAGCAGCTGATTACAGCCGCCGGTACGGCCACGCACCGGCAGGCTCTGCCCGCCCGGGAGGTGCAGGCCGCCGCCGCTACCGATGCCCAGGTGCTGGCCTCGGGCGAATCGGTGGTAGTAGAAGAGCGGGCCACCATGCCCGATGGCAGCGTGCAGTGGTTTCAGTCGGTAAAATGCCCACTGGTGCAGCCCGACGGCGAAACCTGCGTGCTCGTTGTGAGCACCGACATCACCAAGCTGAAGCTGGCCCTTAAGGAGGCCGAGGCCGCCGCTACAGCCCGCGAAAACTTCCTGGCCAACATGAGCCATGAAATTCGCACCCCCATGAACGGCGTGCTGGGCATGGCCGGCCTGCTGGCCAAAACCGAGCTCAATGAGCAGCAGCGGGCCTACACCGACATTATCATGCACTCGGGCCGCCACCTGCTCAACGTGGTGAACGACGTGCTGGACATGGCCAAAATCACCTCTGGCTACCTGGAGCTGGAGCAAGCGGCCTTCAACCTCTGCGACTCTATGGGCCAGGCCGTGCAGCCGCTGGTGCTGCAGGCGCAGGAAAAGGGCATCACGGTGCAAGGCACCCTGCTGCGCGAGTCATGCCCCCACCCCTGGGTAGTGGGCGACCCGTACCGGCTGAATCAGATTCTGATAAACCTGGTATCCAACGCCATTAAGTTTACGCCCTCCGGCGGCACGGTTACCGTGGGCGGCTACCTGGTAGATGAAACCGAAGACACCCTCACCACCGAGTTCCGGGTAAGCGACACCGGCATTGGCATCGCGCCCAACAAGCTGCAGAGCATCTTCCAGGAGTTTACCCAGGCTTATACCGACACTACCCGGCAGTTTGGGGGCACGGGCCTGGGCCTGAGCATCAGCAAAGCGCTGGTGGAGCAGATGGGCGGCACCCTCAGCGTGCAGAGCGAGCCCGGCAAGGGCAGTACATTCTCGTTCAGAACCACCCTGCCCAGGGCCACGGCCGAGCAGCGCCGCGCCGCGCTGGCCCCGAAAGCGGCCCTCAACACCTCGACGCTGCGCGGCCGGCGCGTGCTGCTGGTAGAAGACAATGCCGTGAACCGCGAAGTGGTGCACATGCTGCTCAGCAACTACGGCATGGTGATAGACGAAGCCGACAGCGGCCACCAGGCCCTGGAGCTGTTTGGGCAGCACCGCTACGACGTGGTGCTGATGGACATTCAGATGCCGGGGATGAATGGCATGGAGGCCACAGCCCTCATCCGGCAGCACGCCGACGCGACCCGGGCTGCCACGCCCGTGCTGGCGTTGACCGCCAACGCCTTTCGGTCGGATGCCGACAAGTACCGCGCGGCTGGCATGAACGACACCCTGCCCAAGCCTTTTGAAGAAGCCGAGCTGCTGACCAAGCTGGCCGCCCTCATCACCGGCAGCGCGCAGGCGGCAGACAGCCCACCGGCTCCAGCCGCGCCGCCGGCTCCTGCGCCCAGGAAGGCGGCCAAGGCGCCCAAGGCCGCGCCGCCCCTGTTCGACCTGACCATGCTGCGGCAGACAGCCCACGGCAGCACCGCCTTCATGAACCGCGTGCTGGCCTCGTTTCTAAACAATACGCCCGCCAGCCTGGAGGAGGTGCGGGCTGGCCTGGCGGCTGCCGACTGGCCGGCCCTGGCTACGCTGGCTCACAAGCTGCGGCCTTCCCTGCGCCTGCTGGGTGCCGCCGCCCTGGTCTCCCCGATGGAGGTGCTGGAGTCGCCCAATGCCAGCGACGCGGAGCGAAAAGCAGCCGCTGCCCAGTTTGCCGACGGCCTGCAGGCCTTGCTGGAAGTGCTACCCAACGACGTGGACCTGGTGCCCTAATCCCGGCCTGTTTTGTCCTGCCTATAAGAAACCAACGCCCCGACCAGACCGGCCGGGGCGTTGGATTAAGGGCAATGCCTCGGCAGCGCTAGGGCAGTATTACCTGGCGCTGGGTGCGGCCCAGGGCAGCCCCGTCCACGTCGAGCATGCGCACCAGGTAAGTGCCTGCGGCCAGGTTGCTGAGCTCCAGGCTGCCGGCGGCGCCGGCAGGCAGGGCCACCTCGCGTACTACCTGGCCCAGCGTGGTGTAGAGCTGCAGGCGGCCGGCGCGGCGGCCGGCCGGCAGCTGCCAGCTGAGCTTGGCCGTGCCGTGGGCGGGATTCGGGGCCAGGGTAAACACCACGTCGGCCTGCGTAGCCGCGGTCGAGAGCGGGGCGTTCACCACCACGGGCAGGTTCTGCAGGTCAATCACGGCCACATAGCCCCGGCTGCCGGCGCTGGTGAAGCAGCTGCCGCCCACGTACACTGTGCGGCCATCCGGCCCGGGCACCAGGTCGTACGACGACACCGCCGAGCAGGCCGTGCTCACGAAGGGGTACGCCACGCTCAGCTTGCCGGTATGGCCCAGCAGGCGCTGCACCACGAAGCTGTTGGAAGCCGAGGCGGTATTCTGAGCGGAGAGGAGCGTCAGCAGGGTGCCGTCGGCCAGCTCACATACCTTGCCGCCGTACTGCATGCGCTGGCCCGGGGCCAGGCGCTCGAGGTGATACCACTGCAGCTGCAGCATGGAGTCGACCTTAATCATGATGGGCTGGCTGATGAGGGCCCCGGTGGTGTTGCTGGTGGAGTCGGCCTGGGCCGGAATCAGGAAGCCGCCGTCGCGCAGCTGGGTAATGTGGTTGCTTACCGAGCTGATGCTCCAGTTGGCCGCCATGGGGCTGATAAAGGCGTTGCGCAGGGAGTCGCCCTGCTGATTGAGCAGCATCAGGCGCAGCTTGATGAGGTGGTAGGGCGCGCCGTACTGGCCGGTGCCGGCCATGAGCAGGCGGTTGGTGCGCTGGTTGGTTTGCAGCAGGAAGGGCACCTCAGTGAAGCTGATGCCGTAGTTACGCACCCACAGCGGCTGGCCCAGGCTGTCGGTTTTTACCAGCTGCCAGCTTTTGCGCATGCCGCCCATGCTGGAGCCGCTCACAAAGAAGCCGCCGTCGAGGGCCGGCGTGAGCTTGCCTACGCGGCTGAGGCGGCTGCCGGTGCCGGGGTTAAAGGTCTGCGTCCAGCGGGCGCTGCGGGTATCGGCCGCGTAGCGCCCCATGAAGAAGTCGCGCTCGGTGCATTGGGTAGCGCCGGGCAGAGCCCGCTGCTGGTCGCCGAAAATCACGAAGTCGTTGCGGCCCATCCAGGTGATGTCGGACCAGCCCCCGCTCAGGGCCGGGCCGCGCTGGGTCCACACCGTGTCGAGCAGGGACGAGAGCAGGAAGTTGTCGTTCAGCGTGGAGTTGCAGCCGGTGCCGGGGGCCTGGCTCGAGATACCCTGCACCAGCAGGTTGTTGGCCGGCGTCAGCTGCAGGCGGTAGATGTTGAGCTGGGACTGGCGCAGGCCGCTCAGCAGGCGCTCGCGCACCAGGCGCTGGGCCTGTGCCGGCTGGGCCGCAAGGGCACAAAGCACGAGCATCAGCACCGCCTGCGCGGTTTTAATCAGGGATGGGTAACCAGGTACGCGTGCCATAGAATAAATGGTTGGTTGCTGCTTGCCCGCGTCCGAAAGTGCCCGCTTCACTGGTCGCAAATCGACCCGAAACTGATTAAATAAAGAAAGGCAAATCCAGGCGCAGAATAAAAGAATAGTAAGGGTAATTCTGTTACCAAGTTAAGTGAACTTTTTTAGTTTTCAAGCTCATCACCCCAACCTTTCTGGAATTCTTTTCGTAGCGCAGCCCCTCAAGCACTAGAAAAAGGAAGGCACCCCTCCGAGAAAAACACGTTTTTTCATCATGTCAAGCCATTTTCTAAGCTGGCAATGTCAGAGCCGCCGGCCAAGGCCCCAGGTAGAGAGGCCACGGCACAATGTCCAAATTCTGCACATTCAGCCTTGCGCTACCGCACAATACATTCCTGCACTTTTCCCGGATTTCGCTTGAACTGAGCGGGGCCATTCAAAAGCTGTTGTCCAGCTTATCGCTCCCTGTTTGGCGGCTCCCTTTTCGTGCCAGCCCTCCAGGCCCGGCTGGCTGTCGGGTCAGGGAATGCCGTGTTCCTAGTTGCGTATGCGGCTATTTTGGGGCGCTATCGGCGCCCCAGCCGCCATTCAGCGCTGAGCTCGAAATAGGGCAGAATGCGCTTCGTTTCGCGGTCCAGGTCGGCGGGGGTATAGCTGCTGCCGGTGTAGGCGCCGCGGCCGGGCGCATAGGTGGAGAAGGTGCGCAGCCACTGCAGCCACACGCTGGCCACGAGGTTGAAGCCGGCATTGGCATGGCGCTCTACCGCCAGCTCGGGCCCGTGCTGCCGGGTGATGTTGTGCAAGTAGATGAGCTGCGACAACGGTCCGGTAGGGGCATCGGTGAGCAGGGCCGCCCGGCCGTAGTTGCGCTGCTCCAGCAGGCGGTAGCCCAGGCGCAGGGAGCTGCCGCCGCGGCGCCCGTTCCAGGTCTGGCGCAGGCCGGCGGTAAGGTCGTGCGTGACGCTGGTATCGAGGGGGCTTTCCCGAAACTGCTGCCACTGCAGCTGCCCCACGCGGTTTTCGCGGCGGGCGTAGTCGGCCAGCAGCAGCAGGCGCGGCCGCAGCTGGTAGCTGATGCTCTGGGTTTGCTCCAGCACGCGGCTGGCGCGGTTGCGGGCCTGCTCGCTGGGCCGGTCGCGCACCTGGTAGCTCACCCAGAGGTGGTAGCCCGACCGGATGCTGAGCTTGCCCGGCGCCCACACAAAGCCCGGCTCCCAGTGCAGCAGGTGGTCGGCGTAGTTTTCGGAGCTGAGCCCCGCCCGGATAAATACCGTCTGCCGGTACTCGCCGGCCACGGCCAGCGAGGTGCGAAACGCGCCGGCCCAGCGCCCGGTCCAGGTAAGGCGCAGCAGGTGCTGGGCTTCGTCGCGGGTTTGCTGGTTGTCGCGGCTGGGGGCATCCACGCGCAGCAGCTGGGCCGTGCCCAGCAGGGCCAGAACGTGCCGGGCGGTAGGCAGCCAGGTCAGGTCGCCCTGCCAGAGCGTGGTTTGCTCGGTAATGTCCTTCACCTGCTCGCGGCTCAGAGCCGCGTTGAAGCGGACGGGGCTTAGGAAGCGCGAGTTTTCCAGGTAGTAGGAGCGGCTGCGCTCGCGGTAGCTGAAGCTGATGCTGCTTTGCAGCCGGGGCCGGCTCAGGCGCAGCTCCTGCCGGGTGTCTATTTCGCGCTGGCGGTAGCCCAGGTCCTGCAGGGTATCGGCCGGGGCCGAGAGCCGGCGGTAGTTGAAGGCCCGGGTGGGCAGCAGCAGGCTGTTGTCGGAGCGCAGGCTGGCGTAGGGCGTGATGCGGTAGCTGGCACTGGCCTGCGCGGCCAGGGTGTCGGACTGAATGCGCTGCACCGAGCCGCGCAGGTAGTCCTCGGCGCGGTTGCTGCGGTAGCCCAGCCGGCCCTGCACGGTCAGGGGCGCCTGCTCCAGAAATGCCTGCTCGCCGACGGCTTCGGCCACCAGGCGCTGCACGGTGCGCGGCCCCAGCGCGGCCCGCGTGCCCAGCACCCGCACAATGAGGGGCGCCGCCGCGGGGCCATTGGCAAAGAGCATAGCCGCGGCATCAAGGCCATAGGCAAAGCCGGTGTCGTGGAAGCCGTTGCGGGCGTCGGTAGCCAGCCCGCCCAGCACCGTCAGGCGCAGCTGCGAGAGCGAGTCGCTGGCGTGGGCGGGGCGCAGGCGGCGCTGGTAGCCCAGCCGGCCCAGCCACAGGCCGGTGCGGGTGGCGTTGGCCCGGCTCTGGTCGTAATGCACTTGCTGGCCCAGCTGCCAGTGGTTGGCCTGGTCGAGGGCGTAGATGTGGGCCAGGTCGGCGCCGTAGTCTTCGCGCACAAAGGGCGGCTCGCCGCGGGAATCGTAAATCCAGTCGCTGCCCAGGCGGTAGCGCAGCTGCTGGCGCCGGCCCAGCGACAAAAAGCCGCGGGCGCTGCTGGTTTGCACAAAGGTGCTGATGCCCACCCGCCGGGCGCGGGTAGCCAGCAGCAGCAAGGTGTCGCGGCTGGCAGGGCGGGGCTGGTTGAAGACCGGTCCAAAAGCAGTGGCTCCCACTACCATCTGGCCTGCTGCCGGCATTGGCGCAGCCAGCAGCATAAGCCAGGCCAGCAGGGCCAGCACTTTTTTAACCGCTTCTGTGTTGCGCGCCTTCAGCCCGGCACGCCCCAGCGGCCGCCGCGCCTCGAATGCACAACAAAGAAACCAGTAAGCTAGCACACCAAAACGGCCATTTATTCCCTGCCTCCCGGCGCCGTACCGGGAAGGTAACACATCGGTTGATGTGGGACAAGAAATAGTTTTTCGTTAGGTTAGCGCTAGAAAGCAGGCTCGGTCCGCTTTCAGCCAGTAATGGAGTGCCGGGCCTGCTTGCTCGCACCCTCTTTTTCTGCTCTCCTCTATTATGCATAAGTTTCGTCCTGCTCCTCTGCTATCTGCCCTGCCGCTGGCAGCCTTCTTTCTGGGCGCTGCTCCTGCAGCGCAGGCCCAGCATGCTTTGTGGGCTTCCAAAATTATAGCTGTATCGTCGCAGAAGTCGGCTGGCAAAGAAGCCTTTTCCCCCGAAAAAGTCCTGGGCGCGCCCAATGCCCTGCCCCTGGGTCAAATCAACAACGAAGCCTGGATTCCCAAGAAGGAAGGCCCCAACGAGTTTATTGAGGTGAAGTTTGCCCGCTCCCTGCTGGCCCAGCAGGTGACGGTAGTGGAAAACTTCAACCCCGGCTCCATCACCAAGGTGGAGGTGGTCGACACCCGCGGCACCAAGCACGAGGTGTACAAAAACGACAACCCCGGCCCCATCCCGGAGCTGTACCGCACCCTGGAAATCAAGTTCCCAGCCGCTACCTACCGCACCATTGGCGTGGTCGTGACCATGAACACGGCCAAGGTGGAGGGGGTAAACCAGATTGACGCCATCGGCATTGCCGACGTGGCCCAGCAGATGGTGATGCAGGACTTCAAAGGACCCGCCGGCGACGACGACGCGGCGGTGAAGTTCGACTCCGCGCTGGTCAACCTGGGGCCCAACGTGAACACCCGCTACGTGGATACCCACCCGGTGATTTCGCCCGACGGCCGCACGCTGTTCTTTGCCCGCCAGGACCACCCCGGCAACGTAGGCGGCGGCAACGACCCCCAGGACGTGTGGTACTCCACCCTGCAGAACTCCAAAGCCAAAACCTGGGGGCCGGCCAAAAACATCGGCGCCCCCATCAACACCCCCGACGAGCCCAACGGCCTGGCATCGGTGACGGCCAGCGGCAACTCCGTGGTGCTCACCGGCGTGTACAGCGAAGGCGGCATTCTGGAACCCAAGGGCTTCAGCCTCAGCAGAAAAGTAAAAGGCGGCTGGTCGGTGCCTACCAAGATTGAGATTGAAGACTTCTACAACAACGACCCCGACCACGTCGACTGCTTCCTGGCTACCTCGGGCAAGGCCCTGCTCATGGCCGTGGAGCGTACCGACGGCCTGGGCGGCCAGGACCTGTACGTGAGCTTCCCCGCCCCCGGCAGCACCAAAAGCTGGACCCGCCCCCAGAACCTGGGGCCCAACGTCAACACCAAGAAAGCCGACTTTGCCCCCTTTCTGGCGGCCGATGAAAAGACTTTGTACTTCGCCAGCGAAGGCCGCGGGGGCTACGGCAAGTCCGACATCTTTTACTCCAAGCGCCTCGACGACACCTGGACCAACTGGAGCCCGCCCCGCAACCTGGGCTCGGTGGTGAACTCGCCCGACTTCGACGCTTACTTCACCCTGTCGGCCGCCGGCGACGACGCCTACCTGGTATCCTCCCGCAACGGCACCGACAAGTCCAAGGACATTTTTCGCATCGCCCTGTCGCCGGCCTTCCGGCCTGAAGTGGTAACGCTGGTACGCGGGCAGGTACTCGATGCCGTCACGAAAAAGCCCATCAAAGCCATTATCCGCTACGAAAACCTGCTCACCGGCGAGGAAATCGGGGTGACGGAAACCGACCCCGTCGACGGCTCTTATACCATTGTGCTGCCCAGCGGGGTGCAGTATGGCTACCGCGCCGAAGCCAAGAACTACATTGCCGAAAACGCCAACCTCGACGTGACTGCCCGCGACAAGTACTCGGAGCAGAAGCAGGACCTGTTCCTGGTGCCCTTCGCGGTAGGCCAAACCATTAAGCTGAACAACATCTTCTTTCAGCAAAGCAAGTATTACCTGCGCACCAACTCCTACCCCGAGCTGGCCCGCCTTATCCGCATCATGAAAGACTACCCCACGGTAGAAATCAAGCTTTCCGGCCACACCGACAACCAGGGCGACCCGGCCCTCAACCTCAAGCTCAGCCTCGACCGGGTGAACGAGGTTAAGAAATACCTCAGCAGCAAGGGCGTGAACGGGTCCCGCATCACCACCGAGGGCTTCGGCGACACCAAGCCCATCGCCAGCAACGACCAGGAAGAAACCCGCGCCCTGAATAGAAGGGTAGAGTTTACGATTACGAAGAAATGATTTTTGATGTGCTGATGGTTTGATGTGCTGAACCGGCGTGTCATGGCGAGCAAAGCGAAGCCATCCGTCCTCTCTGTGCGACTAGCCTTCTAATGTGAAAAGCCCCAACGCCAGCACTGGCATTGGGGCTTTTTGAGTTGTCACATCTCAAGGCGACTGAGAGCTAGAGGAAGGATTGCTTCGCTGCGCTCGCAATGATACATCAGCACATTATTAATCAGCACATCAAGACTGCCGCCCCTCTTCCCTACCCGGCTTCACGCTGCCGCTAGCGCCGCCAGGGTTGGCAATGGAGTCGCGCATCTCGGTATCAGCCTGGATGTTGCGCATCTTATAGTAGTCCATAATCCCCAGGTTGCCGCTGCGGAAGGCTTCGGCAATGGCGCGGGGAATTTCGGCTTCGGCGTCGACTACCCGAGCCTTGGCTTCCTGGGTTTTGGCGCGGTTTTCCTGCTCCATAGCTACGGCCATGGCGCGGCGCTCTTCGGCCCGGGCTTCGGCCACGCGCAGGTCGGCGCTGGCCTGGTCGGTCTGCAGCTTGGCGCCGATGTTTTCGCCGATATCCACGTCGGCAATGTCGATTGAGAGAATTTCGAAGGCCGTGCCGGCATCCAGGCCTTTCTGCAGCACCAGCTTGGAAATCTTGTCGGGGTTTTCCAGCACTTCCTTGTGCGACTTCGAGGAGCCGATGCTGGTGACGATGCCTTCGCCCACGCGGGCCAGAATGGTTTCCTCGCCGGCCCCACCCACCAGCTGGGTGATGTTGGCCCGCACCGTGACGCGGGCGATGACGATAAGCTGAATGCCATCCTGCGACACCGCCGCCACGTTGGGCGTGTTAATCACCTTGGGATTCACGCTGGTGGTTACGGCCTCAAACACATTGCGGCCGGCCAGGTCAATGGCCGTGGCCTGCTTGAAGCTCAGCGGGATGTTGGCCTTGTCGGCCGAAATCAGCGCCTTGATAACGTTGGGCACATTGCCCCCGGCCAGGTAGTGGGTTTCCAGCTCGTTGGCCGTCAGCTGCAGACCCGCCTTGGTGGAGGTAATCATGGAGTTGACGATAAGCGAGGGCGGCACCTTGCGCACCCGCATAAACACCAGCTGAAACAAGCTGACCCGCACCCCCGAAAATATTGCCGTTATCCACAGGCTGATGGGGAAGAAGTACAGAAAGACCAGCAGCACAACGGCTGCAATGCCCAGGGTAAATAATGAGAATTCCATGCCGCAATGTAGCGCGAAGTGGGCAGTTGACAGTTGACAGTTGTCAGTTGTTCGTTGTCAGTTGTCAGCTTCTTATTGCAAAGCAGCCGTCAGAACGACCTGACAACTGACAACGAACAACTGACAACAAACACTCTACACTGGCGCTACCACAATGCGGTTTTGCTCTATACCCAGCACCTGCACCTCGGTGCCGGCCGCCACAAACTCGCCGCGGGTAACTACCTCGCGCCGTTCTTCACCGAAGAGAACAGTACCGGAGGGCCGTAGCGCCGACAGGGAGCGGCCCAAGGTACCGGGCAGCATATCGGGGCGGCGGGCATCGTACACCGAGGCATCGTTAACATCCAGCAAAGCCACCTTGGCCAGGTTTCTGGGCCGCAGGCCAATGTAAACGATGAGCCCAGTAAGGGCCACCACGCTAAGCAAGGCAATATGGGCCATGGGCGTATCCAGGTCGCGGTAGCCCAGCCACACGCCTACTACCAGCAGCCCAAACCCAACAATGCCCACGATGGTGGTTCCCGGAATAAAAATAACTTCCGCCGCTAGAAACAGCAGGCCGAAGAGCAGCAGCATGACAATGGTGAGCCAAGGCATAAGACAAGGATTTTAAGTGGCAAAAGATAAAAGACCAGGGCTGAATTTGGGTCAGGCTGTTGGCCGCTTCTAATTTACGGCTTCCTTCACCCGATGTCATGCCCCCTGCCCCCGATTTTGCGGCGCCGGCCCGCCAGCTGCTCACTGCCCTGCTCAGCCAGGTGCCTTACCTGCCACCGGCCGAGATAGCCGAGTTTGCCGGGCTGTGGACCAAGGAGGTAGCCCTGAAGCGTGGCGACTTTCTGGTGCACCCCGGCCAGACCGAGCAGTTCCTGTACTTTATTCACCACGGGCTGCTCCGGATTTACTACCCCACGGCCAGCGAGGAAATCTGCGTGGGGTTTGGCCACGCCAATACCCTTATCTGCTCCTTTCCCTCCTTCGCCGCCGGCCGGCCTTCCGAGTATGCCATTCAGGCCCTGCGCCAGAGTGCCCTGATTGCCGTTAGCCGCCGCGACTTCCAGGCTTTTCTCGATGGCAGCCCGGCCTTTGCCCGGTTCTGGCGCTTTGAGCTGGAAAAAGCGCTGGTCGGCCGCATGGAGCACGAGATTGACCTGCTCATGCCCGAGCCGGCCCACCGGCTGGAGCGGCTGCGCAGGCGCAGCCCGCATATCTTTCAGCACGTGCCCAAGAAATACCTGGCTTCCTACCTGCGTATGTCGGCCGAAACCCTGAGCCGCCTGCGCTTTTGAGCTACCGTCCTGGTCAAGTTTGTCGGGTTAGGCCGCAGCCGGAACCAGCCGGCCCCAAGCGTATTCTTGATTCCCGTCAAGGTTTCGCCGGAAAGCAGCCCGGACCTTTGTCAAAAAACAAACACCATGAACGCCGCTGCTTTTCTCACCTCTCTGCAAGACGCCACCCAACAGCTTCGCGCTACTGCGCAGGCTGAGTTGGAGCCCCTGGAGCTGACCCTGCTCAACTACAAGCCCTCCCCTACCGCCTGGAGCATACTCGAATGCCTGGAGCATCTGAACCGCTACAGCCGCTACTACAACCCCCAGCTGGCCAAGGCCCTGACGCGCCCGGCAGCTCCGGCTCGTGCCCAGGAAACAGGCTATAGCTGGCTGGGCCGCAAGTCGGTAGCCATGATGCGGCCCGAAAACACAAAAAAGCAAACCACCTTCAAGCACATGAACCCCAGCGGCAGCAGACTGGGCCGGGAAGTGGTGAGCGAGTTCCTGGCCCACCAAACGCAGCTTCTCGACTTGCTGGCCCAGGCTCAGCAGGCCGACCTGAACCGCAAGGCCATCCCCGTGGAGTTCTTCCGGCTGCTGAAGCTGCGGCTGGGCGAAGCCCTGGAGTTTGTGGTAGTACACCAGCAGCGCCACCTGCAGCAAGCCTTGCGCGTGAAAGCAGGCCTGCAGGTGGCGCTGTCCTGCTAAGTCCGGTCCTTACTGCTTTACGGTGCCGTTGGCCACAAAGGCCGCCAGCCTGCCATCGGAGCTTTTCAGGCCCACAATCTCCACCAGCTCCTGGAAGAAGTCGGCTACCTGCTGGCGCTCCACGGCATTGCTGGTCAGCGAAGCCACCCGGGCGAGGCCTTTGTCGATGCATTCCAGGTAAGCCTCCCGGCTGGGAGTCTCCCGGGTTACCCGCCGAAACTCATCGGCGGCAATGATAAGCTGGCGGTTTACCTCCGGGCGGGCTTCCACGTGAATATTCTTGCCCGGCTTGGCTTTGGTAGCCACCGCCTGCTTGGTTACTTCCATGAAATCTTCCAGCTGCGTAATAGCATTGGCAGGTACTTGCACGGGAGTAGAGTCCTGGGCCAGGGAGGGCAACGAAGCCAATACAAAAAGGAAAGGTAGGAGGAGGCGCATCTGCGAAAGTAGATTGAGGATGAATGAATAGATAACAGGGGCTTGTACTGCTACGCCGCTGCTTCTGTTGTCTGTGGCAGGCACAACAAATTTATCCTCCCACCCAAGGGGGGCCTAATTATTTTTCTGTATCCGCAGACTTATTACCCCAACAAAACAGGGCCGGCCGCATTGCTGCGGCCGGCCCTGTTTTGTCAAGCTCCAGCGTAGAACGCGCCTGTGACTGAGCCTTAGTAAGCGCGGGCGAAGTAGGCCCGGCGTGGGCTGGGCTTGCCCGTCACCATGCAGATGCCCTCCTCATCAGGCTCGGCCAGCGCCAGGCAGCGCACCGTGGCCTTGGTTTCTTCTTTAATGCGCTCCTCGGTCTCCGAGGTGCCGTCGTAATGGGCCAGCACGAAGCCACCCTTGCCATCCAGCACCTGCTTGAACTCGTCGTAGCTTTCCACCCGGGTGGTGTGCTCCTCGCGGTAAGCTTTGGCTTTCTGGTAGATGTTGGCCTGAATGTCGTTGAGCAGCTGGTCGACGCTGGCCACGATGTCGGCCAGGGGCAGGCTCATCTTCTCCTTGGTATCGCGGCGGGCCACTTCCACCAGGCCGCTGTCGAGGTCGCGGGCGCCAATGGCCAGACGCACGGGCACGCCCTTCATCTCCCACTCGGCAAACTTGAAGCCGGGCCGCTCGGTGTCGCGGCTGTCCACCTTCACGGCAATGCCGCGGGCAATCAGCCCCTGTTGAATGGGCCGGATGCGCTCCAGCAGGGCGTCGAGCTCGCCGGTCTTGTAAATCGGCACAATAACAACCTGAATCGGGGCCAGCTTGGGCGGCAATACCAAGCCTTCATCGTCGGAGTGGGCCATCACCAGGGCGCCCATCAGGCGGGTGCTGACGCCCCAGCTGGTGCCCCATACGTGCTCCAGGCCACCTTCTTTGTTGGCGAAGGTCACGTCGAAGGCTTTGGCAAAGTTCTGGCCCAGGAAGTGGCTGGTGCCGGCCTGCAGGGCTTTACCATCCTGCATCAGCGCCTCGATGCAATAGGTGTCCTCGGCGCCGGCAAACCGCTCGTTGGGCGTTTTCACGCCCTTCACCACGGGCAGCGCCAGGTGCTCTTCGGCAAACTCAGCGTACACATCCAGCATCTGCCGGGTTTCAGCTACGGCTTCTTCGGCCGTGGCGTGGGCCGTGTGGCCTTCCTGCCACAGAAACTCGGCCGTGCGCAGAAACAGGCGGGTGCGCATCTCCCAGCGCACCACGTTGGCCCACTGGTTAATGAGCAAGGGCAGGTCGCGGTAGCTCTGCACCCAGTTCTTGTAGGTGCTCCAGATAATGGCTTCGGAGGTGGGGCGCACCACCAGCTCTTCTTCCAGCTTGGCGTTGGGGTCGACGCGCAGCTTGCCCGGCTTGTCGGGGTCGTTCTGCAGGCGGTAGTGTGTTACTACGGCGCACTCTTTGGCAAAGCCTTCCGCGTTTTTCTCCTCGGCCTCAAACAGGCTCTTTGGAATAAAAATGGGGAAGTAAGCATTCTCGTGGCCGGTGCGCTTGAACATGTCGTCCAGGGTGCGCTGCATTTTCTCCCAGATGGCGTAGCCATAGGGCTTAATCACCATGCAGCCGCGCACGGCCGAGTTCTCGGCCAAGCCCGCTTTTTTAACTAACTCATTGTACCAGAGAGAATAATCTTCCGCACGGGTAGGCAACTTTTTGCTCATAACAGGCATCTTACGGGTAAGCGAAATAAGTTCCCTAAACTGGTACAGCTTTTGATTTGACCGTTTGGGCACCGATTCGGGCTCAAATTACGTTATTAAACCGCAGCCCCTTGTAACGGTTATGATGAAGGGCAGAACTGTAAGCTGAGGCTCAGAACATTTGCTCACATATTTCGCAGTGGCTGCCTACTATCTTTACCTATTGTCTGCCTTTACGCACAAAGCCATGAAAAATTCCCTCACCGCGTTTCTTCCCGCCCTGGCCCTGCTGGCGTTGAGCGGCTGTGCCAGTACCGGGGCCATTGCCACGTCGGAAGACGATGGGGTATATTATTCCTCTAAAGACCGGAGTACCGCTATTGTAACCCCGGCCCCGGCGGCGGAAGCGCCCGCGGGCAATGAGGCGGCCAACCCCGATTACAACGGCAACGCGTCAACGCGCTCCAATGGTGGCAGCACCGCCAGCTCGCAGGACTATTACGACGACACCTACACCAGCACCCGCCGCACGTATGTGTATGCCGGCCCGGGGGTTGCTTACTACACTCCCGTAGTGTATGCTCCCTACACCACGCTGAGCTACGGCATCTCACCCTACGGCCCGGCTTTCTACGACCCGTTCTACTCGCCGTTTTATAGCCCCTTTTACGGCTATGGCCCGAGCGTAAGCATTAACATCGGCTATGGCCGCCCCTGGGGCTGGGGCCGCCACTATGGTGCCTACTACGACCCCTACTATGGCTATGCCTCCCCCTGGGGCTATGGCTATGCGGGCTACTACGACCCGTATTTCTATGGTGGCCGCTACTATGGGGGCTACTATGGCCCCCGTGGCTACTACGGCAATAGCTACTATGGCAACTCCTATTACGGCAACGCCTACTATGGTGACCGCAACCGGGCGCCCATCACCTCCCGTCACCGGGCTGACCGCATGTCAAGCGGTGGCCGGGTAAGCTCGGCCAGCTCGGGCAGTGGCACCAACGCCAGCACGGGCGGGGGCCGCGTTCGCACCGGGGGCCGCTCGGCGCTGACGGAGCCGGGTACTCCGCAGCCGATGGAAACCACCCCCGAGGGTGGCCGCGTGCGCAGCGAGGCCGCGGCGGCGATGCCGGCCAGCTATACTTCTCCCGAGCCGGTGGTAAAGCCACAGCGTAACCGCGACGAAAAGCCCCAGCAGTTTGGCACGGTAGACCAGCCTGCTAATCAGCCGGTACGCATGTCGGCTGAAGAAGCCCAGCCGGGTCGCAACACGGGCCGGGGCCGCTGGCGCGATGCGGAGCTCAACCAGCAGCTGGGGCAGTCGGCTCCGGAGCCGCAGCCCCAGCCTGCCGTACTGCCCGAGGGTGAGCGCAAGCCCCGCCGTGAGTACAACCAGGCCGAGGCGCCGGCAAATACCGGTTACGCTACGCCCGAAGGTTATTCCCGCCCAGCCGAGCAGCAACCTGCTCGCCGGCGCACCTACGAAGCTCCCCGCTCGTATGAGCAGCCGCAACGCAACCAGCAGCCTGCCTATTCGGCGCCGAGCTACTCTGCCCCCTCGAATGACGGCGGCTCGCGGGGAAGCAGCGGCGGTGGCCGTAGCCGCGGCCGGGCCGACTAACTCAACAGCTCACCCATTGTTTTCTGCGAAAACCTTTCCTGAGCCGGCCCAACGGCCGGCTCTTTTTCTTCCTAACCATGAAAAAACGGACTATCTGGCTTAGCCTGGCCCTGGCAGTGGGGCAGGCCAGCCACGCCTTTGCCCAGGACGCCAGCGATGCGCTGCGCTATTCCCGCCAGCAGTTTGGCGGCCCGGCCCGCACCTTGGGCATTGCCGGCGCCAACGTGGCCCTGGGGGCCGATTTCGGCAGCCTGAGCAGCAACCCGGCCGGCCTGGGCCTGTTTCAGAAATCGGAGCTGCACCTTACGCCGGGCCTGGGCCTGGGCCAGGGCGAGGGCCGAATGGAAGGCAGCAGCAGCGCGGCCCAGACCGAAAACAAAAACAGCTTCCACATTGCCAGCGCCGGCCTGGTGCTCACCGGCCGCAAAGCCGATACCGACCAAAGCTCCAACTGGCGAGGCGGCTCCCTGGCTTTTGGCTTCACACGCACGGCTGACTTCAACACGGCGTCGCGCTACGGTGCCACCCTCAACGAGCGTAGCATTGGGGGGCGCACGTACACGGCAGCCGAGCAGTCGTACTTGGCTTCGCTGGAAGGCACGGCCCCGCCGTCCTATTTCAGCGACATCCGCCGGCAGAGCAGCGCGGGCGACTACGAGACGGCCGATGCTTTGGCTTATGGCGCTTACCTCACCAATATTGTACGCAGCCGCAACGGCAGCGACTCCGCCATCGTGATGCGCCGCATGCGGGGGCCTATCGGACAGTCGGAGTCCATTGTTTCGCGCGGCTCCATGTCGCAGTTTGACATTGGCTACGGGGCCAGCTACCGCGACCGGCTGTACATCGGGGCGGCCCTTGGCATCGTAAGCTCCAACTACCGGACGACCCGCAGCTTTACCGAAACGGAGACGGACCCCACCACCCGGTTGAACAGCTACACGCTGCGCGACGACCTCAGCACCAGCGGCCGGGGCGTGAACCTGCGCGTAGGGGCCATCCTCCGCGCATCAGACTTCCTGCGGGTGGGGGCCTCCATTCAGACGCCTACTTTCCTGAGCCTGACGGATACGTACAACTCCCGCATCACCACCGACTTCAGCGCGCAGGGCAGCGACAACTCGCCTGCGCTGCCGGCGTCGGTAGTAGGTGTCACCTCGGTGGATGCGCTGGAGAATATCTACGACTATAATCTGACCACGCCCTTCCGGGCCAATGGGGGCGCGGCCCTGACCATTGGCAAGATTGGCTTCCTGACCGGTGATGTGGAGTACGTGGGCTACAACCAGGCCCGGCTGAGCAATGCCAAGGGCGAAGCCAATGGCGACGACTACTCATTTTCCAAGGAGAACAGCAGCATCCGCTCGCGCTACCGCAGCGTGGTGAACCTGCGCTTCGGCGGCGAGCTGCGCTACGATGTATTCCGGGTGCGGGCCGGCTATGCCCGCTACGGCGACCCCTACCAGACGGAATCCAGCGTAAACCGGATTCAAAGCTTTTATACGGCGGGGGCCGGTCTGCGCCAGGGCAGCTTTTTCCTCGATGCCGCGGTGATGTACCAGGCCTTCGACCAGGCCTATACTCCCTACACCCTCAGCAACGGCCTGGAGCCGCTGATTAAGGTAAATAACAACCGCTACACGACCAGCATCACGGCCGGGGTTACGTTCTAGCCAGCCTTGGCATTGAGCAGGCGGATGCTTAAGCGTCGGCCTCAACAACAAGCGGCTGCTCCTTGCTGGGGCAGCCGCTTGTTGTTTTACCTTACTTCTGAATGCGCACCGTACAGCTCACCAGAGGCACTGGCGTTCGAATTATATCATTGATAATGAGCAGGCCGTAACGGGTATCGGAGCTGCCTGGGTCGCGGGTTGCGAAAGCCAGCACATTGTCTTTAGCCAGTGGGCCGGTGCTGTTGGCGCTGGTGTACGCCGGGCTGTTGTTGTAGGCATCGCGGAGCTTGTCGCGGGTGTCGGCATTCTGAAACGCATCGCGGCTGAGATTGGCCCGTCGGATACTGGTAGGCCGGCGGTTAGCCGCTGGCCAGCGGGTGGTGGAGAGGGCCAGGGCACTGTGGTCCGGTGTTTCCAGGCTGATGTCGTTCTGACGCATGGCAAACACCAGGTCGACCAGCTTTTGATTTTCGGGCTGGGTGTTGACCGCGTACTTGGGCAGCAGCAGGCCGGGGCGCAGGGCCAGAAAGCGGCGGCCTTCCGGGCCATTGGCGGCGGGCCGGGCCACCAGGGTGTATGAGTGGTACACGGCCAGCGAATCGGACTTGCGCACGGTGATGCGGAAGGCCCGGCTGGCGGTGCGCCCCTCGCGGTCGGTGGCGCTGTAAATCCAGCGCTCGGTGCCGGAAGTGCTGCGGGCGCTAAAGCGGCTCTGAAACAGCACGTTCTTTTGCCCGGAGGTAAAGACGGAATCCAGGTAAATCAGCGTGGGCCCGTCGGGTGTGTCTTTGGGGTCGTAGCTGGAGGCGGGCGTGGGGTAGTTGATAGGGTTGGCCGTGGGCTCGTAGCTTACCTGCACCTGCAGGCGGCGGAGGGGCTCTTCGCTGGAGGCGTACACCCGCGTGGTCAGCGTGTCGGCCGCGCCGGCGGTGCGGTTGCTCGACGTAAGCCCGGTGGCCCCCACGAAGTCGAGGCGTACCGGGGCGGGCTCCGTGTCGCAGGAAGTAAGGAGGCCGGCCAGAGCCAGTAAAAGCGGGAGGCAGAAGCGCATAGTACAAAGGTAAGGGCCGGCTGAACGCACGGGCCGGCACGCTGGTTTCGGGGCGGGGCACGCAACGCCGCGCCGGCAGCGGCTATCTTTAACGCCCCACCCCGTTTCTTATTTCGTTACCCTTTTCTTTCCCCATGCGTTTTCGCACCCTTGCGCTGGCCCTGCTGCTAGCCTCCAACGGCCCGGCCCTGCTGTCGGGGCAGCCTTCGGCTGCACTATTTGCCCAACAAAAGCAGGCCCTGAGCCTGGAAGACATCTGGGCCTCGGGCAAGCTCCTGCCCCGCACCGTGCCCGGCTTCGACTGGATGAAGGACGGCCGCTACTACGCCGCCCTGGTCAACAACGAGGTGGTGCAGCACGAGGTGACCACCGGCAAAGCCGTGCAAACCCTGGTGCCGGCCGCCGACCTGAAGCCCGCCGGGCAGCAGGCGGCCATCACCATCAACGGCTACGTCTTTAATGCCGACGAGCAGAAGCTGCTGCTCAGCACCCAGACCGAGCCCATCTACCGGCACTCGCAGAAGGCCTACTACTACGTGTACGACCGGGCCAGCAAGAAGCTGGTGCCCCTTAGCCAGGGCGACAAGCAGGGCAACGCCACCTTCTCGCCCGACGGCCGCATGGTGGCCTTCACCCGCGACAACAACCTGTACGTGGTAGACCTGGCCACCATGACGGAAAAGGCCGTGACCAGCAACGGCGCCGTGAATAAGATAATCAACGGCTCGACCGACTGGGTGTATGAGGAGGAATTCGGCTTTGCCAAGGGCTACGACTGGTCGCCCGACAGCAAGCAGCTGGCTTACTACACCTTTGACGAAAGCCGGGTGCCGGAGTACAATATGCAGGAATGGGGCCCGCTCTACCCCAAAGACTACCGCTACAAGTACCCCAAGGCCGGTGAGAAAAACTCCATCGTGAGCATCTCGGCCTACGACCTGGGCAGCGGCCGCAGCACCCGCATGGACCTGGGCCCGGAAACCGACCAGTACATCCCGCGCATGATGTGGACCCAAACGCCGGGCCTGCTCAGCATGCAGCGCCTGAACCGCCTGCAAAACAAGCTGGAGATTCTGCACGGCGACCCGGCCACCGGCAAAACCACGGTGGTGCTCACCGACACCAACCCGGCCTACGTGGAAATCAACGACGACCTGCGCTACCTCGAAGGCGGCAAGCAGTTCCTCTTCACCAGCGAGCAGGATGGCTACCAGCACCTTTACCTCTACGACATCAGCGGCAAGCTCATTCGCCAGGTGACGAAAGGGCCCTGGGAAATCAGCGCCATCAACGGGTTTGACCCCAAGGCCGGCGTGGTGTACTACACCAGCACCGAAGCCTCGCCGCTGGAGCGCCACCTCTACCGCATCAGCCTGAAGGGCACCGACAAGGTGCGCATCAGCGACCCCGGCCATGGCATCGACAAGGTGAACATGAGCCCCGACACCCGGTACTTTCTCAACGACTTCTCCAAGGCCGGCACGCCCAGCGTCATCAGCCTGCGCGAGGGCCGCACGGGCAAGCTGGTGAAAGTTCTGGAAGACAACGCCAAGCTGCGCGAAACCCTGGGCCAGTACGCCATGGCCAGCTTCGAGTTTTTTAAGTTCAGCACCGCCGACGGCCAGCAGCTGAACGGCTGGATGATGAAGCCCGCGGACTTCGACCCCAGCAAGAAGTACCCCGTGCTGATGTACTGCTACGGCGGCCCCAGCTTTGGCAGCAGCAGCACCCAGACCGTGCTGGACAACGCGAGTGGCGGAGGGGGCGCCTTCAACCGCTACCTCTGGAACAATTACCTCACCCAGCAGGGCTACATCGTGGTATCGGTGGAGGGACGTGGCTCCTCGGGCCGCGGGGCTGCGTTCCGCAAAGCCACCTATGCCAACCTGGGCAAGTACGAAGCCATTGACCAGGGCGCCGGCGCCAAGCACCTGGGCACGCTGCCTTACGTGGACAAAAGCCGCATCGGCCTGTGGGGCTGGAGCTTTGGGGGCTACCTCACGGCGCTGGCCATTACCACCCAGCCCGAGCTGTTCAAGCTGGGCATTGCCGTGGCGCCCGTCACCAACTGGCGCTACTACGACACGGTGTACACCGAGCGCTACCTGAAGACGCCGCAGCTCAACCCCGGCGGCTACGACGACAACTCCCCCGTGCAGCACGCGGCCAAGCTCAAGGCGAAGTTCCTGCTCGTGCACGGCACCGGCGACGACAACGTACACTTCCAGAACTCGGTAGCCTTCACCGATGCCCTCATTGCCGCCAACAAGGACTTCCAGACCCTTTACTACCCCAACCGCAACCACAGCATCCGGGGCGGCAATACCTCCCTGCACCTCTACCGGCAGATGACGAATTTCATTCAGGCCAATCTGTAGTTGTTGGTTGTCAGTTGATAGTTGTCAGTTGTCAGAATGTTCTGGAGTCAGCCTTACCGGAATGCCCTGGCAACTGAAAACAAACAACTTGATTATAACGGCTGTTGACCCGGGCTCTCGGGCGTGCTGCAGTTGGAGGTCGATAGGCTCGGGCGGGTACAGGGACGCTAAGGCTGGTAGTCGTAGCGCAGGGCGCCCCCCGGATAGGCCTTGCCTACAGCCTCTATCTCAGCAAATGCCTGCTTAGAAGCATTGTTCGTGATAGCTGCCCGTTCTTCTACTGCAAACGTCCCGAACGTGCCGCGCCACTGCCCTGTCAGGCGCAGGCCTGTTTTGCAGGTGATAGCCAGAATGTGCATGGAGTGAGAGCCGCTTTTGGTGTACGCTCGCGGTTTGGTGATGATGCTCGACAAGTCGTAATCAATCTTTTCAATGGCAAAGCCGCGCTCTTGCAGAATGCCTGCTATGGTTCGTAAAGCCGCTCGGGCGCTGTCACTTGTGTTTACCAACAGCACGTTGGCCTTATAGAACGGAGCCACGGCCGGGGGTGGTGGCTGCATGACAACATTTGGCTGCTGAGCAAACACAGGAGCTGCCCCCAATAGCAGGGCGAAAAGCAGATAGATTGTTCTCATAGCCGCCAATATACATCTCGGCCGGGTGGTGCCACCAATACCCCGCCCCGGCCCCTGCTTGCCCCGGCCTAGGGGTAGCTTTGGGATTAGTTGTCAGTTGTCAGATTGTTCTGGCAAAGCTGACTCCAGAACGACCTGACAACTGACAACTATCAACTGACAACTATAAACCCCACCCCAAAGCGCCCCTGCTACTCATAGCAGGGGCGCTTTTTGTTGATGCGTGCTACAGATTCGTCCGGCACTGCCGACGCCTCATCCTTTACATCCGCCGATTCGGTCACATTGAATGGCACGCTGGACCTTGCTCACTGTAGCTTTGGGATATGAAAACGCTTTACACCCTCCGTCCTGCGCTGCAGCGCCTCGCTCTCCTCACCGTACTGGTAGTTGCCTGGGTAGGCCTGCAGGCCCGCCCCCTCCCCAATGGCACGCCCAGCGTCACCACCACCGATGGCGTGGCCCTGTATGCCCGCGTGGCCGGCCAGGGCCTGCCCTGCGTGTTTGTGCACGGCGGACCTGGTGCGGGCAGCTTCGCAGTGGAGTCGCTGGCTGGCCCGGTGCTGGAAGCCCAGTTCCAGATGATTTACCTGGACCAGCGCGGCAGCGGCCGCTCGGCCAGCTCACCGGCCAAAAGCTACGGGCTCGACCGGCTGGTGCTGGACCTGGAGGAGCTGCGCCAGCAGCTGGGCCTGAAGAAATGGGTGCTGATGTCGCACTCCTTCGGCGGCATCATCGCCACGGCCTACGCCAGCAAGTACCCCGAGCGGGTGCAGGGCCTCATCCTGGTCAACAGCATTCTGAGCCTGCCGGCCTCCATGGAAAGCTACGCCAGCGCCGGCTACGCCCTGCTGCCCGCCGCTACCCGCCCGCCCCTGGACCCGGCCGCTCCCCTGCCCCAGCGCTTCTTCATGGTGTCGGCGCTGCTGGGCCAGCAGCGCCTGCAAGGGCAGCTGATGTACGCCCACGACTCTACCGCTACCCGGCTGGCCCGCCTCGAGCCGGCCCAGCCGGCCAACCTCGACTTCGCCAGCTCCCTCTTCAACCAGCCCGGCTCAATCGATGGCTACCTGCAGGACTTTACCGCCATTACCGCCCAGCTGAAGATACCGGTGCTGGTACTGCCCGGCGCGGCCGACCATGTGACGGGGCCCACGCATCATCAGTCCTTTCACTTCCCCCGCCAGCAGGTAGTGGTAATGCCCGGCAAGCACTACGCCCTCATCGAAAGCCCCCGGGAGTTCGGCCAGGCCCTGGCTGGGTTTGGAAAAATGCTGTAAGCGTAACGAAAGGCAGAAGCTTGCACTAAGCCCACATAACAGTCAAAAGAACGTCATGCTGAGCGGAGCGCAGCGCAGTCGAAGCATGACGTTCTGTTTTCGGATTAGCCGTTGAGCCTCAGGCCTTGTGTCTAGCCTGGCCTGGCTAGGCGGAAGCCCGCACCATGCGGGCCTTGCCGAACATGTCGTCCACGGCGCGCACCTCGCGGTAGCCCTGGTTCTGCAGTAGCACGACGGTCTCCTGCCCGAAGGCTTCGTTGATTTCAAAGTACAGGCCGCCACCGGGTCGCAGCAGCTGCCGCCCCAGCGCCCCAATGCGGCGGTAAAACAGCAGCGGGTCGGCGTCGGGCACAAACAGGGCGGTGGCAGGCTCCCAAGCCAGCACGTTGTCCCGCATCAGCGCTTTTTCGCTTTCCCGCACGTAGGGCGGGTTGCTGACGAGCACATCGAGGGTGCCGGGCGCTACCGCCGGCATTTGCGTCAGAATATCCACGCGCTGAAAATCCACCTCGGGCGCGTACCGCCGGCCGTTGCGACGGGCTACGGCCAGGGCTTCTTCGGAAATATCGACGCCCAGGGCGCGGGCCGGCTGCAGGGCCCGGGCCAGGGCCAGCACCAGGCAGCCCGACCCTGTGCCCACATCCAGCAGGCCGCGCACCGGCTGCCGCTGCCAGTCGGCCAGCACCAGGCGCACCAGCTCCTCAGTTTCCGGACGCGGAATAAGGGTGGCCGGGCTTACTTCCAGCTCCATGCCCTCGAAGTGGGCCGTGCCCAGCACGTACTGCACCGGCTCGTGGGCCAGCAGGCGCGCCTGCTGCGCCGGCAGCTGGGCCAGCACTTCGGCTGGCACTGGCTGCCCCGCCTGCATCATAAACGTCAGACTGCTAAGGCCCAGCTGCTGCTGCAGGACAAGGCGGGCAATGGCCTCGGCTTCCGGAGGCGGGTAGGCCGCTGCCAGGGCCGCGGCGAGGGAAGCGGTGGTTTCGCGTAGGGTCATCGGCCGCAAAGGTCGGCCAGCGCCGGGTTTATATAGCTCCCAGGCCCACTGCCGGCGCACCCGCCGGCGCTACAGGTGCGTACAAGGCCCGTCTGCCCCACCTCCCCTACTACCTTTGCGCCATGTCCGATGAGCTATTCATGCGCCGTGCCCTCGACCTGGCACATCTGGGCACCGGGTATGCCCGGCCCAACCCCCTGGTAGGCTGCGTTGTCACCCACGAAGGGCGTATTATCGGCGAAGGCTACCACCAGCAGTACGGCGGCCCCCACGCCGAGGTAAACGCCCTGGCGGCCGTAGCCGACCAGTCGCTGCTCAAAAAAAGCCGGGTGTACGTGACGCTGGAGCCCTGCGCCCACCACGGCAAAACCCCGCCCTGTGCCGACCTGCTCATCGAAAAAGGCGTGCCCGAAGTGGTGGTCTGCAACCGCGACCCCTTTCCCCTGGTGGCCGGCAAAGGCATTGAGAAGCTGCGTGCCGCCGGCATCAAGGTCGAAACCGGCCTGCTGGCCGAGGAAGGCCGCTGGCTGAACCGGCGCTTCTTCACCTTTCACGAGCAGCAGCGCCCCTACCTGGTGCTGAAGTGGGCCGAAACCTCCGACGGCTTCCTGGCCGGGCGCTTTTTTCAGCCTGTGGCCATCAGCTGCGAGCAGGCCCGGCTGCTTACCCACCAGTGGCGGGCCGAGGAAGCCGGCATCCTGGTAGGCACCCGCACCGCCCTGCACGACAACCCCCGCCTGAACGTGCGCGACTGGCCCGGCCCCCAGCCCACGCGCATCATCATCGACAAGAACCTGAGTCTGCCCCCGGCCCACCACATCCTCGACGGCAGCCAGCCCACCCTTATCTACTCCTACCGCCACCGCGACGGTCGCCCCAACCTCCAAACCGTAACCCTGCCCGAGTCGGCGGAGCTGATGTCGGTCATGCTGCATGACCTGTACCAGCGCAACATCCAGTCGGTGCTGGTGGAAGGTGGCCCCACCGTGCTCAACGCCCTGATTGAAGCCGGCATGTGGGACGAAATTCGCGTGTTCCGCGCTCCCATGCAGCTGGAGCAGGGCATTGCCGCGCCCCGGCTGGGCCTTACCCACCTACGCGAGCAATCCACGGTTGGCATCGACCAGCTGTTCTGGTACGTGAACGACAAGTAGATTTTAGTTGTCAGTTGTTCGTTGTCAGTTGTCAGGATTGTTCTGAAAAGTCGACTGCCTGAACACTGACAAGGGCCTGCTTCGATAAAGACCGAGGACAGAACACTGACAACGAACAACTGACAACTGACAACTAAAAAATGGCTGAAACCCTTTTTCTCGATACGACGCAAACCAAGGCGGAGCAATACCGCCAGCTGCTTCCCCAGATTAGCGCCCTCACCAGCGGCGAACCCGACCTCACCGCCAACCTGGCCAACACCGCAGCGGCCCTGCGCCAGGCCTTCGGCTTTTTCTGGGTAGGTTTCTACCTGGTAAAGGGCGACGAGCTGGTGCTGGGCCCCTTCCAGGGGCCCATTGCCTGCACCCGCATCCGACGCGGCAAGGGCGTGTGCGGCAGCAGCTGGGCCGAAGCCAAAACCCAGCTCGTGCCCGATGTGGAGCTGTTTCCCGGCCACATCGCCTGCAGCAGCGACTCCAAATCGGAGATTGTAGTGCCCATCTTCAAGAATGGCGAAGTGGTGGCCGTGCTCGACGTCGACAGCGACAAGCTCAACGACTTCGACCACGACGACCAGGCCGCCCTGGAGGAGCTGATGCAGCTGGCTGCCACCTGGTTTTAATCATTTGCGTAGCTTGGCCGTACTACCTGCCGGGACCTAAGCTATAATTCCCGCAGCGTTTTCCTCCATCACCAAGCCCCTAGCACCTAGCACTGAGCACTACTATGAAAAAGCACTTTCATCCCCTCGGCGACTGGCGCCGCAATGTGCTGATGATTGCCGCCGCCACCAGCCTGGGCCTGGCCTTACCGGCCTGCTCCAGCAACGACAACGGCTCGGAGGGCGACTGGAGCGCCCAGGGCCAGGACCCGCCCCAGAGCTACAGCCAGGGCGTCATCACCGAAATGACGGAAGTGCAGCCCGGCCAGTGGAAAATCACCGCCGAGCGGCCCGCTGGCAAGGAAGAGGTAGCGGCCATCCTGCACCACTTCGATGGCAAGACTGACACCCTGCAGGGCCAGGCCCTGCAAAAGCAGATGCAGGAGTACAGCCGCGTAAACCCCGAAAACCGGCACAATGGCACCAGCATGATGGACGTGCTGATGTGGGGCGGCATCGGCTACATGGCCGGCCGCTTCCTCACCCCCAACCCCGGCGTGTATGCCAACCCCGGCATTCTGCAGCGCAACCAGGGCTGGCGGGCCAACATGGCCCGGGAGCGGCAGAACGAAGGCCGCGGCTTTTTCGGCCGGGGCTTCCGGGGCAGCCCGTCCAGCAATGCGGGCATTCAGGAAAGCCGCTCAACGATGCGCTCGGCACCCCGGCCCAGCTACCGCAGCAGCGCCCCCAGTGGCCGCAGCAGCGGCTTTGGCAGCCGCGGCGGCTTCCGTGGCTTCGGTGGATAGCCTTTCAATGAACAGTTAGTAGTGAGCAATGAACAATGTCGTTCTAACCGCTCATTGCTCATTGTTCACTGCTAATTGTTCATTGACTACCATGATAAACCTCCTTCCTCTATCCGGCGACGTTTCTCCTGCCGTGCGCACCCTGGGCTGGGACTGGGCCATTGAAGATGCCTGCCAGAACTACGTGGCGCGCGAAGCCGTGCAGCTCAGCGAAGCCGAGGCCGAAGCGCTGCTGCAGGCTGCCGACACCCTGTACGACATGCTGGTGCAGGCCATTCCCGACCCCATCCCCGACGACTTCCTGCAGCAGCTGGCCATTCCCCCGGTGCTGTGGGCCCCCATTCGCCATTCCTGGAACGACGAGCGGCACTGGCACCTCTACGGCCGCTTCGACCTGGCCCTGACGGCCGAGGGGCCCAAGCTGCTGGAGTTTAATGCCGACACCGCCACCAGCCTGCCCGAAACGGCCGTGGTGCAGTGGGCCAGCCTGGTGGCGGCGGGCCGCGCCAGCGACGAAAGCCAGGCCAATGGCTTGTTCGAGTGCTTGGAAGACCAGCTCCGCCACTGGCGGGCCCTCAACGACACCCTGCAGGACAGCCTGCTGCTGGTGTACCTGCCCGACAGCGCCGAAGACGAAGCCAACTGCGCCGTATTGGCCGAAGCTGCCCGCGCCGCCGGCTTTGCCTACGTCCACACCTGCCCCGTCGACGACATGAAGGTGTCGGTGCAGGGCGAAGACCGCGGCGCCTGGGCCGAAACCGGCCCCAGCCAGTGGCAGAAGTTCGACTTTGTGTTTAAGCTCGTACCCTGGGAAATCCTGGCCGAGGAAGAACCCGAGCTCACCGCCGACCTCGCCCAGCTTATGCTCACCCGCGACGTCATCATCGCCAACCCGGCCTACAGCCTGCTGTTTCAGAGCAAAGCCGTAATGGCCCGCCTCTGGGAAGTATTCCCCCACCACCCGCTGCTGCTCGAAGCCAGCCTAACCAACCTGCCCGGCCACCACGTGCGCAAGCCCCTGTTTGGCCGCGAAGGGCAGAACGTGGCCGAAATCCAGCCCGATGGCCGCGCCAGCACCGAGGTACCCGGCGACTTTGCCGCCCAGCCCCAGCTACGCCAGCGCTGGGCCGAGCTACCCACCGACGAGCAGGGCCGCCGCTACCAGGCCGGCGTGTTCTGGGCCGGCGAAGCCTGCGCCATCGGCTTCCGCCGCGAAGCCGGGCTCATCACCAACCTGTCGGAGTTCGTGCCGCACACTCTTGTCTGAACCGCAGATTTTAACGGATTTGACGGATAAGAACGGATTCTTACGGATTCGTTCTTATCCGTTTTTCTTTGCCATTACAGTAGCTTGCCGTCAGTTCTTATATCGAGCTAGCTAATGATAAAAGACGCTATTAATCTAGATGATTACCGTGAATTAACAGGTAAGATTATTGGCTGCGCCATGCAGGTGCATCGCGTTCTTGGAACAGGCTTTCAGGAAGTAATTTATCAGCGCGCCCTTGCTATTGAGCTTGAGCAGTGCGGAATTGTTGCTCAACGCGAATTGGAAATGCCAATTTTCTACAGAGCGCATGAAATTGGCTCACGGCGCGTCGATTTTCTAGTGAACGAAACGGTATTGGTAGAGCTAAAGGCATTAAGCGGCTTAAATGAAGCGCATCAGGCCCAAATCATCAATTACTTGGAAGCCTATCGGCGGCCCATTGGATTGCTCATAAACTTTGGGGCGCCGTCCTTGGAGTTAAAGCGGTTTGTGAAGACAAGGCCTGTTTACTAAGGTATACCAGTACTGTTTTAAAAGAAAAACGGATAAGAACGAATCCGTAAGAATCCGTTCTTATCCGTCAAATCCGTTAAAATCTGCGGTTCAGACTTTAAGCTGGCAAATCACGGTCTCACCGCCTTTTACTTTCTGGCCCAGCTCAACTTTCACCACGGTGTCGACCGGCACAAACAGGTCGACGCGGGAGCCGAACTTGATGAAGCCGAACTCCTCGCCCTGGGTTACCTCGTCGCCTTCGTTTACATACCACACGATGCGGCGGGCCATGGCGCCGGCAATCTGCCGGAACAGCACCAGAGGGCCGGCGTCGCTTTCCACCACTACCGTGGTGCGCTCGTTCTGGGTACTGCTTTTGGGGTGCCAGGCCACCAGGTAGTTGCCGGGGTGGTACTTAAAGTACTTCACGATGCCCGAGATGGGGTTGCGCGTCACGTGCACGTTGATGGGCGACATGAAGATGCTGATTTGCTTGCGCACGTCGTTGAAGTACTCCGGCTCCTGCACGTCTTCAATTACCACCACCTTGCCGTCGGCCGGGGCCAGCAGCAGGTCTTCGTGGGTAAACATGTGGCGGAAAGGGCTGCGGAAAAACTGCAGTATCAACAGAAAGATGATGACCGTAGCGCCGGTAAAGAGGCGATTTACCAGGTCATTGCCCTTGTTGAAGTGGTACATCAGCAGGTTCAGCGCAATCAGCACCAACAGCGTGACAAATAGTATGCGTCGTCCTTCTTTGTGAATCTTCATAATCACTGATTTTCGCTGATTAACCCTGATTTCGCTGATTTCAGCCGGGTTTTTCGGCGCAACAACTCTTACGGCATTTTAGCCCAGACGGGGCAAATTACGGCCAAAAACAGAAATGGCACCGACCCAGCGGCCGGTGCCATTCCATTTTCTCCGCGGTTCAGCTTAAAAGCTGCCTAGCTAAAGTCAAAAAAATCAGTGAAATCAGCAAAATCAGCGGCAATCAGCGATGATTAGAAGCCGCCGCGGAACTTGTAGGTCTGGGCCACTTTGTCGATAGATACCACGTAGGCCGCAATGCGCATCGGAATCTTGTATTTCTGGCTGGTCTGGTACACTTTCTCGAAGGCGTCGTTCATGATGCGGTCGGCGCGCTCGGTCACCATGTCCTCGCTCCACTTGAAGCCCTGGCGGTTCTGTACCCACTCGAAGTAGGAAACCGTCACGCCGCCCGAGTTGGCCAGAATGTCGGGCACCACCATGATGCCCTTCTCGTTGATGATGGGGTCGGCCGAAGCCGAGGTGGGGCCGTTGGCGCCTTCCACGATGAGACGGGCCTTGATGTCGCCGGCGTTGTGCTCGGTAATTACATCCTCCACGGCAGCGGGCACCAGCACCTCCACGTTGGAGACGAGCAGGTCTTCCGGGTTTTCCATCATCACGGCGCCGGTGAAGCCGTCGAGGCGGCCGTTGTGGGCATTCTTGTACGCCACGGCTTCGTTGATGTCGATACCGTTCTCGTTCCAGTAAGCACCGGATACGTCGCTGATGGCCTTAATCTTCACGCCCTTGTCGAACAGCAGCTTGGCGGCCCAGGAGCCTACGTTGCCGAAGCCCTGCACGGCGGCCGATACTTCGCTGGGGTTGAGGCCCAGCTTTTTCAGGGCGGCCAGGGCCGATACCATCACGCCGCGGCCGGTGGCCTCGGTGCGACCCAGCGAGCCGCCCATTACCAGGGGCTTGCCGGTTACAACGGCGGGCGAAGTGGCGCCCACGGTCTTGGAGAATTCGTCCATCAGCCAGGCCATCTCGCGGGGGCCGGTGCCCATGTCGGGGGCCGGAATGTCACGGTCGGGGCCAAACACGTCCTTCATGGCCATGGTGTAGCCGCGGGTGAGGCGCTCGAGCTCGCCCACGCTCATGGTAGTGGGGTCGCAGATAATGCCGCCCTTGGCGCCGCCGTAGGGAATGTCCACCACGGCGCACTTCCAGGTCATCCAGGCAGCCAGGGCCTTCACCTCGTCAAGGTGCACGTTCTTATCGTAGCGGATGCCGCCTTTGGAAGGGCCCAGGATGGTGTTGTGCACCACGCGGTAGCCTTCGAATACGCGCACGGTGCCGTTGTCCATGGTTACCGGGATGTTCACGATTACCTGCTTGTCGGCCACTTTCAGCACGTTGTAGGTAGCTTCGTCGAGGCCCAGAATTTCGGCCGCGATGTTGAAGCGCGACATCATGGACTCCAGCGGGTTTTCGCGGTCAACTATCGGAGCGGGCTCTTTGTAAACGGATTTTGCAGCCATGCGAGGAATTAAGAAAAGTGTTGGGTGGGAGTAGGTACGGTTTAGGGGCGCAAAGGTATTGCTTTTGTCAACATCACACGCGGCCCATATTAAAGCCGGGTACTGGCGCAAGTTTAGCGCAGCGTATGTCGTGACTTATTACCCGGGTGAAGCTACGTCTCGCCGCAGAACCATTCCGCCACAGGTTCTACTTGCGCGTTTCGGGCTTGCCGCTGAGGCGGCAGTGGAGGCACAGCCTCCACATCGTGGTTAGTCACGAGTTACGGCTTCGCCTAAACTCGCGCCAGGTGTGCGCCAGGAGCTTTGGGCTGCTTACCCCGCCAGCAGCTGCAGCAGCGCCAGAATGGGCAGTACGAACAGGAAGGCATCGAATCGGTCGAGCAGGCCGCCGTGCCCGGGCATGATGCTGCCCGAGTCTTTCATATCGACGCTGCGCTTGAGCATGGATTCGGCCAGGTCGCCGAGGGGACCGAACACGGCCACCACGGCGGCCGCTACGAGGCGGTGCGTGAGCGGCAGCTCGGGAATAAGGTAGCCCAGGGCCCAGCCCATGACCAGGGTTAGCACCGCGCCGCCGGCCCAGCCTTCCCAGGTTTTGCCGGGCGAGATAGCCGGGGCCAGCTTGTGCTTGCCAAAGGTTTTACCGGCGAAGTAGGCGCCAATGTCAGCTGACCAGATGAGGAAAAGTAGCACAATGACGCGGCGGTAGTCGTAGCCGTGCGGGAGAAAGGCCAGCACGATAAGCAGGGCCATGGGCATGCTTATGTACAGCAAGCCAGCTAAGGTGGCCGCCACGTTGGTGAATGGCTGACCATGCTCGGGCCAGGCCAGCATTTCCCGCACCAACAGCGCCACGGTAGTCAACACAAGCAAACAGCCCGGAATGGCGAAGAAAGCGGCCCAGGTCTGTCCTTGCCGGAATGAAGAGGTGATGTGCTCGGCCAAGGCCTCCCCTCCGGTTACTTCACCTGCGGGGGAAATGGGAACAACCTTCCCACCCAGCATGTAGTGGGCCGCCAGCAGCACGGCGCCAAAGGACAGCAGGCTCACTGCCACTCCCAGCCATACCGCCGGCTTGCTTCCGCCCTTCTCCATCATGCGGTAGAATTCCCAGAGCATCACGGCCTGCACGAAGGCGAAAAACAGCCCGAAGGTCCAGGGGCTGAACCATACGCTGCCTACCAGCAGGGCCGCGCCGAGCAGGCCGTAGATGGTACGAAGCTGCAGGTTGCTGGGGCCGGCTTTGGCCGGCTCCCCGGGGGTGCCGGTGGGCGCAGAAGAAGGCAGAGAATCAGACAAGCTAAAAAGCGGAAATGAAGGCGAAAAGAGAAGTAGCTAGCCCTGCGGCTCCGCGCGGCGCACGGCCACGCCGTCGTGGCTCAGGGTGAGCATCTGGGTAGGTACGGACGCGGCGCTCATGCGTTGGTGCAGGAAGTAGAGCAGGCCCGCGCTGCCCACGGCCGAGAGCAGCACCAGCGGCCAGGGCAGGGCCTCATTGCTGTCGGGGTCGAAGTTCCAGCCGAAAGCGCCGTGCTGGGCGCCGTACACCAGCAGCAGCTGAAAGGCATTCTGGGTGAAGTGGGCCGCCATGGGCACCAGAATGTTGCCGCTCCACTCGTAGAGGTAGCCCAGCACCAGGCCCAGCACGAAACGGGGCACAAAACCCAGAAACTGCAGGTGAATGGCGCTGAAGATGGCCGCCGCCAGCCACACGCCCACGTGCCGGGAGCTAAACCAGCGCACCAGGTTTTTCTGAATCACCCCCCGGAACACCAGCTCCTCGGCCACGGCGGGCACCACGGCCACCACCAGCAGCCCCACCAGCAGCCGCCCGGCCGTGCTGAAGCGCGTGAGGTAGCGCGTAAGTTCCTGGGCCTGCGCTTCCTTGGCCCGGGCCCACACCTCGAAGTCGTGCAGGAAAGCCGGAAACTCCACGTTGGCATTCCAGGCAATCAGGCCCGACATCAGGGGCAGGATGACGATGATGAGCAGGGCGGCGGCCAGCAGCCACCAGGCCTGTTTCAGGCGGCGGGGGTTGAAATACTCTCCCCAGCGGTAGCCCAGCAGGAGCGGCAGCGCCAGGGCTGCCCCGCCAAAAGCCCCGAACAGCAGCACGCCCTGCGTCAGCATGGCCAGCGCCCAGCCCTGCGGATAATCGCGGGGCTGCGTCATCATGGCCTGCAGCTGCAGGGCCGGCACCTGCAGCCAGGTCATGGCAATGGCGTAGATGAGGGTGAAAGCCATCAGGGCCCCGGCCATCATCAGTACCACCAGCCACAGCAGCTGAAAGCCAGGGTGCAGGGTGCGGGGCAGGAAACCTTTCATGGGGGCGGGCTAGTTCGGGAGGTTGTAAATTTGCGGATAATCTGGCAAACCGGCCGCTCTTACTGTTTAGTCGAAACAGTAAGAACGTCATGCTGAGTGCAGGCTAAGCATCTCTACCACGAGCGTAAATCCAATCAAAGAGGATTACCTCCCCTGGCAAGATGCTTCGGCAAGCTCAGCATGACGTTCTAATCGAAAAGACGCTCCGCTCAGTACGACATTCTGAAATAACAGCAAATACTCATCTCCGTGGTTCAAATAGGCAACATCCAGCTTCCCGACTTCCCGCTTCTGCTTGCGCCCATGGAGGACGTGAGCGACCCGCCCTTCCGGGCCGTGTGCAAAGCCAACGGGGCCGACCTGATGTACACCGAGTTTATTTCCTCGGAAGGCCTGATTCGGGCGGCGGCCAAAAGCCGCAAGAAGCTCGACGTGTTCGACTACGAGCGGCCCATTGGCATTCAGCTCTTCGGCTCCGACGTGGATACCATGGGCGAGTGCGCCGCCATCAGCACCGAGGCCGGGCCCGACTTGATTGACATCAACTACGGCTGCCCGGTGAAACAGGTGGCCTGCCGCGGCGCCGGCGCGGCCCTGCTGCAGGACATTCCCAAGATGGTGCAGATGACGGCCGCCGTGGTGAAGCACACCCACCTGCCCGTAACCGTGAAAACCCGCCTGGGCTGGGACGAAGGCACCAAGAACGTGGAGGAAGTAGCCGAGCGCCTGCAGGACGTGGGCATCAAGGCCCTCACCGTGCACGGCCGCACCCGCGCCCAGCTCTACAAGGGCGAGGCCGACTGGCGCCTCATCGCCAAGATTAAGGACAACCCCCGCATTCAGATTCCCATCTTCGGCAACGGCGACATCGACTCGCCGCAGAAAGCCCTGGAGTACCAGCAGCGCTACGGCGTGGATGGCGTCATGATTGGCCGCGCCAGCATCGGCTACCCCTGGATATTCCGGGAGGTGAAGCACTACGTGGCCACCGGGCAGCTGCTGGCCCCGCCCACGCTGGAAGAGCGGGTGGGCATGTGCCGCATGCACTTCGAGAAAAGCATCGAGTGGAAAGGCCCGCGCGTAGGCATCTTCGAGATGCGCCGCCACTACGCCCACTACTTCCGCGGCCTGGAAGGCGCCAAAGCCTGGCGCACCCGCCTGGTAGACGCCGAAACGCCGGAGCTGGTGAACGAGATTCTGGAGGAAATTGCCAGCAGCGACGCCGTGATGGTTTCTGGTTTTTAGTTGTCAGCTGTTGGTTGTCAGTTGTTAGTTCGTTCTGACGGCTGCTTTCCAGAACAACCTGACAACTGACAACGAACAACTGACAACTGATTTAATGAACCCCATCTACGACCAGAAGTCGCGCATAAAAATTCTGATTGCGGTGCTGGCCCTTTTCATTGGGGCGGCTACGGTGATTTATACCAACGTGCTGGTGCAGCGGGTGTCGCAGCGGGAGCGGGAGCAGATTCGGCTGTACGCCAAGGCCCAGGAGTTCATCATCAACTCGGAGGTGGACTCGAACACCAACTTCGTGTTCGAGGAGATTCTCAAGGCCAACACCACCATTCCGATTATCCTGTCGGATAGCCTGAATGTTATCGACTCCAAAAACCTCAACCTGCCCAAGGGCCTTTCGGCGCGCGACTCCGTGGCGCTGCTGCTGCGCGAGTTCGAGCAGATGAAGCAGGGCCACCCGCCCATTGTGGTGGAGCTGGGCGCCGGCATTCGCAACTTCATCTACTACAAAGACTCGCAGCTGCTTACCCAGCTGCGCACCTACCCGCTGGTGGGCTTGGCCGTTATCGGCTGCCTGGGCATTATTGCCTACTTCGCCTTCAGCTCCTCGCGGCGGGCCGAGCAGAACCGCGTGTGGGTAGGCCTGGCCAAGGAAACCGCCCACCAGCTGGGCACGCCGCTCAGTAGCCTGGTAGGCTGGCAGGCGTATTTGCGGGAGTCCGACAAGTTCAAGGACGAGCCCATTGTGGAAGAGCTGGGCAAGGACATCCGCCGCCTGGAAATCATTACGGAGCGCTTCAGCAACATCGGCTCGGTGCCGGTGCTCAAGGACGAGAACCTGCTGCAGACCACCAAAAATGCCATTGCCTACCTCGAAAGCCGGGTATCGAAAAAGGTGAAGTTCAGCATCGAAACCGACCTGCCCACCGACACGCCCGCCCGCATCAACGTGCCGCTGTTCGACTGGGTAATCGAAAACATCTGCAAAAACGCGGTGGATGCCATGGATGGCCGCGGCTCCATCACCCTGCACCTGCGCCGGGTGCGGGTGCGGGGCCGGCAGAGCAAGCCCCAGGTGGCCGTCGACATCACCGACACCGGCAAGGGCATACCCAAGAATAAAATCGACAACGTCTTCCTGCCCGGCTACACCACCAAGAAGCGCGGCTGGGGCCTGGGCCTGGCCCTGGCCAAGCGCATCATCGAGAACTACCACGAAGGCAAGCTCTTCGTGAAGTGGAGCGAGGTAGGCCGGGGGACTACGTTTAGAGTGGTGTTGAATCAGTAGCGTGGACTCTGCGAGTCCGCGCGTACGAACGTTCACACGCGCGGACTCGCAGAGTCCACGCTACATTATCGGTTCGTTATTTCCACATACGCATTGCCCGTTACCGGCTTTCCATTGTGGGTGCCGGTGACGCGGCACATGCCTTCCCAGTAGTGCAGCTTCAGTACTTTAAATAGCTTCAGGCTAAGCTCCTGGTGGGGCACCAGGGGCTCCACTACCAGGTCGTAGCCCTTGGAAGGCACCGTGACGCGCCACTTGGCCGGGTACTTCCGCTTGGAGGTGGGACTGGTCCAGTACGTGAGGGGCTCCAGCTTGAAGTCGGACTCGGCCAGGTGGGTGTTTTCGCCCTGGGGGCCGTAGTGCGAGCCGCCGCCGATGTGCTCCTGGGTTTTCTTGTTGTGCACGGCGTAGAGCATGATGTCGTCTTTGGGCTCGTTGAGCTGAATGCTGAGCCAGTCCCAGGCCACGTGCTTTTTGTTGACGCCGCCGCAGTTCCACTGCCGGTCGTACCACAGCTCGCCGGCTACCTGGTGGGTTTTGCCGCCCACCACGATGGTGCCGGTGGTGCTCAGGCGCGGGTAGCTGTAGTAACCGGCCTGGGCCACCTTGCCGTACTGCTCGTAGCCGGTGCCGCCGTGCAGCAGCACGGGCTTGGCCGGCGTGGTGCGCAGGCTGATGCTCTGGCCCGGGTGGGCCGCCATGCTGGCCTGCAGGGTGTAGCTTCCCTCCTGCCCGGTGAGCGTCCAGCGCTGCCCGCCTTTCTCTTCGGTAAGGTTGATGGGCAGGGTGGCCTTAAGCGGCGCCGGCAGCTTGCCCAGGTCGTAGTCGTAGCGGAACTGCTGGGTTTGCGGGTCGGTGAGGGCGAAGTTCACCATCTGGTAGTCCTGCTTGCCATCGGGGCTGAAGTGGAAGAAGACGTACTCCACGCCAAATTCCTCGCCGCTGGCAACGTCCTTTAAGTGGCCCGTGAAGTACCACCACTCCAGGGAGTTCAGCACGTGGGGCGCTTCCTCCTGCGGCAGCTGGGCGCGGCCGGGGAATACGTCGTTTTTGGTGGTAGGCTTGAGGATGGAGCAGGCCGAGGCCAGCAGGCAGAGCAGGGCGAAGCGCAGGGTATTCATACCCTGGGGTAAGGCTTCTAAAGGGCGAAAGGTTTGGCTAATCGTTACTTTTTGCCTAGCTCAGATAAAGGCTTGGGAGGCTGAATGGGCACTGGTTTTCCTTTAAGTCTTCCCCTGTCTGGGCTGGAAGGCAACCGGATAGCCAAGAGACCTGGCTCCGGGTTACCTGCCAGATTTGCCTTCACTGTGGCGCCCTGCAACATATATGCAATGCCGGGCACTTCTAAATGCACCTCACCGCTCCTGACGGGCTCCCAGTCAGCCGGAAACGATAGTGTGAAATTGCCTTGCGCGTCGGTGATGGTCCCGTACTCGGTGCCGGCGATAAAGACGTAGGCTCCTCTTAAAGGCCTATTCAATGTGTCGTCAATTACCTGTCCACGAATGGTAACTTGTTGCTGGCTGGCAGTGGGAGTTTGAAACGTTGCACTGGCCTGGGGCAGGACCTGTGGAGGTTTGCTCGCACACGATGCCAGCGAATGCCACCCTACCAAAGCCGCCAGTGCCAATAGCCAGCCATGCACACCTCTTGGCTGCAACTGATGCGCAGGCTCCACTACTGGTATATACATAGCGCCGCACACCCGCTGCCCCTGACGGGCTGCCAGATAAGCCAGCACCTCCTCCTCACTCATGCGGGTAAAGTCAACGACTTCGGTCTGGCAGGCAGCGCAGTAGCGCCCGGCTTCGGTAGGCGTCATCGCCGTCCAGCTTTTGGGGCATGGCTTAGGAATGGAAACAACAGGCTGCCGCATAAGCCAAATGATTTATGGATGAGAGTCTACCCCCGCGGCGGCTTCACCGGCGGCTCGGGCATCATCATGCGGCCTACTACCTGCCCGCGGTCGGGAATGGACTTCATGGTCACCTTCAGGGCGGCGGGCTTGGCCTGGCTGCGGGTGTTGAGCTTGACGGTCTGCTTCTCGAAGTCGAAGGGGCTGCCGATAAACTGCAGGTTGAGCTTGCCCGACTTGATGGGGGCCCAGCCGGGGGCCATCACCAGCTCGAAATTACCCTGTTCGTCAGTAGTAGTGCCGAAGTTGGTGTCGTTGATGAGCACGCGTACGCCGGCCACGGGCTTGCCGTCACGGTCGTCGAGCACCTGCCCGCGCACGGTTACCTGATTGCCGGGCTTGCCGGGCTTGGAGCCCTGTCCTTCTTCCAGGCGGGGCAGCGGCTCGGGCGCGGGCGGGCCAGCCGAGGCTGCCTGCACCTGCCAGCCAAACAAGGCCAGGGCCGCCAGCAGCCAGCGCCGGGGGGCGCTGCTGGGCTTGTACACCTGAGGAAGCACGGCTTGGCCCACGAGGCGCCCGCACACGTGCTGCCCGCGCCGGGCCGAGAGGTAGGCCAGCACTTCGGCGTCGCTCATGCGGGCGAAGTCGACCACTTCGGTCTGGCAGCTGCCGCAGAAGCGGCCGGCCTCGGTGGGCGACATGTCGGCCCATTGCTTGGGGCAGGGCTGGGGAATGGACGGGGTAAAGGAGGGTGTAGCCATGTGCCTAAGGTAACTGCTTTTTTTACCCGCCTACGCTAATACGGCTGAAAAGGGCGCGTGAGCTGGTATTTGGCTCGTCTGGCGCGAGTTTAGGCGCAGCCGTAACTCGTGACGAAATATGAGGTGGAGGTTGTACCTCCACCGCCGCAAAGCGGCAAGCTGGGAACCGCGCCGGCAGGTTATTCTCCTGAGGTGTTCTACCGGCCGTTCTGTTGGGAGGCACAGCCTCCCCCGAATGAAGGGCACGAGTTACGGCTGTGCCTAAACTCGCGCCAGCTTGGAGCTGCAGGATGCTGATAGTAAGAGCCACAGCTCAGATAATCAATGAATAAACCTACTTCTGGAAAGGGCGAGTGAGCTGCCACTTAGCCCAGTAGTAAAAAGTCCGGGGATGCCAGGGCCAGGGTTTTACCCCACTTATACCTCCCTTCATTTCAATCTGCATCTTCAGCACCATCTCGTCGCCATACCATTGCCCGGGGGTGGGGGCCAGCTCCTGGAAGGCATACCCAATGTACTGAAGTGCAATGGCCTGTTGTGAGTTGGTTATTTCTATGGGGCAGCTTAACTCAAATGTGCCATCTGCGTTGGTTTGCGTACCAATAGTGGTGCCTTTGATAATAATGGACACCCCGGGCAAGCTTTCTCTCGTCTGAAAGTCAACAATCCGGCCGCGTAAAACCCGGGCTTTTACCTGTCCTTCATAGTCAGGCCGAGCGGAGTACTCCAGATGAGACCCGCTTGGCACGGCCCGCTGCTCCGTCGGCGCCTGCGCTTTGGCCTCGCTCCCACTCACTTCCCGCAACCCCCACAGTGCCACGGCCGCCGCCAGCCAGGCACGCCAGCGCCCAAGGGCAGCCGGGGCGGCGCGCTGCAACGGCCGCTCCAACTGCCCCGCCGCGAAACGGCCGCAGATGCGGCCGCCCGCAGCTCGGCCCAGATACGCCAGGATTTCGGCATCGGATTGCTGGGTGAAGTCAATTACCGTGGTTTGACAGCTTTCGCAGTGCCGACCGTTGCCTGCGGGGCGCATGGCGGTCCAATTTTCCTGGCAGGGCTGGGGAATGGTGAGGCGCATACTGTGCTCGGGAAATGCTTGCAGAAAGTTGCTTTAGTAGCTCCGGAAGGGGCGCGTAACCCAATACTTGGCCCAGCCATACAGGGCCCGGGGCCGCCAGGGGGCGGGGGGCATAGCGCGGTATCCCCAGGCGCCTATAATAACAATCTCGCCCGCCAGCTCTCCCTTCACATCGGCGTGCAACTCTACCCGCAGCACTTGCTCGCCGATAGTAAGGGGAGTTGTACGCAGCTGACTTGCGTACCCGATGTATTTAAACTCCAGGCTCACGCTGTCCTGATTTTGATACTCAGCCGGCAAAATCAGCTCAAAACAGCCATCTAACCCAGTCGAAATGCCCACTTGGGTACCAGGAATAAGCACCGTGACACCTGGCAGGCTTTGAGTCCCTTCCACCACCTGGCCCCGGATAACACTGATTCTCTCAACCGGCCTGGCTTCCTGCTCGCGCCAGTTGCGCTTCATGTCGATTGGTTTGCGGGCCGTCTGCTCCACGGGTACCTGCTGGGCGCGGGCATCCAGACTCAGCAGCTCGCGTAGGCCCAGCAGCGCGGCCAGGGTGGCAGCCCAGGTACGCCAGCGCTGTGCTGGTGCCAGGGCCAGCGGCTGTAAAGGCCGCTGCAGCTGGTTTTCGGCGAAGCGCCCGCAGGTGCTGCCTTGTCCTGCTTTGCTCAGGTAGGCCAGCACTTCGGCGTCGCTCATGCGGCTGAAGTCGACCACGGTTTTCTGGCAGGCGGCGCAGTGCCGGCCCTGGGCGGTGGGTGTCATGGCGGCCCAGCTTTCGTGGCAGGGCTGCGGAATGGCAATGGTAAGGGAGCGGCGCATAGGCGGACGGTTGTTTCCTGTCCGATGCCAGGCGGCGGAGAATTGCACATGCCTGCCTTCCAATTGCAGCGGCTTCCGTCGCAGCCCGGCAGCTTACCCCGGGCCGCAGCCGGGCCACCTACTCGCAAAAGCCCTATCTTTTGCCCCTCAAAACCTGTTTCCGCGCATGCCGCCTTCCAACAATTCCCTTTTTCGCCGCAAAACCATTGCGGCCATTCTCCAGAACCCGCCGGCCGACCACGACCTGGTAACGCCCGGCGGCCTGGCCCGCCACCTGAGTGTGCGCGACCTCACCGCCCTGGGCATTGCCGCCATTATCGGGGCCGGCATCTTCAGCACCATCGGCAAAGCCAGCCTTGATGGCGGCCCGGCCGTGTCGCTGCTGTTCGTGTTCACCGCCGTGGCCTGCGCCTTCTCGGCCCTGTGCTACGCCCAGTTCGCGGCCACCGTGCCCGTCAGCGGCTCGGCCTATACCTACGCCTACACCTCGTTCGGGGAGCTGGCGGCCTGGATTATCGGCTGGGCCCTGATTATGGAATATGCCGTGGGCAACATCGTGGTGGCCATTTCCTGGTCCGACTACTTTACCGGCCTGCTCGACGGCATCGGCATCCATATTCCGGCCTACCTGAGCACTGGCACCCAGAGCGCCCACATCGGCTACACCGCCGTGATGGAGCTGATGCAGGCCGGCAAGCCGCTAAGCGAAGCCACGGAAGCCCAGCTGGCCGGCTACCAAATCTGGAACTCAGCCCCCGAGCTGTTTGGTGGCCTGCGCCTGGTGGCCGACCTGCCTGCCTTTACCATCACCGTGCTGATTACCGCGCTGGTGTACATCGGCATCAAGGAAAGCAAGACGGCCTCCAACATCCTGGTGCTGCTTAAGCTGGTGGTAGTGTTCGTGGTAATTGCCGTGGGCGCCTTCTACGTGCAGCCGGCCAACTGGAGCCCCTTCGCCCCCAACGGCGTGGGCGGCGTGCTCAAGGGCGTGTCGGCAGTATTCTTCGCCTACATCGGCTTCGACGCCATTTCCACCACGGCCGAGGAGTGCCGCAACCCCCAGCGCGACCTGCCCAAGGCCATGATGTACGCGCTGATTATCTGTACCGTGCTCTACGTCGTCATTACGCTGGTGCTCACCGGCATGGTGCCCTATACCAAGCTGGGCGTGGGCGACCCGCTGTCCTTCGTATTTGCTGAGGTGGGCCTGCCCAAGCTCTCGGGCCTGGTGGCGGTGAGTGCGGTGTTTGCCATGGCCTCGGTGCTGCTGGTGTTTCAGCTGGGCCAGCCCCGCATCTGGCTCACCATGAGCCGCGACGGCCTGCTGCCCCGGGTGTTTTCTACCATTCACCCGCGCTTCCACACGCCTTCGTTCAGCACCATCGTCACGGGCTTTTTCGTGGCTGTGCCCGCGCTGTTTCTCAACATGGATTTGGTGGTCGACCTCACCAGCATCGGCACCCTGTTCGCCTTCGCGCTGGTATGCGGCGGCATCCTCATCATCGACCCCTATGGCCGCTCCGAGGCCCGCTTCAAGGTGCCCTACATCAACGGGCAGCTCCTGATGCCGCTGATTCTGCTGGTGGCCGCCGCCCTGCTGTTTGTGTACAACCGCGAGCAGGTAAACGACTTCTTCCGCCTGGCCAGCTTCGGCGAGGGCTACGAAGGCTTCCGCCACCAGATTCCCATGCTGGTGTTCCTGCTGTTATGCCTGGCCTTGGCTTGGTTATCGTTCCGCAAGCGCCTGAGCCTACTGCCCACCCTGGGCCTGCTTATCAACCTCTACCTGATGACGCAGCTGGGCATCAACAACTGGACGATGTTCTTCATCTGGCTGCTCATTGGGCTGGTGATTTACTTCGGCTACGGGTACAAGAACTCCAAGCTGGGGCAGCCGGCGGCAGCTTAGCGCGGAGTCGCGTTGCCCTGCAGCGCCGCCGTCACGGCATCGAGCCGCTGCACCAGCTCCTCGTTGCTGGGGAAGAAGGGGCGCAGCTCGGCTGGCAGCGTGTCGGTAAGGGTGTAAGTGGCCACGCCAATGGGCTTGCTCACGTCGCGCAGGGCGAATTCCACCACCGTGCGCTGCTTGCTTTGGCAGATGATGATGCCAATGCTGGGCTGCTCGTGGGCCTTTTTCACTTTCTCGTTCAGCAGCGAGAGGTAGAAGTTCATCTTGCCCGCATACTCGGGCTGGAACTCGGTTATTTTCAGCTCCACGGCTACCAGGCACTGCAGCTCGCGGTGGTAGAGCAGCAGGTCGACAAAGTATTCCTGCCCTTCCAGCTCCAGCCGGTACTGGTTGCCGATAAAGGTGAAGTCGCCGCCCATCTCAATCAGGAAGCGGCGCACGTTGCCCAGCAGGGCCTGCTCCAGCTCGTACTCGGAATGCTCCGGCGTCAGGGCCAGGAAGCCAAAGGTGTACTCGTCCTTCAGGGCCAGCACGGCGGCAGGAAGCTGCGCCGCCGGCATGGTTTCGGCGAAATTCTGCTGGGCCAGCACCGTGTTATCGTAAGCGCGGGCCTTGATTTGCTGAGCTAAAACTGCCTTGGTCCAGTTGTTCCGCCGCGTTTGCTCGGTGTAGTACAGGCGCTCGTGCGGGCTTTTGCATTTGGTCATAATAACCAAATGTTTCGCCCAGCTAATTTCTGCAACCAATGGTTGCAGAAGTTCATCGGTACTGTACTCCAGATAAAAATCCCGCATGTACCAGAGGTTGCGGGACGAAAACCCACTCATGCCTGCAAACTCCTTTTGCAGGTCCTGAGCCAGGGTTTCGACTATGCTTTTGCCCCAGCCGTGCTGCTGCTGGCGCTCGGCAATAAGCCGGCCCAGGTCCCAGTAAAGCTGAATCTGCTGCTGATTAACCTGCTGCAGCGCACGGTACTGGGCCTCTCGGACCCGCTGCTTCACAATAGTCAGCAGCTGATGGTAGTCGGTAGAAAATGATGGATTCATACCGGCAATATAATGTCAGCGCTATGAATTTATTTATACCACAGCCCGGCCTGCTTCAATCTGCACTAGCAGTTCGGCCACCCGCGCCGCCAGCCCGCCCGGCCCCTCCCCCGGCAGCAGCTTGGAGCCGATGCTGACGCAGCTGGCTCCGGCCCGGAACCACTCGGGCACCTCCGCCAGCTGCACTCCCCCGCTGATGAGAAATGGGGCATCGGGCAGCGGGCCCCGCAAGGTTTTAACATAAGCAGGACCCAGATGGCTGGCGGGAAACACCTTCACCAGGGCAGCCTCCTGCTGGAGGGCCTGCCAGATTTCGTTCAGGGTTTGGGCGCCGGGCAGCCAGGCCAGGTCGTGGCGCCGGCACACGGCGGCCACCTCCGGCTCGATGATGGGCGACACGATGAAGTCGGCGCCGGCGCTGATAAACCGCTCGGCATCCTCGGCGGTGTAGATGGTGCCGGCGCCCAGCAGCAGGCCGGGATATTCTGCCTCTACAAAGCGCTGCAGCTCGGCGAAGATGGCCAAGGCCTGGGGGCCGCGGTTGGTGTACTCGTACACCCGAACACCGCCCTGGTAGCAGGCGCTGAGCACCTCTTTGGCATAGGCGGCCTCGGCGTGGTAAAAGACCGGAATAAGCGGGGTGCGCAGAGCCTGGGTAAGCAAATCGGTGCGGGTGAAGCGGGCCATGGTATGGTTCGGGAGGGTGAAGTGCTTAGTACGGGTTTTGGCGGATTTCTAGTTAAAAGTTAAAAGTGAAGAGTTGAAAGGCAGAACGGCTTTTAACTCTTCGCTTTTAACTAACTATAACCGCTGCCCTGGTGTAAGTTGCGGCATGATGCCTGCCCCTGCTCCTGCCCCGCCCCCCACAACTGACGCCAGCCTGGCCGCCCGCCTCGACGCCTCCCGGCAGGAGCTGCTGGACCTGGGCCTGCGCAACCCCCTGCTCAACTTCCGGCTGTCGAAAGCCCAGGGCGTGGCCGTGCAGCGGGAAGCGTCGGTGCCCGTGTACGAGGTGCTGGTGAAGCAGGGCAAAACCATGTACTTCCAGGCGGCGCCGGAAGCTAAAAAGAGCAGCGCAGGCAGTACGGCAGTCCTGGCAGACACATCGGAGGAGCTGCCAACAGCTCCGCCAAACGAGCCTTTTTCTGCGGCCGGCAATGAGGCCGCCGAGGCCACCCCTCAGGCGTTGCTTACCGACAACAAGCTGCAGACCGACGAGCCCCTGCCCAGGCTGGAAAGCCGCCTGCTGAACACCTACTACACGGCCCGCACCAGCCTGGAAGAACAGGGCGTCAACATCCTGTACCTGGCCCTGGGCATGCTGCGCTGGTACGAAGCCGACAGCAGCGAAGAGCCCCGGCTGGCCCCGCTGGTACTGGTGCCCGTGCTGCTGGAGCGCGGCAGCGCCGCCGAGCGGTTTAAGCTGCGCCACACCGGCGCCGAAGTGGAAGGCAACCTCTCGCTGCAGGCCAAGCTGAAAGCCAGCTTCGGCGTGAGCCTACCCTTGCCCGAGCTGGACGAGGACAGCCGGCTGGGCGACTACTTCGCCACCGTGGCGGCGGCCGTAGCGGGTATGCGCCGCTGGCAGGTTGAGGAGAACAGCATCGCGCTGGGCTTTTTCTCCTTCGGGAAGTTCATGCTCTACCGCGACCTGGACCCGGCCAGCTGGCCGGCCGGCAGCACCCTGCTCGACCACCCCGCCATTCAGGCGCTGCTGGGCGCCGACACCGGCTTTCGGGATGCGCCGCCAAGCGTCAGCGACTTGGCTTTTTTGGATACCGAGAGCCCTGCCGCCGAGCTGCACCAGGTGCTCGATGCCGACTCCTCCCAGCTGCTGGCGCTACTGGCCGTGCACGAGGGCCGCAACCTGGTCATTCAGGGGCCGCCCGGCACGGGCAAGTCGCAAACCATTGCCAACCTGCTGGCCGAAGCCATTGGCGCGGGCAAGAAAGTGCTGTTCGTAGCCGAGAAGATGGCCGCCCTGGAAGTGGTGAAGCGCCGCCTCGACGCCCTGGGCCTGGGCGCCGCCTGCCTGGAGCTGCACAGCCACAAAGCCAACAAGAAAGCCCTGCACGACGAGCTGCGCCACACCCTGGGCCTGGGCCGCCCCGCCAGCGCGGCCGCCGTGGAAGACCAGGTAAGCCAGCTGCCCCGCTACCGCCAGGCCCTCAACGACTACGCCCTGGCCGTGAACGCGCCCCTGGGCCGCAGCCGCCGCACGGCCCAGCAGGTGGCCGGCGAGCTGCTGCGCCTGGCCGAAGCGCGCGGCGCTACCGAGCTGCCCCGCGTGCCTTTCACCAGCCTGGCCGAGTGGACCGACGCCGACGCCGCCCGGGCCGAAGCCCTGGCAGCCCGCCTGCAGGCCACGCTGCAGAAAATCGGCACTCCCAAAAGCCTGCTGTTCTGGGGCTCGGAGCTGACGGTGCTGCTGCCCGCCGAGCAGGACGCCCTGCCGGCCCGGCTGGGTGAAGCCCAGCTCGCCGTAGCTGAGCTGCAAACAGCTGCCGAAGCCCTGGCCCAACACCTGGGCCTGCCCCTGCCCACCGACCGCGCCGGGGCCGAAGCCCTGCTGCCCGCCTCCCGCCACGCCCAGCTGGCCCCGCCCCTGGGCCGCGCCGCAGTAGCCAGCCCGGCCTGGGTGCAGCAGTCGGCCCGCCTGACGGAAGTTATTCAGGCTGGCACCGCGTACGCGGCCCTGCACCAGCAGCACGACGCCACCCTGCTGCCCGAAGCCTGGGGCCAGCAGCTGCTGGCCGAGCGGGCCGCCCTGCTGGAGTACGGCCATAAGTGGTGGAAATTCCTGAGCGGCGACTACCGCCGGGCCCGCAAGCGCCTGCAAACCATCTGGCGCGGCCCCTTGCCCAACGACCCCGCCGCGCTGGTGGCGGTGATTGACGCCATCCACGAAGCCAGCCGCCACCGCCAAACCATTGAGGAAGCCCACCCCCTGGCCGGCCCCCTCTTCGGCCATACCTGGCAGACGCTGCGCTCCGACTGGCCCGCCCTGCGCCGCACGGCCGACTACCTCATGCTCACCCACCAGCGCATCGCCCGCGGCGAGCTGCCGGCCGCCCTGCTCACTTATTTAAGCCAGGCCGGCCCCCAAAGCAGTGGCTACAACTTCAACCAGGCTCCCCTTCCCACAGGGGAGGGGCCGGGGCTGGAGCTGGCCGCTCCCGTAGCCACCCTGGAAACGGCCCTGGCCACGCAGCGCCAGGCCGTGCAGGCGGTGGCCGACGCCCTGCAGCTAAACGAGGCCCGCCGCTTCGGCCCGGAGGGGCGCCTGCAGTTTCAGCCTTTTGCCGTTCAGCTGCAAACCCTGGCCGCCTGGGCGGCCGACCTGCCCGCCCTGCGCCTGGTAACGGAGTGGAACAACGTGGCGGCCACGGCCCGGGATGAACAGCTACCGGAGCTGCTGCTCCTGGCCGAAAGCTGGCCGCAGGCGGCGCAGCACCTGGCGGTGGCCGTGCGCCGCACCTGGCTGGAATACCTGCAAAAAGTGGCCTATGAGACCTACCCGGCCCTGCGCCAGTTTGAGCGGGCCAGCCATGAGGAGGTAGCCGCCCGCTTCCGGCAGGCCGACCGCGACTCGCTGTACCACAACCGCATCCGGGCCATGCGCCAGCATTATGAGCAGCTGCCCAGCCCCCAGGCCGGTGGGCAGATGCTGGTCATCAAGAATGAGTTTGCCAAAAAAACCCGCCACCTGCCCCTGCGCCGGCTCATGCAGCAGGCCGGGCGGGCGGTGCAGGCCCTCAAGCCGGTGTTTATGATGTCGCCGCTGTCGGTGGCCAGCTACCTGCCGCCGGGCGCGGTGGAGTTTGATTTGGTGGTGTTCGACGAAGCCAGCCAGGTGAAGCCTGTGGATGCGCTGGGCGCCATTGCCCGCGGCCGGCAGCTGGTGGTGGTGGGCGACTCCAAGCAGCTGCCGCCCACCAGCTTTTTCGACTCCCTGACTGGCACCGGCGAGGAAGCCGACGAGGAAAACGTGACGGCCGACATCCAGAGCATCCTGGAGCTGTGCAAGGCCCGGCAGATGCCCGAGCGCATGCTGCGCTGGCACTACCGCAGCCTGCACCAGTCGCTGATTGCCGCCTCCAACCACCTGTTCTACGACAACAAGCTGGTGATTTTCCCCAGCCCCGGCGGCCAGGGCCAGCTGGGCCTGCGCTACCATCACCTGCCCCACACGCACTACGAGCGCGGCACTACCCGCACCAACCCGCTGGAAGCCGCCGCCGTGGCCGAGGCCGTGCTGCAGCACGCCCGCGCTACGCCCCGGCTCACCCTGGGCGTGGTGGCCTTCAGCACGGCCCAGCGCCAGGTCATTCAGGATGCGCTGGAGCGCCTGCGCCGGCAGCACCCCGAAACCGAGGCGTTTTTCAACCGCCACCCCCACGAGCCTTTCTTCATCAAGAACCTGGAAAACGTGCAGGGCGACGAGCGCGACGTCATGCTCATCAGCGTAGGCTATGGCCGCACCCGCGAGGGCTACCTCAGCATGAGCTTCGGCCCGCTGAACGGCGAAGGCGGCGAGCGCCGCCTCAACGTGCTGATAACCCGGGCCAAGCAGCGTTGCGAAGTATTTACTAACCTCACGGCCGATGACATCGACCTGAGCCGCAGCCCGGCCAAGGGCGTGGCTGCGCTCAAAACTTTTCTGAATTACGCCCAGCACGGCTACCTGAACCAGAACGTAGAAACCGGCCGCGCCCTGGAGTCGCCTTTCGAGGAAGCCGTGTACCGGGCCCTCACGGCGCGGGGCTACCAGCTGCGCCCCCAGGTGGGCTCCCAGGGCTTTTACATCGATTTGGCGGTGGTCGACCCCGACCAGCCGGGGCGCTACGTGCTGGGCATTGAGTGCGACGGGGCCATGTACCACTCCGCCCGCTCGGCCCGCGACCGGGACCGGCTGCGGCAGACCGTGCTGGAAAACGTGGGCTGGCGCCTGCACCGCATCTGGAGCACCGACTGGTTTCGCGACCCCGCCCGGGAAACCGAGCGCGCCGTGGCCGCCATTGAAGAAGCCCGCCGCCTGGCTGCGCTGGACGCGCCCGACGAGCCCGAGGAGGAAGCCGAAGCCGCCTTCGCCGGCCTGCAGCGGGAAGCACCACCCGCCGCCGGCCGGACCAGCGCGGCCCCGCCCTACCAGCTGGCCCAGCTGCCGCCCGCCATCCGGCAGCGCGAGCTGCACCAGCACCCGGTGGGCCGCCTGGCCGCCTGGGTAGCCGAGGTGGTGGCCGTGGAAAGCCCCGTCCATACCGACGAGGTAACCCGCCGCCTGGCCCTGGCCGCCGGCGCCAGCCAGGTAGGCTCCCGCATCCGGGCCAGCGTGGCCGAGGCCATTCGCCTGGCCGCCAGCACGGGCGGCGTGCGGCAGCAAGGCGACTTTCTGTGGACGCCCAGCATGAAAACGCCTCCCGTGCGCGAGCGCAGCGCCCTGCCCGCCGCCTCACGCAAGCTGCCCTATGTAGCCCCCGAAGAGCTGGCCCAGGCCGTGCTAACGGTGGTGGGCGACGGCTTTGCCGTAGCCCGCGAGGCCGTGGCGCTGCCCGCCGGCCGCCTGCTGGGCTTCGCCCGCATCAGCGAGGAGCAGCGCGAGCTTATCAACAGTGTAATCGACAGCCTGCTGACCGAGAGCAGGCTGCTCGACAAAAATGGGGTGCTTACTTTAAGCAGTCAATAAATCCGCTTGCTCCTGCGTTATCTGCGCCAGCTTCTGCGCCCTCTGCGGGCTAAAAACATCATCCATGAGCTTCTCCTTCAAAGCACTGCTGCTTACCATGTGCCTGGCCCTGCTCCCGCTGGCTTTCGGCTACTGGGTGAATGCCACCGCCCGCCATGCCCCCACCGATGCCCGAGTAGCCGGACGCTGCACTCGCTACTGCGAGCAGCACGGCTGCCCCCACGCCACGGCAGCCAACAGCCCGGCCTTCTTCCGGCTGAAGCCCTTGTACGTGGCCACCATCAAATTCCTGGCCATGGGCGGGATGGGCCTGTACGCGGCCGCCAACATTGCCTTCTACGTCCTCCTGATTCCGGCCCTGCTGCTCTGGCTTACCTATGGCGCGCTGCGCAACATGAGCACCATCCGCCGGCTTAAACAGCAGCCCCGCTCATGAATACGCTAACGCAGCTTGCCGCCCGCTTCGTGCACTGGGCCTTCTGGTACTGCACCGACTTTATGGTGAACCTAGCCAACCTCACCCATACGTCCTATGACGAAGCCAACACCTGGGTGCTCCTATTGCTAATTCCCGCGCTGCTGGCGCTGCTTATCGGCATCCGCATCGTGCAGTGGTTTCAGCTTAGAAAGTTAAAAGTGAAGAGTTAAAAGTTAAAGCCGAAAGCCCTTTCAACTTTTAACTCTCAACTTTTAACTCCCACTCTACCGCTGTGGACCAAACCATTCTGCTCACCTTCCGGCTGCACGGCAGCATTCCGGCCAGCACCGGCCGCGAGCTGAAAGCCGGGCTGCGCGCCGCTCAAGAGGCCGTGCAGGCCCAAGCCGATGCCGGGGCCAGCCCGGCGGAAACCGCGGCTGCCCGGCAGCGGGCGCAGAAGGCCTTTTTCGCCAAGTACGACGCCGTGCTCGACCGGGCGCCCAGCGGCCCGCGCTACTTCGAGCTGGAGCAGATGGCCGAAGTGCTGGCCGGCGAAATCATGATGCTGGAAGAAACCGGCTTCACCGTGCACGGCTTCGCCATTTTGCCCAACCATGCCCACGCCGTGCTGCACCTGCCCGCCCGCAGCAGCCTTTCCCTCGCCAAATCCCTGGATTTGCTGCACCTGCGCAGCGCTACGGCCTGCCGCCGCCTCGTGCGTCCCAGGCTCCCGCCCGAAGCCGAGTTCTGGCAGGCCGGCTGGCACGAGTACGCGGTGCAGGATGAGGTGGAGCTGGCCCGGCTGCTAGCCTACCTGAAACAGCAGGCCCAGAAGGCCGGGCTGCCGGCGCGGTTTAGCGAGTGGCCTTACATAGATGAGGTGATTGGCTGACGGCAGCACGCAACTCCCCTCCTTACCAAGGAGGGGATGTTTTCGCGCAAGCGAAAACAGGGGTGGTTAGGGCATCTGCGCCGGCAGAACGAGTTGTTCGAATATTGTCGTTCGGGTGTCGTTCTGGCGAGGTCAACCACCCCAGCTAAGCCTGCGGCTTAGCATCCCCTCCTCTTCTGAGGAGGGGAGTGTTGTTCTGGCACATCAGCACATCTGATAAAACTACTTCGCCCGGTGCACGATAAACACGCCCAGCAGAATAATGGCCATGCCCACGGCGTGCCAGAGGTTGAAGGCCTCGCCGTCGAGCGCGCCCAGGGCCAGGGCCACAATGGGAATGAGGTAGGTGCTGGACGAGGCAAACAGCGTGGTCGACTGCTGAATAAGCTTGTTGAACAGCACCATGGCCACGGCCGTGCTCATGGTGGCCAGCAGGGCAATGTAGCCGAAGGCCGTCCAGGCGCCGGGCACGGTGGCCAGCTTGTGCAGGAAGCCGGTGCCCACCAGCAGGTAGGCCAGCGCCGGCCCGCCGATGAGCAGCAGCAGCAGCGAGGTGACTGCCACCGGCGACAAGCCGCTGACGCGGTGCTTGATGATGTTGACGCTGAAGCCGTAGCCGATAGTGGCGGCCACGATAAAGAGCCCGTACCAGGCGTTGCCCTCGCCGGTGGGCGTGGCTTCGCCCCCACTGCCGCCCAGGCGAATAAGCACGATGGTGCCCAGCAAGCCCAGGGCAATGCCCAGCACGCGCAGCCCCGTGAGGCGCTGCCCGAACAGCAGGGCGCCCACCAGCAGCGTGAACACCGCCGTGAGGGCGTTGAGCACGCCGGCCAGGCCCGAGGCCAGCTTGGTTTCGGCGTAGGCGAACAGCATGGCGGGCAGTAGGGTGCCCACCACCCCGCTGGCCAGCAGCCACCACAGCTGGCTGCGGCTGGCCTTGCCCACGTGGCGCAGCCCGAACGGCAGCAGCAGCAGCGCCGCCACGCTCACCCGCGTAACGCCCAACTCCACGGCCGAGAACACCTCCAGCCCGCGCTTCATCAGAATAAAGGACGTGCCCCAGATGCCGGCCAGCACAATCAACAGCACCCAGGCCGTAAGGGAAATAGGTTGCGCAGCCGCCTCCGAAGCCGGCACCGGCGCGATTATTGGCGTTTCGGCCGACAGCGTGGCATCGGCCGAGGCCAGGTCGGAAGAGGAAGTGTGGGAAGAAGCAGAGGGGGTGGGATGCATGGCGCAAAGGTACGGCCGGCGGCAAGGGCTATTGCTGCTAGTGGAGGCACAACCCAGACCGGGAGCTCTACCTTGGCCCCAAAGCACCAGGGGTGTCGCGCCGGCTCATTTCACCAAACAAGCTACCAGACTAGTAGTGGCGCACAGCGTAGCCGCAGGCAACCCGCTGGCTTTAACCAACGAATGCAGCCGTAGAACTGTCGCGGCAACGTCGCCATCCGACGCTGCTGAGGGCCCATCTGCCGATTAGTTAAGCCCGGCCGAACCCTCGCCCTTGCCCGGCTGTTTCTTTTCTAGCGAATCCTGCCGTAATTTTGTGGTCCGGTTTCGTACTGGTATCTCCTATGTCGCATCCCTTCAAGGCGGTAAGCCTCTCGTTCAAGAAAGCCCCGCTCGCCATTCGCGAGCTGCTCTCGCTGGATGAGGCTGCCTGCCGCCGTTTCCTGCACACGCTGCACCACGATTTGGGTTTGTCGGACCTGCTCGTACTCAGCACCTGCAACCGCACCGAGGTGTATTACGCGGCCGACGATGACCGCAGCCGTGAAATCATCCTAGCCCTGGGCGACCTCAAAGGCCGCACCGACACGGGCAGCTTTATCCCTTACTTCGACCTGCTGACCACCGCTGAAGAAGCCGTGCAGCACCTGTTTGAGGTAGCCATGGGCCTCGACGCCCAGGTGGTGGGCGACCTGCAAATCAGCAACCAGGTGAAGATGGCCTACCAGTGGAGCGCCGACGCCGATGCGGCCGGCCCCTTCCTGCACCGCCTGCTGCACACGGTGTTCTTCACCAACAAGCGCGTACAAACCGAAACCAGCTTCCGCGACGGGGCTGCCTCGGTGAGCTACGCCGCCCTGGAGCTGATTGAGGAGCTGACCGCCGACGTGGCCAACCCCCGCGTGCTGGTGGTGGGCCTGGGCGAAATCGGCGCCGACGTGTGCCGCCACCTGGCCGCCAGCAAGGCGTTTTCCGACATCACCATCTGCAACCGCACCCGGGCCAAGGCCGAAGAGCTGGCCGAGGAGTGCGGCATGCGCATCGTGGACTTCGAAAACCTGGTGCCGGCCCTGAAAGATGCCGACGTCATCATCTCGTCCATCAACCGCGCCGAGCCGTTCTTCACCAAAGACCTGGTGGAAAACCTCGACGTGCTGAGCTTTAAGTTCCTCATCGACCTGAGCGTGCCCCGCAGCATCGCCGCCGACGTGGAGCACGTACCCGGCGTGCTGGTGTACAACATCGACGCCATTCAGAGCAAGGCCTCGGCGGCGCTGGAGATGCGCCTGGCGGCGGTGCCGCAGGTGCGGGCTATTATCGCCGAAAGCCTTTCGGGCCTCAGCGAGTGGGCCAAGGAGATGATGGTGTCGCCCATCATTCAGAAGATGAAAGCCGGCCTGGAGCAGCTGCGCCAGGAAGAGCTGGACCGCTACCAGAAAAAAGCTACCCCCGCCGAAAGCAAGCTGCTCGACGAAGCCACCCGCTCGCTGATGCAGAAGATTCTCAAGCAGCACGTGCTGCAGCTCAAAGCCGCCTGCAAGCGCGACGACGCCGGGCAGCTGGTGGAGATGCTGGGCGAGCTGTTCGACCTGGAAAAGCAGGGCTCGGCGGTTGCTTAGCGGGCTTTCCGATAGAGGAAGCTCACGCAGAGGTTCGCAGAGTTAACACCGCAGAGGTCCGCAGAGGATGTTCAACGAAAGAACAGCTCTGCGGACCTCCGCGGTTTTTTGCTTTGCGTACCTCTGCGTGAGTTCCTTCTAAGCATCCTCAAGCGGAATGCAGGTAGATGCGGAAAGTGCTGCCCCGCCCTACTTCGCTGGCCAGCTCCAGGCGGCCGCCGGCCTGCTCCACCAGGCGCTGCACCAGGTACAGGCCCACGCCGGAGCCGGCTACGTGGTCGTGGAAGCGCTGGAAGAGCTGAAACAGCTGGTTGCCGTGCCGGTGCAGGTCCAGCCCCAGGCCATTGTCCTGAATCACCAGCACGGGCACGCCCTCGCTGAGCTCGGTGCGCACGGTAATGCGCAGCGGCCGCTGCGGGTCGGCATACTTAACGGCATTGCTGAGCAGGTTGTAGACAATGCTGCGCAGGTTGGCCCGCACAAACACTACGGCTGACACTGCCGAGAAGTCCAGCTCCCAGGTGGGTGGGTTGCTGCCCGTGTCTTGCACCAGCTTTACTACCTCCTCCACCAGGGGCTGCAGCTGCACCGGTTCGGGGGGCAGCTGCTCGGAGCGGCGCTGCACCTGCACTACTTCGGTAAGCGACTGAATGGTGCTGTGCAGCTGGTCGAGGGCTTCGTCGACCATGCCTTCCATCTGCCGGGCGTCGGGGTCGTGGAAGGTAGCGCTGCGCTTGAGCTCATCGAAGAGGCCGGCCAGGTTTTGTACGGGCTGCTTGAGGTCGTGGGACGCGGCGTACACGAAGGTGTCGAGGTCGCGGTTGGTGCGGGCCAGCTCGGCGTTCTGCGCCTGTAGGGCCTCGCGCAGGCTGTGCTGCTCGTGGATGTCGGTGCAGGTGCCAAACCACTGCACGGGGTCGGGGCCGTTGTGGGTATCGAGCAGGCGGGCCTGCACCAGAAACCAGCGGTAGTCGCCGCTGGCCCGGCGCAGGCGGTACTCGCCCTCAAACAAGCCGCCGGTGTGCAGGGCCTGCTGCCAGTGCGCCTCGGCCGCTTCACGGTCATCGGGGTGCAGCAGGGTTTGCCAGGGGCGGCCCAGCCATTGCCCGGCCGCGATGCCGGTGTAGTCCACGGTGCGGCCATCGCAGTAGCTGAGCTCACCGGCGCCGTTGGCGGCCCAGACCAGCTGTGGAATGCTTTCCATGAGCACGCGGTACTGGATTTCGCTGCGCTGCACCTGTTCCTGCAGCAGCTGCATCTCGGTTACGTCGGTGTTGGTGCCAAACCAGCGGGCAATTTTGCCGTCGTCCCCGCGCACGGGCTCGGCGCGGGAGAGAAACCAGCGGAACTCGCCGTCGTGGCGGCGCAGCGGGAACATGTCCTGCCAGGGTGTGCCGCCAGCCAGGTGCTGTTTCCAACGCGCCGTTACGGAAGTCAGGTGCTCGGCATCGTGCACCTTCTCCCAACCCCAGCCCTCCATCTCATCGAAGGTGGTGCCGGTGTAGTCGTACCAGCGCTGGTTGTACCAGAAGATATGACCATCGGGCTCGGCCATCCAGGCCAGCTGCGGAATGGCATTGGCCAGGGTGGTAAACTCCGAGTTGCGGCGCGTCAGCTGCTCGGCCAGGTCGCGTAGCTGCTGGTTGGCCGTGGCCAGCTCGGCGGTGCGCTCCTTTACGATTTGCTCCAAGTCGGTAGGGGTGCGCAGCAGCAGGGCGCGGGGCAGCACCTCCATCAGGGCCAGCACCGTACCCCAGGAGGCAATGGCCGTTACCAGCCGGACGAAGGCGCTAAGCCGGTACACCGGCACCCAGAAAATGAGGGCGTCAATCAGGTGGGTAGCGCCGCAGGCAAAGATGAACAGCCCGAACATCCAGAACATGCGGTCGAAGGGGATGTCGCGCCGCTGCCGGATAAAGTTGATGAGCAGGAAGGGAATAACGAAGTAGGCCGCCCAGATAAACAGGTCGGAAATGATGTAGAGCCAGCCGTGGAAGCCAGTCCAGTGCCCGCAGTGCCAGCGCGCCGGAAAGCCCAACGGGCTCAGCATGTGAGCAAAAAACTCCCACACCTGACTACCCAGCGACTGTGAAGTGCCAGTGCCCCGTACCGGTGGCGTGGCCCAGCCACTGATAGCCAGCAGCAGGATGCCCGCCAGAAGCCAGAAACGTTGTCTCATACAAGAAATAGGGGGCCGCTGGGCGCAGGCTGCGCCTCCCGGACCAACAGGCTAAAAGTACGCAGCGGTTTGTTGGTAGCCGCAATACTCCAGGCTTGCAACCCATCCTCGCGCCGGAAATAGCGCGCAGCCAATTCTCCTACATTAGCTGGGCTGAAAGCCGTAGTGAAAAAAGTAAGGCTTTTTTGCCAGGCAACTTCTTTACCTTTCGATTTCTGCGGGCGGCTGTTCACCGGCAGCCAGCACATCCACTTCTGGCTGAAGCAAGCGGCCGCTCCACACCAATTCAATTCCAAGATTACTAACTGCCACTATGAAAGCATTTCTACAAACCCGGCCCCTGCTTGCCGCTGCCCTGCTGCTCGCCACTACCAGCCTGCTGGGCTGCGAAAAGGAGAAAGCCCGGCCAACTTCCAAAGCCGATATACTTACGGCGCACAAGTGGCAGGTGACCTCCTGGCGCCTCACTACGCGCACCTACATGACCTCAACCGGGCCCGGCAGCCAGCAGCCTACCGTGCTGACATCGGACCCGCAAAGCTGCGACCTTGACGACGTAGACACCTACAATGCCGATGGCACCCTGCTGACCGACTATGGCACTATAAAATGCCAGACTTCTGACCCTCAAACCGTGAATGGAACCTGGCAGCTACTGAATAACGAAGCCCAGCTGTCATACGTCTTTCGGATAGGGCAGCCACCTCGCGAATTCACCATCAACCAGCTAAGCCATACGTTGCTGGATATCACCGAATCCAAGGTTACTACCCGCAATGGTTACACGTATGAGTACGAGTACACGGCTCAGTACCGGGCTCGCTAGCGAAAAGCTGCCACGCCCCGGAAGCTTCCTTTGCCTCCACTACTGAGTAGCAGCTACCAGACCGTACCGAGGAGGAAGCAGCAGGGCTACACCTTTTCTATCGTCACTACCACGAACTTGCTGGTGGGCGTGTTGCTCTTGTAGGCCACGCTGCCAATGGGTACCAGCACGTTGCCCTCGGGGAAATAGGTAGCACAGTTGCCCCGGGGAATGTCGTAGGGCACGGCCACAAACCCTAGGGCGTGCCGCTGCTGGCCTTCAAAGTGGCTGGTGATGCTGACCAGGCCCTTTTCGGGGATGCCGCGCTCGGCCATGTCGGCCGGGTGCAGGAAGATGACGCGGCGCTCGTTGTACACGCCCCGGTACCGGTCGTTGTAGTCGTAGATGGTGGTGTTGAACTGGTCGTGGCTGCGCATGGTCATCATCACCAGCTGCCCGGGCTGCAGCGCGTGCTTTTCCAGGGGCGTGCTCGTGAAGTTGGCTTTGCCGTTGTCGGTGGTGAAGTTGCGCTCGCGAGGGCCGTTGGGCAGGTAGAACCCGCCCGGCTCGCGCACCTTCTCGTTGAACTTCTCGAAGCCCGGAATGGTGCGCGCCACGTAGTCGCGGACAAGGTCGTAGTTCTGGGTGCAGCCCACCCAGTCGACGGTGCTGCGCTCGCCCAGGGTGGCCAGGGCCATGCCGCACACAATGGCCACCTCGCTCAGCATCTGGCTGTTGGGCAGGGGCTCCAGCACCCCTTTGCTCATGCTTACCACGCCCATGGAGTTTTCGCAGCTCATAAACTGCGGCCCGCTCTGCTGCACGTCGAGGTCGATGCGGGTGTGGCAGGGCAGCAGCAGGGCCATCTCGCCGTTTACCAGGTGGCCGCGGTTGAGCTTGGGTGTGACGTGCACCGACAGGCGCAGCTTGCGCATGCCCTCGGCCACAAACTCGGTGTCGGAGCAGGCGCCGAGCAGGTTGCCGCCCATGGCCACAAACACCTTGATTTTGCCCTCGTGCAGGGCTTTCACGGCCTCCACGGTGTCGTAGCCGTGCTCCCGCGGCGGCTGGAAGCTGAACTCCCGCTCCAGCGCGTCCAGGAAAGACTTCGCCGGCCGCTCCCAGATGCCCATCGTGCGGTCGCCCTGCACGTTGGAGTGGCCGCGCACGGGGCAGAGGCCCGCTCCGGGAATGCCCACGGCACCTTTCAGGAAGTGCAGGTTCACGATTTCCTGAATGGTGTACACCCCGTTTTTCTGCTGGGTGAGACCCATGGCCCAGCAGGTGATAATCTTCTTATGCCGGGCTATCAGGCTGGCGGCCTCCTGAATCTCGGCGCGGCTGATGCCACTGGCTTCCTCAATGTCGGCCCAGCTGGTTTGGTTGAGCGTTTCAATCAGCTCGGGGTAGCCGGTGGTGTATTCCCGGATGAAGGTCTGGTCGAGCACCTGGCCGGGGTTGAGCTGCTCGGCATCGAGCAGGCACTTCATCAGCCCACGCATTACCAGCTGGTCGGAGTTGATGCGCACCTGCAGGTACACGTCGGTGATGGGGGTGCCGTTGCCCAATAAAGCCCCCAGGGCCCGCAAGGGATTGGTAAAATCCTGGGGGTTTTTGAAGTTCAGCAGGCCGGCTTCCTTCAGGGGGTTGATGCTGATGATTTGGGCCCCGTTGCGCTTGGCTTCCTGCAGGGCGGAGAGCATGCGCGGGTGGTTGGTGCCTGGGTTTTGCCCGATGATGAGAATGACCTCGGCCTCGTGGATGTCGTTGAGCGTGACCGAGCCCTTGCCCAGGCCGGTGGTGTTGGTAAGGGCCGCCCCGCTGCTCTCGTGGCACATGTTGGAGCAGTCGGGCAGGTTGTTGGTGCCAAACTGCCGCACAAACAGCTGGTAGAGGAAGGCCGGCTCGTTGGGCACCTTGCCCGAGGTGTAGAAAACAGCTTCGTGGGGCGAAGGCAGGGCATTCAGCTCCCGGCCTACCAGCTCAAACGCCTCGGTCCAGGAGATGGGCGTGTAGTGGGTGGCGCCGGGCCGCAGCACCATGGGGTGGGTGATGCGCCCAGCGTTGTTGAGGTCGCGGTCGGTCATGCGCGACAGCTCGGCCAGGCTGTGGCGGGCGAAAAACTCTGGCCCTACGGGGTCGCGCTGGGCGTCGGAGGCCGTGGCCTTGGCGCCGTTTTCGCAGAACTCGGCAAAGGAGCGGTGGTCGTCGGGGTCGGGCCAGGCGCAGCTGGAGCAGTCGAAGCCGTCCTTCTGGTTGAGCTTGAGCAGGGCCCGGGTGCCGCGCAGGGGGCCATCATAAGCCCAGGCATACTGGCCCGACTTAAGCACGGCGGTCAGGCCCGCAGCCACGGTGGCGGGCTTGCCCAGCTTCAGGCCAGTGAGCCCGGCCGGGGGCTGGGCCAGGATGGGGTGCTTATCAGCATTAAGGGTATCGGGAGCTTGCATGGGGCGGGGGTCGGCGTCGGTTTTGTCGGAGTTGGCCCAGGGGTCGAGGGTAGGTGCCTGCCCTTGCGCGGGCCGCTCCCCGCTGCGGGGCACGTTCTTTTCCGCAGCCTGCTGTTCAGCTTTCCCGGACTGGCCGGGGTCTTCGGCGGGTGAGTTCTCCATGCTAACCGGTAATTAGAGCGGTTTCGCAGTTACTGTACATGATATCCGCAATGGTCAAACCAGTTTTTGGCATCCTGTTCGGTTATCCAGGCGGCG
>NZ_BAABGZ010000007.1:0-9320 GCF_039541835.1 Hymenobacter saemangeumensis | reverse complement strand
GTCACGCCGGCCGTCGAGGTGTTGGCGATGGTCAGGTGGTGGAAATTGGCGCGGGTGATGCCGCCGCCGAGGCCGATGGTCTGGGCGCCCGTGCCGGTGAAGAACACGGTGTAGGTCTGCGGGAACCAGGCCCCGCTCACCAGCCAGTTGCCCAGCACGTTGATGTTGCCCGTGAGCGTCACGCCGCTGGCTGAGGTGTTGGCCAGGGTCAGGTGGTGGAAGTTGCTCTGGCCCGTCGAGCAGGTCAGGCTTTGGGCCACGCTGCCGTTGAAGAGCGTGGTGAAGCCGCAGCCGCAGTAGTTGCCCGCGTTCACCCAGTTGCCGGCTATGCTCACGTTCTGTGTCAGGCTCACGCCCGTGCCGGCCGTGTTGGTGTTGTGCCAGCCGTAGAACGGCGTGTTAATCGAGCCGCCAATGGTTTGGGGAGCCGTACCGGTGAAGTACACCGTTTGCCCGCCGTGCAGGAAGCCGCCGTTGTGGAGCCAGTTGCCGGTCACGGCAATGTTATTCAGCAAAGTCACGCCCTGGATGTTGTTGAACGTCAGGTGGTGGAAGCTGGTCTGGCCCGAGGTGCAGGTGATGGTCTGCGGCACTGTGCCGTTGAACTGCACCAGGTAGCCGCAGCCGCAGAACACGCCCTGGTTCACGAAGTGGCGCACGATGTCGATGTTGAAGCCCAGGCTCACGCTTATCAGGTTGTTGAGCGTCAGGTCGTAGAAGCGGGTGATAATCGAGCCGCCGATGGTTTGTGGAGCCGTACCCAGGAAGCTTACCAGCAGGTTGTTGTGCTGGAAGCTGCCGTGGTTGAACCAGTTACCCAACAGGACGATGGTGCGGTCGATGCGGACCGTGGCCCCGCTCACGATGTTCAGGTGGTGGAAGCGGGTGGTGGCCGTGCCGGCGATGGTTTGCAGGCTGTTGCCGGCGAAGTACACCGTGTGGCCGTTGCCCACGAAGCCGCCGTCGTGCGTCCAGTTGCCGGTCAGGTACAGGTTGGAGAGCAGCGTTATCCCGGCCGGGTTGCCGAAGCGCACGGTGCCGAAGCGCGTGCTGCCCGAGCTGAACACGGTCTGCGCTGCTGACCCGTTGAAGTACACGTAGTAGCCTGGGCCGAAGAAGTGGCCGTTGCCGCCCCAGTTGCCCAGCACGTAGATGTTCTGATTCAAGGTCACACTCACCAGGTTGTTGATGGTGACGTGGTAGAAGTTCGAAATCTGCGAACCGCCAATCAGCTGGGCCTGGGGGCCGTCGAAGAACACCGTGTAGGGGCCGCAGCTCCACACGCCGTTGTTGAGCCAGTTGCCCCACACGTGCACGTTGGTGTTGAAGGTCACCGAGGCCAGCGTGTTGGTGATGTTCACGTGCCAGAAGTAGTAGTTGCCCGTTCCGCCCAGGGTCTGGGCCGTGCTGCCGCCGAAGTAGCAGTGGTAGCCCGTGTACACGCCGCCTACCAAGGTGTAGCCGTAGAAGTTGCCGGCATTCACGATGCTGCCCAGCCAGGTGCAGTGCTGCAGCAGGCGCACCGTAGTGCCGCTGCCAATGTTCCAGCCATAGAAGCTCAGGCTGCCGCCGGCGGCCACGTTGCCGCCCACGGTCTGCTCGTAGCCACCCAGGCCGTTGAAGTAGCAGGTGTACGTGCCGGGGTTGAACGAGCCGCTGAACAGGAAGTAGTTGCCGGCAATGTAGATGTTGCTGGCCAGGCTCACGCCGGCCGAATTATCCACGTAGAAGTGCCAGAAGTACGTGGTCGGGCTGGCGCTAATCACCTGGGCCGTGCTGCCGTTGAAGCGCACCCAGTGGCCGGTGGTCACGCCGCCCACGGTGTAGTAGCCATAGAACACGCCGGTGTTGTTGAAGCTGCCGCCTACGTAGATGTGCTGGTTCAGCGTCACCGAAATAGTGTTGCTGAACGTCACATTGTAGAAGTTGGTAGTAACCGAGCCGCCGATGGTCTGAGCCGTGGTGCCGTCGAATACCACCGCGTAGGTGCTGGGGATGAACTGGCCATGGTTTATCCAGTTGCCGCGCACGGTGATGTTATCTACCAGGGTTACGTTCGCCGTGCCGGTGATGGTAACGTTGTTGAAGATAGTGCTGCCGCTGTTGCTGCCGCCGATGTACTGCGGCACCGTGCCGTCGAACACCACGGCCCAGCTACTGGAGTTGAAGTTGCCGTTAACGCTGATGTTGCTCAGGAACTGGGTGTTGACGCCCAGGTTAACCTGCGCCAGCGGGCTCACCACGAAGTTGTAGAAGCTGGTAGTTACCCCGCACACGCACTGTGCAGCCCCCGAGCCGTTGAAGTTCACGCCGTAGAGCGGGTTGCTGTTGCCAGCGAAGCTGCCCTGGTTGTACCAGCTGCCATACACGTTGATGGTGCTCAATTGGCTTTGCTGGTTCAGCGTCACCCCGGGGTTGATGTAGAGGTTGCCCACCTGCAGGGGCTGGCTGCCATACACATACTGCGTGCCGCTGCCGTAGAAGTACCAGTTGGAGCTGGCGCTGCCGGTCACGGTGCCGTTCACGGTGGTGTTGCCGTACACGTGGAAGGTGGTGTTGATGGTCAGCGAAGCCGAGTTCTGCACCGTGATGTGGAACACCGAAGCCGTGCCGCCGCCCACCACGGGGTAGAAGGCGAAGCCCGGGCCCAGGTTGGGGATAATAACCACGCTGGTGCTGTTGGGCACCTGCCCGCAGCTCCAGTTGGCGGCATTAAACCAGTCGGTAGTACCCGCGCCGCCCGTCCAGGTAAAGGTCAGGGCGCCTACGGTCAGGTCCTGGCCGTTGTCGGAGCCGATGGTAGCCGGGTTGGAAGCTACTACGCGGATGCGGTAGCCCGTGCCGCTGGCCGTGCCCACCGGAATGGTCACGGGCACGCTGCCCGAGGCCGTGCCGCTCACGCTGCCGATGTTCACCGGCGAAGCAAACGAGCCGCTGGCGTTCGAGAGCTGGGCCGTGAATACGTTGCCGGCGTTGAAGCTGCCGCCCACGGTGAACGGCACCGAGAACGTGGAGCCGGGGCAGTAGGAGCCGCCGAAGCTGCCCGTAGCCAGCGTTGCGGCCGGGGCCGGGCTTACCGTCACGCTGGTCGTGGTGGTGTTGGCGCAGCTGCCCAGTATCACCTGCAGGGTGTAGGTGCCGTTGTTGGCGGGCGTGGCGTTGGCAATGGTCAGCGTCTGCTGGTTGCCCACCAGTACGTTGCCCGGGGCCAGCCACATATACGAGGCGCCGGCCACGGCCTGAGCCGTGAGCGTGATGGTGCCGTTGTACGCCACCGGCGAGTTGTTGCTCGCCACCACGGCCGCCGGCTGGGCGTTGATGGTCAGGTTGGAGCCGTTGTCGCTCTGGCTGGTAACGGCCGGGCTGGAGCCCACCAGGCGAATGCGGTAGCCGCTGCCCTGGGGCGTGTTGCCGGGGATGCTGGCCGTGATGCCACCGTTGCCCTGCCCGCTGAAGCTTACTGAGCCCACGTTTACCGGCGCGGCAAACGAGCCGCTGGCATCCGAGAGCTGGGCCGTGATGGTGTTGCCCGCCGCGAAGCTGTTGCCCGTCACGTTAAAGCTGAAGTTGATGGTGCCCGTGCCGGCGCAGAGCGTACCGCTGAACTGTGCCATCGTGAGAATGGGCGTAGCCGAGGGGCTTACTGTTACGCTGGTCGTGGTGGAGTTCTGGCAGCCGCTCACCGTCACCACCAGGGTGTAGGTACCGTTGTTGGCGGGCGTGGCGTTGCTGATGCTTAGCGTCTGTTGGTTGCCTACCAGCACGTTGCCCGGGGCCAGCCATTGGTAGGAGGCGCCGGCCACGGCCTGGGCCGTGAGTGTTACCGTACCGCTGTAGGTTACCGGCGAGTTGTTCGAAGCCACCACCGCAGCGGGCTGCGTGGTAATGCTCAGGCCGGCGCCGTTGTCGTTGCTGGTGGCAGCGGGGTTGCTGGCCACCAGGCGGATGCGGTAGCCCGTGCCCGTAGGCGTGGCAGCCGGAATGGTCACGCTGATGCTGTAGTTGCCGGTGCTCACCACGTTGCCCAGGGTGCCGATGGCGGTAGGGGCGGCAAACGAGCCGCTGGCATCGGAAAGCTGAGCCGTCACGCTGTTGCCGGCGTTAAATGCCGTGCCCGTTGCCGTGAAGTTGATGGCAAAGCCCTGCCCGCCGCAGAGCGTGCCGCTGAAGGTGCCCATGGTCAGGCCCGGGGCGTTGCTCACCGTCACGTTCACCGTGCACGTTACCTGGCAGCCGGCGGCTGAGGTAACTACCACCTGATAGGTGCCGGCATTCGCGGCAGTGGCATTGGCGATGGTCGGGTTCTGGGCCGAGGCGTTGGAAAACGTGCCGGGGCCCGTCCAGGCAAAGGAAGCGCCTGCCGGTGCGTTGGCTACGTTCAGCTGAATGGTGCCGTTATAGGGCGCCGGCGAGTTGCTGGTGGCCGCCACGGTGCTCAGGTTCTGCACGGTCACGCCGCTGCCGTTGTCGGCGCCGGTTGCGGCCGGGTTGTCGGCCACAATGCGAATGCGGTAGCTACTGCTGGCCGCAGCGCCCGCCGGTACCGTCCCGTTAATGGTGCCGCCGCTGGCACCGCTCAGGGTGCCGAGGCTGGTTACGCCCGAAGCAAACGAGCCGGCCGAGTTTGAGAGCTGGGCCGTAAACAGGTTGCCGGCCGCGTAGCCCGAAGCGGTGAACGTAACAGCCACCGTGGCGCCGGCGCATAGCGTGGCCGGCGTAATGCCCGTCACTACCGGCGTATAAGTAAACTTCTGCGCGGCCGTCGAGCAGCCGTTGCCCGCCGGGGCCACTACGCACACCTGCCCGGTGCTGCCACCGGCCGGGGCCGTCACCGTGATGCTGGTGCTGGAGTTTACCACCAGGCCGGTGCCGGCCACGCCGTTGAAGGTCACGCTGGTAGTGCCCAGGAAGTTGGAGCCCGTGATGGTCACCACGGTGCCACCCGAGCCCACCGTGGGCGTGAAGCTGCTGATGGCCGGGGCCACCGTAGCCGGGCGCACGAAGTCCTGGTAGCCGGTGAGGCTCCACTTGCCGCTGGCATCGCGGCTGCGCAGGTACATGCGGTGGGCGCCGGCGCTCAGTGCCGAGATGTCGGCCACGAAGGGGAAGCCGTTCAGGTCGATTGCCGGCGAGCTTACGGGTACGTCAACGCCTTGCCCAATGCCGGGGTCGGCGTCGAAGTAGTACTCCATCTTGTTCATGTTGGCCAGGGCCGGCACCACGTCGGCCAGGAACCAGCGGTAGGCCGTCAGGCTCCAGCGGTCGAAGCCGGCATCGTGGCTGCGCACGTACAGCTTGTGTACGCCCCGGCTCAAATTGTTCAGGTTCACCGAGAACGACACGGCCGGCAGGTTGGTGCCGGGGGTAATGCTCACGGCGGTGGCGCTGCCTACGCCGGGGTCGTTGTCGAGGAAGTACTCTACCCGGTCGATGTTGCCGGCCGAAGTGGCAATGGGCGGCTGGTAGTAGAAGGTATTCAGGGCCGTGAGGCTCCAGCGGTCCAGGCCGGCGTCGTGGCTGCGCACCCAGAGGCGGTGCACGCCCTGGTTTACGCTGCTCATGTCCACGGCAAACGACAGCGACGCAATGTTGGGCGCCGATGTAATGGGAACCGCGGTGGCATTGCCGATGCCCGGGTCCGAATCCAGGAAGTACTCTACCCGGTCGATGTTGCCGGCCGAAGTGGCAATGGGCGGCTGGTAGTAGAAGGTATTCAGGGCCGTGAGGCTCCAGCGGTCCAGGCCGGCGTCGTGGCTGCGCACGTAGAGCTTGTGTACACCCTGGTTTACGCTGCTCATGTCCACGACAAAGCCTACGCTGGGCAGGTTGCTGCCCGGCGTGATGCTGGCCGCGGTAGCATTGCCAATGCCGGGGTCGGTATCCAGGAAGTATTCTACCCGGTCGATGTTGCCGGCAGCAACGGCTGTGGGCGGCTGGTAGTAGAAGGTCTTCAGGGCCGAGAGGCTCCAGCTGCCGGTGCCGGCGTCATGGCTGCGCACGTAGAGCTTGTGCAGGCCCTGGTTTACGCTGCTCATGTCCACCGTAAAGGCGACACTGCTCAGGTTAGCACCCGGCGTGATGCTGGCCGCGGTGGCATTGCCGACGCCCGGATCTGAGTCCAGAAAGTATTCTACCCGGTCGATGTTGCCGGCCAGTACCCGGCTTTCATAAAAGAAGCGCCGGATAGCCGTCTGGCTCCATTTGCTGTTGACGTCGCGGCTGCGTATCCCCAGCTGGTGAAGGCCAGGGTTGAGGCTGCCCACCGGCACGGCAAAGCTTAAGCCGTTGATGTTGTCGGCGGCAGCCCCCAGCGACACGCTGGTGGCGTTGCCCAGGCCGGGGTCGGAGTCAATGTAATACTCGACCCGGTTCAGGTTGGGCCCTGCCGTGGTGCGGGCCTGTAGCGTGGCCTGGGCCGGGCCCAGCCGTCCGCCCTGGGCAGAGCGTCGCTGGGCCATGCCCTCGCCACCCAGCAGGCTAAGCCAGGTCAGGAGCAGGAAAAAGTAGGATTTCATAACCGTACCAGTTAAATGAGAGGAAGTTAAAGCGGCCCGGGGGCCGGGCTTTGCTATCCGACTGGCTTAGTTATTCGACTTGGTGCCAACCGTCACGTTCAGGTTGGTGCCGCTCACGTTGGAGTTGAGCTGGTAGATGGTAGGCGAATTGGGGATACCGCCCAGCACGTAGGGCTGCACCCCGCCGAAAATGCCGCAGTCTACGCCGCTGGTGCCGGCGCCACGGGCCGGCGAGGGAGCCGGGCGCAGCGTGTAGCGGGCATCATCCGAGCCGGTGTAGGTGAAGATGCTGGCATAGCCCACGCTATTGAGGTTATTAATGTTGGCCACGCCGTCGTTGGGGAAGGCTGCGCTCCAGTCGCCGATGTTGTTGGTGTAGGTGTTGTTGTAGCTCAGGGCCGTGGCAAAACGGTTGTAGTAGTTGGAGTTGTTAGTAACGCTGGTGCCCGAAGGCTTGAACATGATGTTGTTGGTCACCAGAGAGTTGTATACAAAGTAGTTGGTGCCAAACGAGTTATAGCCGGCATCGTAGTTGAACAGGTTGTGCGTTACCATGCCCGACATGGTAGCGGGCATGTTCATGCCGGCGCTGATGATGTTGTTGGCAATGTTGAAGTTGGTGCTGGTGCCGGTGCCCGACATGCCCCCAAACCAGTTACCGCGCACGAAAACATCGGAGGTGCCGGGGGCCGTGCCGCCGTTGATGATGATGCTGTAGTTGGCACCGTAGCCCACCGTCCAGAGGATATTGCGCTCCACGGTAACCGAGCTGACGTTGATGTTCACGTCGCCCAGAATGCGCAGGCCCGTGATGCGGGCACCTGCGCTGCCGGCGCTAAAGGTGACGGCGCCGGTGCTGGCTTCCAGGGCCGTGTACTGCAGGCCGGTGTTCTGACCCGTGCCCAACAGGTAGCCGGCACCCATGATGGTCACAGCCTTGTTTACCGTGAGGGCTCCGTAGCTGGTGTTGCTGGGCTCCAGCTGAATAATATCGCCGGCCACGGCCGCCGTCTGGGCAGCGGCAAAGCTGGTATAGGGGGCATTTACGCCGGGCGTGTTATTTACACGCAGCACTGCAGCAAAGGCGGGCGATACAGCCAGCGCGGCCAGAATCAAAAGGGCGGAGGTAAAGAGTTTTTTCATTTGTAAAAAAGAAGGAGGGTTGAGAAAAGGGTTTATTGATGCGATGTAAGTGTTGGATTATCAGCGCGAATAGCAGGGCTGTTGGCGCATGATTCTGCAAGCGTAAAGGTTGCCGGCATAGCCAGAGGCATACAATCCGGGCCATTGGGTATTTTCCCGGGTTATTTCCATCCGTGCCAGCACGGAGTAGCCCGGGCCCAAGCCGCTTAGCGCCTGGGAAACGCGGGGCCAGCAATGGGTTGGGAGCCTGCCCCTGCCAGGCAGAACCAACGCTTGCCAGCAGCGGCACTGCGCCCCGCTTACTGAAAAGCAAAAAGCCCCGTCAGACGCTGACGGGGCTTTTCTTTTTTTGCAGAAAGCGGTGGTTATTCCTTCACCAGTCGCTTGACGACGGTTCCTTCCTGGGCGTGCACGCGCACCGAGTAGATGCCGGTGGGCAGGCTGCTCAGGTCGAGGGTTTCGGCTACTGCGCCCTGGCGCACCGGGGCTTTGGCCTGCAGCACGACCTGGCCGAGGGTATTAACCACGTCCACTTTCACCGGGCCCTGGGCTTTGAGGCCGGTGAGCTCGAGCTGCACCTGGCCCGCCGTGGGGTTCGGGTACAGGGCCGTGCGGGCCTCGAGCTGGGCGTTGGTGCTGGCCAGCGGGGCGGCCGGGGCCAGCAGCTGCAGGAAGAAGCGCGGGCCGCTGAAGCGGGCGTCCATCCGGAAGGCGTAGGTGCCGGCGGTGGCCAGGTTCTGGCGCGTGTTCAGCACCCGGTCTTCCAGCCACACCTGCGTGCCGGCGGGCACATCCTGCAGGCCGGTGAGCACCAGCGTGTGGCTTNTTGATGGAGAGGCTTTCGTTGCCCATCTGGCTCCACAGGCTGGGGCGGCCGTCGGCGTTGAGCTGCACCTTGTGGGCGTCGTGCTGGGGCGAGAAGCCCAGGCCGGCGCCGGCTTCGAAGTACACCACGGCTTCATCGGCCAGGCCGGCGGCGTTGCGTGCTTCGAGGCGGATAACGGGCTTGGCAGCGCTGGCGGCCGGGTTGGGCGTGCCGGGGCGGAAGAAGGTGGGCGCGGTGTAGCTGGTGTGGCGCGCGGCGTTGGTGAAGCTTACCGCGCCGGTGGGGGCCGTGGCCCGCACGAAGAAGCCCTGCATGGACGCCAGGTCTTTCACGCCGCCATTCGAGCCGATGCCGTTGACGTAGGCGGCGTAGGAACCCGTGTAGCGCCCCGTGGGCTTGTGCACATATATGGCGTCTTCGATGCCCGTGAGCATGCCGGTGCTGCGCACCACGTCCCAGTCGATGGGGGCGGGGTAGGGGTTGCCCAGCAGCTGCCAGCCGGCTTCCGAGCTGTTGCCGCGGGTCACGGCGTAGCTCACCGGGCCGTTCTGCAGCACCCCGGCGATGTCGACGACGGTGTTGGCGTTGGTTTGGGCCGAGTAGCCGCGCAGCGGCTGCAGGTCCTCGCTTACGCCGGGCACCAGCCAGCCGCGGTCAAACGTGTTGAGCGTGCTGGAGAGGCGACCTTCCTCGTACGTGAACAGGGTGGGGAAGGGCGTGACGGTGTTGCCCTGCGTGTTGTAGGCCGGGTTGAGCTCAAACACGGGCAGGTCGTCGGCAAACTCCTGCACCGTCGTGCTCACGCCGTTGGCGCTGGCCTTCATGGGCGAGGAGTA